>CALMRA010000238.1 GCA_937872065.1 uncultured Eubacteriaceae bacterium | reverse complement strand
CGCTCCTGAATGACAGCCTGTACTACAATCCGGATGTACGCTGCTCGCACCACGATCATTCCGGTTCGCATACCTGCGGAGATCACGGCTGCGGCTCTCACGATCATTAATCAGAACTGAAAATCAGCATCATCCATTAGAAATTTCAATGTAACCGTCATCTGTTTTTCCGATCAGCCGTTTTCGCGTAGTTACGTGCTCTTAACTGGGTACAGTTAGACTATCTGAAAATGAAAGGAAAACCGGATGACAGAGAAGAACAGACCCGGATCTTACGTAGAAAACAAACACAGATACACGAAGGGCAGACGCATCACGATGATGATAGGCGGAAACATCATCGCGGGTTTTGCGATCGGACTCTATCGTCTGAGCGCCTTCGGGATCGACCCCTTCGCCAGCATGTACCTCGGAATGAGCTATTTGACCCATATCAGCTTCGGGACCTGCACGATGATAATCGGCGCGGTGATGCTGGCTGTACAGTTCATCTGGGACCGCCATACGGTGGGAATCGGCACCTTTGTCAATATGTTCGTCGGCTACGTCGCGGACGCCGCTGTATGGCTCTCGAATGACTACTTCCATATCGAGTACCTGCTCTGGGGAAGAATTCTCGTTCTGCTGCTGGGAACAGCGCTCATCACCCTCGGTGTCGCCATGTATATGGACGCGAAGCTGGGGATCCCGTCGGCTCAGGGCCTCGCGCTGGTTCTGCAGAAAGCCTTTCATAATAAACTGAGCTTCCGGTTAATCTACACATTTATCGACCTGACGGCCGTTGCAGCAGGAATTGTGTTCTGTCTGCTGGCTCATGTTTCGATCTGGAATATTATCGGCGTCGGGACCATCGCAGCGGCAGTCGTCACAGGACCGGGAGTCGCCTGGTGGTCGGAACACGTGACGACGGAAATACTAGGTGAAAATCCGGATTCGGCATTGTAATTTTAAAGGACCTGAGGGTCCTTTTTTTGTGCCTGAAAAACCGTACACTGGGTATTTTTAGTATAGCTGGTCCTGAACATAATCACGACAATGATACTTAAAGAGAATAAGATCAAGAAGCCGAAGCCGGCGCAGTACTCACTGCAGGAGGGAAGATATGGCTGTCAGACCTGTTTATACGGTGGATTCAAATCCGGACAGTTCCGCGCTGTATACGGTGACGAATCCGAATTTTAAATATTACTGCGGTCTCGCGAAGATTCAGCGCCAGAGAAGCTATGAGAGCCTGCATCAGGCTTATCATGAGCTCTGTCCGGATGCGAAAATCCTCGAAGTCTCCACCCAGTCCGCATCCGAGCTGGGCTTCAAGCTCAGTCCGTTTAATCTGACCATCAAAATGAAATCGGGCAGAGAAGTAACGGTCGAGTCCGCTTATCAGGCCGGAAAGATATTCGGGAACGGCGGACCCTACCTTGATCTGCTGGACGGGACGTCGATGGCGGCGAAGAAGGACGCACGAAGAAAGACGGCCGGTCCGCTCACAGGCTACGTATTTGACGACGAAGAGTTTCCGACGGAACCGAAGACGTTCTTCTACGACTGGCTGTATATCCATGCGCTTATCGAACACCCCGATCTTTCGAAATCGATTCTTAAGTACGACTCCTTTACGGATATCGTCTATAACCCGAAAAAGGGAAGCGCTACCCAGGCGGAAGCCTGCGCGGTTTACGTCTCTCTGGTCAGGCGCAGGGAGCTGAAGGAAGCGCTGGAGAGCAGAGAAAATTTTCTGAGAATCGTATTCGGAAAAGACGAAAAAGGAACAGAAGCTTCCACGGAAAGTGAATAATGGAAAATGAATAACGAAAAATCTCCGTCCGGTGCAAGGTGAGATGCCGGTACGGAGATTTGTGTTGTCGATGTTTGTTTACAGAATCGGCTGCTTTTTCACACTGCTGCTGCGATCGTTATATCCGGTATGGAGCAGGCTTTCTGCAAGGTGGCTTCCAGGCTCGCCCAGAAAGTCTG
>CALMRA010000237.1 GCA_937872065.1 uncultured Eubacteriaceae bacterium | reverse complement strand
CTTGATATCGAAGCTTAATATAAAGAGTTTTCACTATTTTTCAGGTTTTAAACAAGTGTTTATTTCCGATGATATTTTCGTACAATATAAACAGGAGGGACTGATATGATAGGTAAAAACTTGAAGTATTATCGTCTGCAAAATAATATGACGAAAAAGAAAATCGCAGAGAAGGCCGGAATCAGCAGTATGGCTGTCACTCATTACGAAAGCAACGAAAGAATGCCTGAACCTGCAATTCTGAAAAAGTTAGCTCAGGTTTTATCTGTCTCTGTTATGGATCTGACTGCGAGCCGGAATGAAAATCTGCAGTTTTATCATGGTGCATTTAGATAAAACAGCAATTTCGGACACAGGAAACAGGAGTACGTCTTTGCTTCGATCGAATCGTACTTCGACAGATTTATGACTGTGGAAGATTTTCTAGGAGCTAACGTTCTCCCTGAGCCTCCCGCTATTCATTCTCTTGAACTATCAGAAAACAATGAAATAAATGCTGCCCGTTTAAGAAACTGGCTCGGTCTTGCGGAAAGCGGACCTGTCTGTCAGCTTGTTTCCAACCTTGAAAACAAAGGAATTCTTGTCTGCTTATTAGATGTTCAAGAATCTGGATTTTCGGGGATCAACGGAACTGTAGAGAATTATCCGTATATCGCTCTAAATTCTAATATGACTTCTGAAAGGCAGCGTTTTACTCTGGCACACGAACTGACTCATATGGCCTTTTCAGGCGAATATGACAATGAGAAACAGGCTAACGCAATTGCAGGTGCTTTTCTGTTCCCTGAAACCGACGTTATCAGAGAGCTCGGTTTCAGACGACAGTCGATTCAAAGGGATATGGAAATTTCAGCTGTCGAATATGGAATCTCCATGCAGTGTCTGGCCTATCGTGCGAGAGAATGCGGTGTTATCGGCAGCGCAGCTTATGAAAGCTACTCGAGGAAGATCAGCTATCTAGGATGGCGAAAAAACGAACCTTCACGAATCGAATCGGAAAAACCGCTGCTGTTTAAACAGCTGGTCTACAGAGCTATAGAAGAAGAAGAGATCAATATCCAGCGCGGAGCCGAGCTGCTGCAGGTTCCGTTCAACGACATAGCACGTGAATTATCTGACAACACTGAGGCCGTTCATGCAGTTCAGCAGTGATACAAATATCTGGATTGATTTCAGTGAAATAGAATCGCTGCACCTGCCGTTTCTTTTAAACTCTGAATTCTATAGCTGTCCACGATGAAATACTGGCGCCACCAGAATTATCAGAACAGCTTCTCCGCTTAGGACTTCAGACAGTCACTGTCTCTGATAACGAGCTGATGCCGGCAGTTGAAATCGGTGAACGACATCGACGTTTATCACGTTACGATGCGCTCGCACTGGCAACAGCGATCAAACGAAATTTCACCTTGCTCACCGGTGACAAGCAGCTCCGAAAAGCCGCAGAGACAATGGGGACTCCTTATCATGGAACTTTATGGATTTTTGATCAACTCATTGATCAGAAAGTATTAACTGAAATAGAATACGTTCGACTGCTCCAAATTCTTCTCCAAAAGAATGGCGGCGTTATCCGCCTTCCGGAAGCAGAAATTCGAAAAAGAATTAAGAACCATTTGTAATCAAATGCAATTCATTCTCGACTTTCTGTCATCTTCCCGATTCCGGCCCGCAGATATTTAACCGGCACGTTCTTCACGAGCCAGACTCCGTTCTCGGATCTCCAGAACGGGATTCCGTCTTCCGCCATCTTTCCGGAGCTGATCCGGTACACCACCGGTCTTCCGTGTCTGCGTCCGACCTTCACCGCGGTTTCCGGGTCCGGCGAGAGATGAACGTACAGCCTTCCCATCGGCAGGAGTCCCTGTCTGTCGATCGAAGCTGTCGACTTCTCCCCTGTCCCGTGCCACAGGTATTCCGGCGGAGCGGCACGTTCGAGCTCGACATCCACCGGGATCGAATGTCCCTGACTGGCCCGGATCTTCGTGCCGTCAGGGCTGTAGGAATATCTCTGCTTTTCATCCTCCTCGACGATCTCGTCGAGAAGCTTCCGGTCGATCGGGTACTTTCTGCTCACACCGGTCAGGAGTTCGCTTACCTCCGCCCATCCGTGGCGGTCGAGGCTGATTCCCGCCGCTTCCGGATGATGCCGAAGGACCAGGCTTAAATATCTGCTGATTCTCGATTTATTCATTTTTCACAACATCCTCCAGCTGCGGCTCTACCTGCTCTCTTATAAACTGAAGCCGGTCCGCGTGAATGCGAAAACCGGCTGTCATCTGATTATTCTTTTATTACGTTGTTTTTTTCTTTCGTAATCTGGTCTTTAATCTCAATCTCCTTCGCAGCTTCGGCGCTGACCTTCGACTCGTCGGCCTGTTCCGGCTGACCGTCTGAACCCGGCTGATCTTCTTCAGGCATCACCATCTTCTTAATGGAATCCATATTCTGACTGATTCCTTTTTCCACCTGGCTTTTGAGCTCTTTCTCAGCCTGGTCTTTTTTCCTGAAGACCTTTCGGACAAAGCGGACCATCTTTCGTGTGATCTGGGGCCTGTTGAGAATCAGGAATACGATCCAGTCGAGTATCAGCAGCCCGGCGACGACCAGATAGCCGTTTACGCCTATTTCGACCATTCCGAAGAACCAGTCGTAGTAATAGGTGAGCGCGAGGAAGCCTCCCAGCGCCGAGATATACAGGACCGAACGGATAAAGTTAAAGGGCAGGCACATGTCGAACATCAGGATAAAGCCTGCGCAGGCGACTGCATAGACGGACAGTGTGGATACCTGGTCTGCGGTCAGGTCTAGCGCTCCGCCGAGAAGGGCGACCACCGCAACCCCCGTGAACATCATCAGTCCCGCGGGCAGTGATTTCTTCAGGACATTGGGAATAAACCGGCCTTTAACGCGGTCCTTGTTGGGTTCAACCGCGAGGACTAGCGCAGGATAGCCGATCGTAAGCGTCCCGACCAGTGTGATCTGCACCGGTATAAAGGGATACGGCTGCGGGATAAGCATATACAGAATGCCAACAAGAATCGAGAAGGTCGTCTTCGACAGGAACAGCGATGCGCTTCGCTGCAGATTGTTGATGGACCTGCGTCCTTCTGCGACGACCTGCGGCAGGGCTGCGAAGTCGGAATTGAGCAGGATCAGATTGGCGACGGCGCGTGCCGCGTCGCTGCCTTCTGCGACCGCGATGCTCGTGTCCGCTTCCTTGAGGGCGAGCACGTCGTTTACGCCGTCTCCCGTCATCGCGACGGTATGCCGCTGGGCTTTGAGAGCCTTGATCAGCGCGAGCTTCTGTTCCGGGGTCACGCGTCCGAACACCGTATATTTCTTCGCGGCGGCTTTGATGTCCTCCGGCGTCTTCAGCGTTCCGGCGTCGCAGTAGTCTCCCCAGCCGGTCACGCCGGCGCGTTTTGCGATATGAGCGACAGCGACCGGATCGTCTCCGGAGATGATTTTGATTCCGACGCCCTGGTCGTAAAAGAACTTCAGGGTATCCGGCGCTTCCTTTCGGATCTTGTCGCTGAGGACGATGAGCCCGACAGGCTCGATATCCGGCGGCAGTGTCGTTCCGTCGAAGGGTTTCGCCGATTTTGCGAGAAGCAGGACGCGCTGTCCGTTTTTCAGATACTTTTCTTCCTGACTGACATACTGTTTATACGCGTCTCCGAGAATAAAGGAGCCGGCGCCGAGGATCAGGCTGCCGTTATCAAAGGTGGCGCCGCTGTATTTGCGGCTTGACGAGAACGGTACGACGTGAAGCGCTGTGTTCTCCGTTCCGGGAAAGGCTTCGCGGACCGCGTTGATCGTCGAATTCTCATCGGTGAGCGCGCCTGTGAGACGCAGCAGATCCGCCTTCATCTCCGCATCATCATGACCGGCGAAGGGAACGAGCTCGTCGAAGATCATCGAGCCTTCCGTCAGGGTCCCGGTCTTGTCGAGGCAGAGCATGTCGACGCGGGCGAGGGTTTCGACGCTTGAGAGCTCCTGAACCAGCGTATGATATTTCGCAAGACGGGTTACGCTTATCGCGAAGACCATGCTCGTGAGCAGGATAAGCCCTTCAGGGATCATGCCGATAAGGGCCGCGGTGGTGCTGACGACTGCTTCTTCGAGTGTCGAATGGAGAAATATATAATCCTTGACGAACATATAGATCCCCACAGGTACGAGGATCACGGTAATGGATTTGACGATCTGATTCAGTGATTCACGGATCTGGGACTTCGGAGCCTTCAGGACTCTGGCGTCGGCCGTAAGCTTGTTGGCGAAGCTTTCCGTCCCGACCTTAATGGCGCGGGCAAGACATCTGCCGCTTACGACGAAGCTTCCGGACAGGAGCGGGTCGCCGTCTTTCTTCGTGATAAGCCTGCTTTCGCCTGTTAGGAGCGATTCGTTCACTTCGACGCTGCCGTCTGCCAGGACCGCATCCGCGGGAATCTGACTTCCTGTGGAAAGAACGAGAATATCGTCCTGCACGACGCTCTCGACGGGAATCTCCTGCTCTGTCCCGTCCCGGATCACCTTCACGTGAGGCGACGCGATCAGAGACAGCTTTTCGATGGTCCGCTTCGCCCGGATTTCCTGTACGGTTCCGATCAGGATGTTGCAGGTCACGACGCCCATAAACAGCAGGTTCTTATAGGAACCGACGAATGCGATGCACAGCGCCAGAACGAAGTTGAGCATGTTGAAGAACGTGAACGTATTATCGTACAGGATCTGTCCGTAGGTCTTGGACGGCCTGAATTTACTCTTATTGTCGAGTCCTTCCGCGATCCTGTCGGCGACCTGAACGGATGTGAGGCCGGTTTCCAGCGACGGATTTTCGGTTGTCATAGGTATTCTCCCGTTGAATGATAAGTCATAGTATCTTATATTATATCCGTTCGCTGAGAAGATCCTAATAAATCAGGATAAACTAACCTGAGCTGCGCAGTTATTTTTTTAAGCTGCTCTAAGCTGCTGAAGATCACTGCGTTTTATGCAGAATGAAATGATTTTTTCTGAAGGAGAGTATCTTGTCCCGGCGCATCTTCCCCAGTTCTTTTGACAGCGCGCTGCGTTCAAGATTCAGATAATCCGCCAGCTGCTGACGGTCAAAGGGAATGTCGAATTCGTTTGAACGGGCCTTCAGAGAGACCGAGTTCAGATAGGCCATGACGCGGCCCCGGATCGTCTTCGGTGAGGTGTGGAAGCTCCTGCCTGACAGACTCAGATTCTTCCTGACGGAGATACCGAGTAAATTGGCGGCAGCCTTCGCCTTCCAGGTCTCGACGGGTTCGTCAGCGCTGCCCAGGGTGTCGACCTTAAGAAACAGAATCCTGCAGTCTTCGTCCGCCACCGCGTCCACGAGCATCGGCTCCTCCGGAAGCAGGGCGTAGCTTTCTGCGAAATAGTGTCCGGGGCCGGTTTTGTTCAGCAGCGTCCGGTTTCCCCAGATGTCCGTACTCTCGATCCTGACGTTTCCGGACAGAACCAGGCCCATCCGGTCGGTTCGTGAGCCTGCGTGAAGAATCGTTTCGTTTCTTGCGTAGCTCTTCTCGTCCGCCTGAAGCGCTTTCAGCGCGGACCGGATTTCCGTATCGGTCATATTTTTAAACAGCGCCGTCTTTTTTAGATATTCGAGATCCATATCTTTCTCCGATAATTGTAATTATGTGGTTAAAACCACATACTGATGGTGAGAATTTTACTAGAATGGATATAGAAAATCAAGGAGGTCAGACGATGTTAAGACAGATCATTCATATAGACGAAGAAAAATGCAACGGCTGCGGCCTGTGCGCGACGGCGTGTCACGAAGGGGCCATCGACATGGTGAACGGGAAGGCGAAGCTGGTCAGAGAGAATTTCTGCGACGGCTTCGGGGACTGCCTGCCGGCGTGTCCGACAGGAGCGATCTCGTTTGAAGAACGCGAAGCACCTGAATACGACGAAGAAGCGGTGCAGAAGGCCCAGGTCGCAAAGAAGGAAGCCGCAGAAAAAACGAAGGCGGTTCATTCGCAGCCGGCGGGAGGCTGCCCGGGATCCAGTATGATGCAGTTCGAAACCGAAACAGCGGAAGAACCGCGGGGTCCGGTCGATCATAAGCCGGTATCGAGACTCGGCCAGTGGCCGGTTCAGATCAAGCTGCTGCCGACGAAAGCACCGTTCTACGACAACGCGAAGCTGCTGATTGCGGCGGACTGCTCGGCCTATGCGTACGCGAACATGCATGAGGATTTCCTCAAGGGCCGGGTCGCGCTCATCGGCTGTCCGAAACTTGACGCGGTAGACTACACCGAAAAGCTGACGGAAATCATCAAAAACAACGACATCAAGGACGTGACCATCGTCCGGATGGAGGTGCCGTGCTGCGGCGGACTGCAGAGAGCGGCGGAGAACGCGCTGAAAAACAGCGGCAAGTTCCTTCCGTGGCAGGTCGTGACCATCTCGAGAGACGGAAAGATTCTGGACTGAGACCGGCAAAGCATAAATAAAGATGATTTAAAAAGACAGATTCCATATCCGGGATCTGTCTTTTTCATTGTACAGGGCTTATCGGCAAACTATATTAAGATTTTTACGCAAAAAATGACAGTTTATCTTGCCGGTAACCTGGAAACGGCGAATCACTTCAGATGCATCGACATCATCATCGATAAAGCAGATATCCCTGTCAGCGAGAAGTTCATTAAAGAGCTGCATTATACGCTGAAGAACGGGACCTCGGACAGCCGGGAAAGCTGGTCTGCCGCAGGCGACTATAAAAAATTTCCGAATGAAGTCGGCGGAAACCGGACGGCAAGTCCCGAAGCGGTTTCCACGGAAATCAGAAAGCTGCTGGAGTCGTATAATGACGGCCGTCCGAAAACACTGAACGATATTCTCGACTTTCACGTCCGTTTCGAGAGGATCCACCCGTTTCAGGACGGAAACGGACGAGTCGGAAGGCTTCTTCTGTTCAAGGAGTGCCTGAAGTACGGCATCGTTCCGTTTATGATCACCGACGAGCTAAAAATGTTCTACGATCGCGGTCTTCAGGAATGGGACCGGGAGAAGGGTTATCTGACAGATACGTGTCTGACGGCCCAGGACCAGTTCAAGAACAGTCTCGATTATTTCAGGATTCCGTATGAAGGATGATTTTCGATCAGCAGAGCGATCGGTTAAGACAAAAGACAGAATCCCGTTAAAGATTCTGTCTTTTTACTATTGTCTCAAAATCATTTGCAGATAACCGACGCGAGATAAAACGGCGATCTGTCATCCTCATGGGTTTCGGTCAGCTCTACCCTGACCTGATGCTTTCCGAAGCCCTCCGGCAGTTCAATGATCTCGATGGAAAGCTTGTCTCCCCAGTCCTCTTCAAAATTTCCGTCGAGAACCGCCTGCTTTTCCCCGTCCACATAAACCTCCGCGACAGGCGCCGGCCGGGTTATCGTCTTCCGGTACTGAACCGCGAGGATATCGCTGTCGATCTCAAATGTGATGTTTGATCCGATCCGGGATGCCGTCCATCCGTTCCTGAACTTCTCCGCTACCGCCAGCTGCGGTGCCGGGTCCGGATAAAACCCGTCGCAGACCGGAGAGCTGTTCATGTTCTGAAGCCGGACCGCGTGCTCGTAACGATTGGCGGTCAGCGGTTCAGGCAGTGAAACAGGCTTTTGCTGATCATCTG
>CALMRA010000236.1 GCA_937872065.1 uncultured Eubacteriaceae bacterium | reverse complement strand
CAGAAAATTAATCTTGCGGTTGAACTGATTATCATTGTCGCCCTGCCCTGCTGTATCGGTCTTTCGGTACTTTCAGGCGGAATCTTCGATCTTCTCTTTGCAGGTTCGGAATACGGCGGCTACTACCTGATGTATTACGCTTATGTCACGATATTCATGATGCTTTCGAACACGTTTCAGAGCGCTCTGCAGGGAATTGACAAGTTCAAGCTGCCTCTATACAGTCTGGGCATCGCCGCGGTAATCCGTATTTCATCGGAATACGTTCTGCTTGCGATTCCCAGCATCAATCTGTACGGAATCATCATCAGCGGACTGCTTACGTTCGTATTCCTGACCGTTGCGAATTATCTGTTCCTGAGAAAGTATACGGGTGTCCGTATTGACTGGAAGCATCTGGTGGCCGTATTTTTCTCATCGGCTGTTATGGGACTTCTCGTCTGGTGCTGCTATTACGGACTTTCGAGTTTTATTCCGCGCTCAATTTCTGTCATTATTGCGATTCTCGTCGGAATCGCAGTCTATGCGGTTATGATGATCGTGACTGGCGGACTCTCGCCTGAGGTTCTGGTGGAGCTGCCAGGACATGCTAAAATCGCTCCGTATTATGACAGGATTATGGCACGGCTCGGAAGACCGGGTCTGGCGGAAAAGCTTGCAGAGGATCAGAAAGAAGTCGAAGAAGATGAGCCGGATCATACTGCAGATTTGAACAGTCAGTCTTCTGGCGCAAAGACAGAACCTGTGCATATTAAAAAACGTTCGCGTCGTTATCAGATCGACGAGCATGAGAATATCAACAAGCTGAAAAAGCATCGCAGAGGATCTGCGCGTGTGATTCGCAGAAAGGACTCGGACGATAAAGATGGGAAGCATTAGCATTGTCGGGCTCGGTCCCGGCGAATTCGGACAGATTACGATCGAGACGCTCGGGCTTTTAAGGCGCGGAGAGACCTATCTGCGCACGTCTGTTCATCCGTGCGTTGAAAAGCTTGAATCGGAAGACGTCAGCTTTAAAAGCTTTGACAGCCTGTATGAAGAGGAAGACCGTTTCGAGGTGATTTACAGGACTATTGCGGAAACTCTCGCGAAACGGGCTGAAAATCACGATATTGTCTATGCGGTCCCGGGCAATCCGCTGTTTGGAGAAAAGAGCGTGACAGACCTGATCGATATCTGTACGCAGCGCGGGATCGGGTACAGGATTTTTCCCGCAGTCAGCTTTGTGGACGTGTCGGCTGATACGCTGGAATTCGATCCCGTAGAAGGGCTGACTATTACCGACGCCTTTGCGCTCACCGGCGACGCGATCAGGCGGCAGACGCCGGATCCGCAGACGGCGCTTCTGATCACGCAGGTCTACAACGCGCATATGGCGTCTGAAGTCAAGCTGGCGCTCATGAGAGTGTATTCGGACGAAACGGAGATTGTCCTGCTGTATCACGCGGGACTGCTGGATGAAGCCGTCGTTACGCTGCCGCTGTACGAGCTGGACCGTCAGAATTGCGATCATCTGACGTCGGTCTATGTGCCGGCAGATCGGGAAAATACGAAAAGTCTCGGAAAGCTTCTTGAGATTATGCGCATACTGCGCTCGCCCGACGGCTGTCCGTGGGATAAAGAGCAGGATCACCACAGCCTGAGAACCTGTCTGATTGAAGAGGCCTACGAAGCGGCCGACGCGATCGATCAGGAAGATTATGAAAATCTTCAGGAAGAGCTCGGGGATCTGCTGCTTCAGATCGTATTTCACGCACAGCTGGCCGAAGAAGAAGGTCTGTTCGGAATCGAGGATATTATAGACGGAATTTCTGAGAAGATGATTCGCCGTCATCCCCATGTTTTCGGAGATGAAAAAGCTGAAACCTCGGCTGAAGTTCTGACAAACTGGGACCAGATCAAGAAAACGGAAAAGAAGCCGAGAACGATGGCGGAAGAAATGGCTTCCGTACCGGTCAGCTTCACCGCGCTGATGGAAGCGCAGAAGATTCAGTCCAAGGCCGGAGGTCAGGGCTTCGACTGGGACGATCCGCTTCCTGCCCTGGAAAAAGTCCGGGAAGAGACGGCGGAGGTTCACGAGGAGCTCATCGCGGACGGCCGCGATGAAGAGCGCATCACCGACGAACTTGGCGATCTGCTGTTTGCAGCCGTCAATACGGCCAGACTTGCGGGCGTACAGGCAGAGGAAGCGCTGCGCGGAGCGAACAGAAAATTCATCGGGCGCTACAGAAAAATGGAAGAACTGGCTCAAAACGAGGGAAAGGATTTTTCCGGACTGTCTCTGGACGAACAGGAAAAACTCTGGGATCTCGCGAAGAAAGAGGAAAAACCGGCGCTGAAAAGCTGAAAAAGGTTTGTTGTAATTTCAAGGCGGTTTCTCTATAATGGACAAGTATCGGCAGTCCGATAAAGTTATCCGGAGGTATTATGAATAAAACTGAATTTATCGAATCAATCGCTCAGAAGGCGGATATCCCGAAGAAAGACGCGGAAAAAGCATTAGGCGCTTTTATTGACACAGTGACGGAAGCTCTTGAAAAGGGCGACAAGATTTCGCTGGTCGGCTTCGGAACATTCGAAGTCAGAGAACGGGCGGAACGTCAGGGGCTTAATCCTGCGACTAAGCAGCCTATGACGATCAAAGCGTCAAAGGCTCCGGCATTCAAGCCCGGCAAGGCGCTTAAAGAAGCACTGAACAAATAAGTACAAACGAAATGACCGGGGCCTGGCTTCGGTCTTTTTTGTTATACTGATATATACTAATCGTATAAGATGCAATCTGATAAGGAGAAACGATGCGGGTCGATAAATTTTTAAAAAACTCCAGACTGATCAAACGGCGAACGGTCGGGAAATCCGCCTGTGAAGGCGGAAGGATCGATGTGAACGGTAAAGAAGCGAAGCCGGGAACGAAGCTCAAGGTCGGAGATATCCTGACTCTTCGTTTCGGAGGACGTGAGGAACGGGTCGAAGTTACGGCTCTGACAGAACATGTCACGAAGGAAACGGCACAGGATATGTACCGGATCCTCGGTGAGAAAGAATGAGCGGCACCAGAAAAGGCAAGAGTTTTAAATCCAGATTTAATTCGATTCTGATTGTAGCGCTGGTCATGCTTATTCCGGCTTTTCTGGTGATCGGAAATTTTATTCAGATCTTTTCACTGAATCAGGAAATCAGCAGCCTGGATACGCAGATAAGCAGCGCACAGGAAGAATCGAAACAGCTTGACGACGATATCGCACAGATCGGCTCGCAGTCCTATATCGAAAAGATCGCGAGAAAGTATCTCGGACTTTATTATCCGAATGAAAAGATCGTAATTCCGCAGGAAGCGAAAAATACAGGTACCGGCAGCAAGACGACTGCGACAGAGACAGACAGCACCGGAGCTGCAGAAACGACGGACAGTGCTGCCGGAGATACAGAGGAAGCGGCGAACTCGGAAACCGTAACAGATACGGCGGAAACGACGAATACCGACAGCGGAGATAATACGGAATCGGCGGATACGGCGAACTCCGATTCTGCCGACAGTACGCAGCAGACTGACACAGCGGGTGAAGGAACAGAATAGCGATGATTAAGAAGAAAGAAAATAATTATGCGGTGATCGATTTCGGCTCGAATTCGATACGGATGCTCATATTCCGCCGCGGTAAAAAGGGAAGTCTGTTTCAGGTTAACAGGAGTCTGCGATACACGAGGCTCGGACAGAATGTGGGAAAATCGGGGATGATCTGTGAAGACGCGATGGCAAGAAATCTCGAGGCAGCCACGGAATTCGCAGGGATCGCCGAAGACTACGATGTGAAGGAAATTTACGCCTATGGAACGAGCGCTCTAAGGGATGCCGCGAATGCGGCTCAATTTCTGGCTCTGATCCGCGAAAAAACCGGCATTGATATCGACATCCTCAGCGGCGTTGAAGAGGCTCAGTATGGATTTATCGGCGTTTCACAGTGCTTTAAGGGATCGGTTCTCGTATTTGATATCGGAGGCGGCAGTACCGAGATGATTTACGGCAAGACGGAAATTACCGATATGATCAGCCTGAATCTCGGTTGTGTCCGTTCCACTGAAGAATATTTTGCCCAGGATCCGCCGACTGAAGAGGAAATGAAGGCTTTGTTCGAACAGGCCTGCAGCCAGATCGAAAGCGCACTGGCGGGATTTCATTTCAACGAAGAGGAACCCTTCAAGCTTGTCGGGATCGGCGGTACGGTTACCTCGCTTGCAACGATCGATCAGGGACTGATGATCTATGATTCCTCTAAGGTCCACAACAGTGTGATCACAGTTAAGGAGCTCGACGGGATTATCTCGGATCTGGCCTCGAAGAATCTTGAAGAACGGCAGACTATTCCGGGACTGGAAGCGAAACGGGCCGATATAATTCTTGCGGGCGCGATAATCGTCAAGGCAGTATTGAAGGCTTCCGGCAGGGATTTCTTTACCGTATGCGATTATGATAATATGGAAGGGGCCGCTTATACCCGGTTTTTGAGTCAGGGAAAGTAGCTTATTACAATACTGCTTTTCTTTTCAGCGGGCTAATATTTTTACAAACTTACACGCGGTCTGATAAATTTTGAAAAAAGTTTTGTCAGACCGTTGACATTCTTTCCTGGAGCCCTTATAATAACACTTGTCCCTGAGATGCGGGGATCATTAAAGACGCCGGAGTGGCGGAACTGGCAGACGCCCAGGACTTAAAATCCTGTGATCTTTATTGATCGTATCGGTTCGATCCCGATCTCCGGCACCAACAAATTAAATGCTGGCTTTTGCCATCATAATATATTATCTTTGCGGAGTGGAGCAGCTTGGTAGCTCGTCGGGCTCATAACCCGGAGGCCGTAGGTTCAAATCCTGCCTCCGCAACCATTTTTATGGCGGCGTAGCTCAGATGGCTAGAGCATGCGGTTCATACCCGCAGTGTCAGCAGTTCGATTCTGTTCGCCGCTACCATTTTCGGCCCCTTGGTCAAGCGGTCAAGACACCGCCCTTTCACGGCGGTAACGAGAGTTCGATTCTCTCAGGGGTCACCATTTATTCAGATGCAGATCTGAACCACCAAGTGTGGTCGCTTAGCTCAGCTGGGAGAGCACCTGCCTTACAAGCAGGGGGTCATAGGTTCGAGCCCTATAGCGACCACCATTTTTTTTACAAAAAATACGATAATATTTCCGAACCGTCGGTTCGGATGTGAGGATCTCAGAAAGGCCGGCAGAATCGCCGTACTACCATGAAACAGAGCTTTGATCAGAATATTTCGAAAACAATCCGCACGCAGGAGATGATTCTGCCCGGAGATTCGGTTCTGGTCGGTGTTTCGGGCGGTGCGGATTCGCTGGCCCTTCTATTTTTTTTGTATCTGCACCGTGAGGAACTGGGAATCAGTATCGCGTGCGCACATTTGAATCATAATATCCGCAGGGAAGCGGAGGAGGACCGGCAGCTGACCCGAAATTTCTGCGAGCAGTATGAAATTCCGTTTTTCAGCGGTACGGCGGACGCGGCCGCTTACGCAGCTGCAGCCGGTATGACTGTCGAAGAAGCGGGACGCGAGCTTCGGTATCGCTATTTCTCGGCGCTGACCCGGGGTCACGGATTTTCGAAGCTTGCGCTTGCCCATCATCTCGACGATCAGGCGGAAACGGTTCTGTTCAGGATGGCGAGGGGAACAGGCATATACGGCGCGTCCGGAATTGCACCTGTGACAAAAAATCGGAAAATGACGGTAATCCGTCCCTTTTTAAACGTGCATAAGGAAGAAATTCTTAAGTGGGCCGGTTATCATAAAATCAGATACTGTGAAGATCAGACAAACTACGATCTGAGCTACAGTAGAAACCGAATCCGCGGAACTGTACTCCCGGAGCTCGAAAGAGCCTTTCCCGGTGCCGGCGCAAATATCGGAAGATTTGCCGAGAATGCGGCGGATACTGTCAGGCTTCTGGATTATTTTCTTGAACCAGAGCTCAAAGGGCTTATTCATCAGGAGAAGGATCTGACCGTTATAGACGGAGAGCCTTTCCAGGCTGATGAAGGCCTGTGGGCGCAGTCCGGATTCAGAGCGGAGCTGATTCGCAGAGCCTGCCGTACGGCGGGGATTCGCAGAGATCTTTCGAGAAATCATGTTCAAAAGATCATGAAGCTGTTCGGTTCTCCAGGCGGCGGATACATAAATCTGCCGGGAGGATTTCAGGCGCGTTCCGAATCCGGGAGACTCAGCATTGCCGCTGCGGAAGATATCAATGCGGAAGAAAAAATCGGTCCTTATGAGATTTCTCTGCCTGCAGAATGGGATTCTGAATATTACAGGGAATATAAAATCACGGAAGATCATATGATGCTTGCTGTCTCTGCCAGACCCTTTCCGCAGGACGTTGCACAGGCAAAAAAAGACTACAGAACCACTCTATATTATGATAATATAACTGATAGCCTTAATCTCAGAAACCGGGCCCCTGGAGACTACCTGTTCCTCGGCTCTAACGGCGGCAGAAAGAAGCTTTCACGTTTCTTTATCGACCGGAAGGTTCCGAGATCTGAGCGCGGAAAAATACCTGTGCTTGCGAAGGGCAGTGAGATTTTGTGGATTCCCGGAATGTTCCGTATAATTGATAGGAATGCGGCTGACGGGAACAGCAACATTCAGACATATTATTTTAAACTAGAAGGATACGAGAATGGACGATAACAGGATCAAGGAAATACTGCTGACGGAAGAACAGCTCAATGATAAGGTTACGGAATTAGCTAAGACGCTGTCTGAAAAGTACGAAGACCAGAATCCGCTCGTCATCAGTGTGCTTAACGGCAGTTTTATGTTCTGCTCGGATCTGCTCAAAAAGATGAACTTTCCGCTTGAACTGAATTTTATTCAGGTTTCAAGCTACGGCAATTCGACGGAAAGCACGGGCAGCATACAGATCAGCGGTAACAGGATTGATATGAAGGGCCGCAGGGTCATCATAATCGAAGATATTATCGACTCGGGAAACACGCTTAAGCGTCTCACAGAGTATTTCGGTACTCTGGGCGCCGATACGGTCGAAACCTGTGTTCTGCTTGACAAACCGTCACGCAGAGAAGTGGATATCGAACCGGATTACTGCGGCTTTAAAATAGAGGACAAATTTGTTGTCGGCTACGGGCTGGATTATGCCCAGTATTTCAGGAACCTGCCGTTTATCGGCGTGCTGGATGAAACGAAAATATAGTTTTCGCGCAGTCCCCGGTCGGCGGTTCTGCTGATTCTATGAAAGGACTGAATATTGAATAAATATCTGAAAATGATGGGTTTCTATCTGCTGATCCTGATGATTATCATCGTTGCGGTCACTTTTCTGAACCCGATGCAGACTGAGACGAAGACGCTCAGCTATTCTGAGCTGCTCGATCATCTCGATACGAACGATATCAAGGATCTTGAGATCAACGAGTCGACGGTGACCGGCACGCTCAACGACGGTACGAAGTTTGAAGCGATCGCTCCGCAGTATGTGATCGATCAGCAGATATCACAGTACATCACGGCAAATCCCGACATGGACGTTACGATTGCAAAACCTAACGATTCCTGGTGGGTAAGCATGATTCCGACTGTTATCATGGTCGTAATTATGATCGTATTCTTTATGATGCTTACACAGCAGTCCGGCGGCGGCGGCAAGGTCATGAATTACGGCAAGAGCAAAGCCAAGATGACCACGGGGAACGACCATAAGGTCACCTTCAAACAGGTTGCCGGAGCCGATGAGGAGAAGCAGGAGCTTGAAGAAGTCGTCGACTTCCTGAAAGCCCCGGAACGATACAACCGTCTCGGAGCCAGAATCCCGAAGGGCGTTCTGCTCGTAGGACCTCCCGGCACAGGTAAAACACTCCTTGCCCGCGCGGTTGCCGGCGAAGCCGGGGTTCCGTTCTTCTTCATCTCAGGTTCGGATTTTGTCGAAATGTTTGTCGGTGTCGGCGCAAGCCGTGTCCGTGATCTTTTCGAAAATGCGAAAAAGAACGCGCCGTGTATCATCTTTATCGATGAAATCGACGCTGTCGGTCGTCAGAGAGGCGCAGGCCTCGGCGGCGGACATGACGAACGCGAACAGACGCTTAATCAGCTGCTCGTGGAAATGGACGGATTCGGAGCCAATGAAGGCGTAATTGTCATCGCGGCGACCAACAGACCGGACATTCTTGACAGCGCGCTGCTGAGACCCGGCCGTTTTGACCGTCAGATTACGGTAAGCGCACCGGATGTCAAAGGCCGCAAGGAAATCCTCGAAGTTTACAAACAGGATAAGCCGCTCGATTCGTCGGTCGACCTCGCGACTATCGCCAAGGGCACGCCCGGATTTACCGGGGCAGACCTTGAAAATCTTATGAATGAAGCGGCGCTGCTTACGGCGCGCGCGCATAAAAAAGTCATTACGATGAAGGAGCTTGAGGAAGCGATCAAGCGTGTCATCGCGGGACCTGAAAAGAAGAGCCGCGTAGTCGTTCCTGAAGACCAGGTGATTACCGCGTATCATGAAGCGGGTCATGCGATCGTTATGGAATATCTCCACAGCGGCGACGAAGTTCATGAAATCTCGATTATTCCCCGGGGAATGGCCGCAGGCTATACGATCTCCCTGCCGATGGATGAAAGTCAGCATATGAGTCGTCATAAGCTGATGGACAAGATCGCAGGTCTTCTCGGCGGCCGCGCCGCGGAAAAGGTCGCGCTTGACGATATCTGCACCGGTGCATCGAACGATATTGAACGGGCGACGAACATCGCGAAAAAAATGGTTACCGAATGGGGGATGAGCGATCATCTCGGACCTCTTGCTTACGGAACCGGCAACAGCGGAGAAGTTTTCCTCGGCCGTGATCTCGGCAAGACGCGCGACTATTCTGAAGAAGTGGCAGCTGTCATCGACAAGGAAATCCGCAGCATCGTCGAAGAAAGTTTCGAAAGCGCGGTATCCATCCTCAAAGAAAAGAAGGACGTGCTGGTACACGTTGCGGAAACTCTGCTTAAGGTCAATACGATCAGCGGCGATGAATTCCGTGATATTTATAATGAAGTGACGGTCGTCGAAGCGGAAGAGATTAACGATTCGGACGACGATACGAAAAAACCGGATGCTGCCGGGCTCAATGTAGGCAGTGAAAAAACTGGAAAAGTAACCGGAAGGGCGATTGAGGCATAATGACAGAAGGCTTAAAGGTCGGTCTCGAACTGACGAAAATGTACGAAGTTGAAAAAGCGGACACGGCACAGGTTGTCAAGAGCGGCGGTCTCGCCGTTCTTGCAACGCCGGTCCTGCTCGCGTGGATGGAACAGTCTGCATTCCTGCTGCCTGAACTGTATCTGACAGATCAGCAGACAACGGTCGGCGTGCAGGCAGATATCAGACATATCGCTCCGACGCCGGTCGGTATGAAAGTCAAAGTTCATGTCGTATTGACGGAAGTTACAGAAACCAAACTCATCTATAAGACCGAAGCGTTCGATGATGTCCAGAAGGTAGCCGAAGGGCTCCATACCCGGGTCATCGTCGATAAAAAGGCGTTTATGACAAAGGTCATCAAGAAAAAAGATGCAGCCAAATAAGCTCCTTCTCGTCATAGATGTCGGAAATACGAATTCTGAAATAGGCGTGTTCAGCGGCAGCAAGCTGATCAAGTCCTGGCGTTTTATGACGAAGACACCAAGAACCTCCGATGAGTTTTCACTCGTCATCACCGGGTTTCTCGCGACAGAACAGATCGATCCCGATGATATCGAGGATGTGATCGTGGCTTCGGTGGTCCCGAATATCATGCACTCCCTGAACAACGGAATCAAGAAGACGTTCGGAATTAAGCCGATGCAGGTAGGGCCAGGGATCAAAACGGGAATGCCGATCCTTCTCACCGATCCTACGGAAGTGGGTGCGGACAGGATAATCGATTCGGTCGCAGCGTTCAGGCAGTACGGCGGACCGGTTATCGTTATAGATTTCGGAACGGCAACCACATACGATTATATAGACGGAAACGGGGCGATGTGTGCGAAAGTGACATGCCCGGGGATTCAGATCTCTGCGGATGCCCTTTTCAGAAATGCCGCTCAGCTTCCTAATATAGCGATTGTCAAACCGGGAACGATTCTTTCCCGTGATACGGTAAGCGGAATGCAGGCGGGACTCGTTTACGGATATCTCGGACAGGTGGATTTCATCATCAGGAAGATGAAGGAAGAGATCGGCCGAGACGATATCAAGGTTATCGCGACCGGCGGCTACGGCCGAATGTTCTTCGAAGAGTCGGAACAGATCGATTATTACGATGCAAAGCTGCCCCTTAAAGGACTGCTTTACATTTACGAAAAAAATCGAAAACAGCCTGAAAAGAAATATGAAAAGTGAAGATTTTAGCGGGAAGCTTATTCTCGCACCCATGGCAGGTTATACAGACCTGCCTTTTCGTTTACTTGCCCGGGAATACGGCGCCGATATTACGATCAGTGAAATGATCAGCGCAAAGGGTCTTTATTACGGCGATAAAAAAACGGCGGCTCTGTATGAAACGGTACCGGAAGAAAAGCCCTACGGGATTCAGCTGTTCGGTTCTGAGCCGGAGATCCTCGCAAAGGCTGCAGGAATATTAAAGCTAAAAAATGAAGACCCGGATGATCCGCTGTTTTATGATTTTATCGATTTTAACGCGGGATGCCCGGCGCCGAAGGTTGTAAAGAACGGTGACGGTTCCGCTCTGATCAGGGAGCCGAAGCTGCTTGCAGCGTGCATTACGGCGCTCGTTGCTTCCGCCGGTGTTCCTGTGACCGTTAAATCGCGCAAAGGATTTGTCCGGGGCGAAGACCATGCCGTAGAGCTGGCGCGTATTGCTGAAGATTCGGGAGCAGCTGCGTTTACGCTTCATGGGAGAACCCGGGATGAATATTATCAGGGGCATTCAGACTGGAACAGCGTCGCCGAGGCGGCGTCAGCGGTGGATATTCCCGTCATATTATCCGGTGACATAAGAACACGGGAAGATGCTATGAGAGCTGAAGGTCTGGGTGCTTCGAGTCTGATGATCGGACGGGCGGCTGTCGGAGATCCGATGCTGTTTCACAGAATTAAGACTGGGGAAACGGGAGGTGTTTCGGAAGATCGAATCAAAGCTGCGTTGAGGCACATAGCATTAACGGAGTATTTTAATAATAGCAAATATGCGATTATTGAAATGAGGAAGCATCTTGCAGCTTATACGAAGGGGCTTCCCGATTCGGCCGCATTGAGAAAGAAAATATTTGAAGTCAGTACGCCTGAAGAAGCGCGGGAACTTTTCAGAAAATCTCTTTAAGATATCACAGAAGCGTATATGCTAAACTGAAAAAAGTGATCCTCTGATTTTTAGAACAGGAGAAGTTTAAGATGGATTTATCTGTAATTATCGTTAATTACAATACTTATGAATATACGAAAAACTGCATCGAGTCTGTCTTGAACGCTGATGACGATCTAAACGGTGAGCGTCTTGAATTTGAAGTTATTCTTGTCGATAATGCATCGAAGGACGGCAGCATTGAATGGCTTGAGAAGGAATATAATGACGAGCCTAAAGTGCTGATTATCAAAAATGATGAAAACCTCGGTTTTTCAGCTGCGAATAATATCGGGCTTCAGGAAGCGCAGGGGACTTATCTGCTTCTGTTGAACTCGGATACGGTAATCGAGCCGGACGCTCTCGTGAAGACAATCGGATTTATGGATAATCACCCTGAATGCGGCGCTCTCGGAGCCTGTGTCAGGCTGGCTGACGGCACACTCGATCATGCATGCAAGCGGAGTTTTCCTACGCCCTCCTCAAGTCTGTTCCATATGCTTAAGCTTGATAAGGCCTTTCCCGGGAACCGAACGTTCGGCGCATACGACATGACTTGGGTAGATGAAGACGCAACAGCTGAAATTGACTGTACGACCGGTGCCTATATGTGTGTTTCCCGAGAGGTTTATGAAAAGACCGGCGGCCTCGATGAAGATTATTTTATGTATGGCGAGGATATCGACTGGTGTTACAGGATCAAACAGGACGGTTATAAAGTCGTTTATTATCCGGAGATACGTGTAACACATTTTAAGAAAGGCAGCTGGACAGGCAAGAGAAATCCGAAGGTTCTTGATGCTTTCTACGATTCGATGCAGATTTTTTATGATAAACATTATCTGAACAAATACAGCGCCGCTACATCGGCTATGGTGCGTTCGGGGACAAAAATGTTGAAATCTGCTGCCGCATTCAGGAATGAGCACAAATGATTAAGTCACATCAGCATTTTTTCAATTTTATACTGATTCTTCTGGATGCCGTGACAGTCGGTCTGTCTCTACTGCTGGCTTACTGGATTCGTTTTTCTTCACCGTTTTATCCGGACTGGGTCAAGGTTCTTAACGTAAGCGACTATCTGGCGCTCGCGGCTGTGATCATACCGATTTATATAATTCTCTTCGCGATATTCGGGCTATATAAGCCGATACGCACCCGAAGATTCTACCGTGAAGGCGAGATGATATTTATTGCCGATACGGTCGGAATTCTGATTACCGTCTGCTGGCTGTATTTGACGAGAAATATATATTTCTCGCGACTGATGCTGGGCTATTTTTATGTATTTACGATCTTATTCGTCGGTCTGGAACGTTACCTGATCCGAAAAGCGTTAACAAAGCTTCGAGCTAAAGGATACAACCAGAAGCACATTATGATAGTCGGAGCCGGTGCACTGGGTCAGCAGTATGCCCGTAAAGCAGCTGAGAACAGAGAGCTCGGCTATCAGATTACAGGATACGTCGACGATTACTATCCGAAGGAAGATAAGGACGGTATTCCGATACTCGGAACAACCAGAGAACTGGATCAGATACTCGAGACTCATCGGGTTGATGAGGTTGTCATCGCTCTTCCGAATACGAGTCAGAAGCGAATAAACGATGTGATTGATATCTGTGAATTTCAGGGAATCAAAACTCAGGTCATTCCGGACTATTTTGCGCTGATTCAGGGTTCGAAGCCTTCCTTTGATGAACTTGACGGAATTCCGCTGATCAACACGCGTTATATTCCGCTGGATGATCCGTGGAAGAATGTACTGAAACGAAGCTTTGATATCGTCTTTTCAACACTGGTTCTTGTGATTCTATCGCCGCTGCTTCTTGTCACGGCGATAGGGGTAAAAATCACTTCTCCGGGTCCTGTTATTTACAAACAGACTCGTATCGGTCTGAACAGAAAAGAGTTTGAGATCTATAAATTCAGGAGTATGAGAAACGACGTTCCTGACGTCGGAAATAAAGGATGGACGACTGAGGATGATCCGAGGAAGACGAAGTTCGGAACATTCATCAGAAAGACTTCAATCGACGAACTGCCTCAGTTCTGGAACGTACTCAAAGGTGATATGAGCGTTGTCGGTCCGAGACCCGAAAGACCTTACTGGGTGAATCAGTTTAAGGAAGAAGTTCCTCATTATATGATCAAACATCATGTCAGACCTGGACTGACAGGTCTTGCGCAGGTTGAAGGATGGCGCGGAGATACGTCAATTAACGAAAGGATTAAGGCGGATATCCGGTACATCGAGAACTGGACGCCGTGGCTTGACATTAAGATCATGTTTAAAACTCCTGCAGCGATGATGAAAACTTCATATTAAAAAAGTGTTGACAAAGCGTCGTTCTCCCCGTATAATAAATAAGCTGTCTTGAGAGAGCGGCGCAACAAGTCAATGAAAACATGAAGGCAGGAATGTCTTCCTCTGAATCTGAAGCGAACAAACGCATTA
>CALMRA010000235.1 GCA_937872065.1 uncultured Eubacteriaceae bacterium | reverse complement strand
GCCGCGGGACGCGGTTTTTTCAGTCATGTTAGTCTCCTGTAATTTGTCTGATAAGCGGGGATTCTCTCCCCTGTTTCTGTCGTAATTTATGATTTCACTTGACGGGCGCCGGAGTGCGGAGCGGATCTGCATTTACTGTCTGGCGTCGTTCACTGAAGCTTGATGAATCCGATGATCTAATAATCGTTGAGGCAGAAGGGCTTATCTTTTAAACTGATCATTCTCTTTCCTTTCTATAGATATTATAAAGCCGATGGTATGTAAGGCTGAAGGACTGCTGTTGTGATGTGTTTTTCTGTTACCTATAGAATAAAAGATTTCGGAAATTTCCATGATGAAAATTTGAATTGTAAAGTGGAGGATATTAATGTAAAAATTTCAGATAAAAACCGCCTCAAAAGACGGTGTTTTAGAGTTTAAATAAAAGCACTCGGTAAGCAGAAGCCTACCGGGTGCTTTTTTCGCGCTGCCAGTCGAGAAATTCTCTTCGGCGCTCATTGACGATTTCATTGTCATAGCCCGCGTCTATATACTCGAATTCGTCTATGATGGTCTTACCATTGCCGCTGTACAGCTGTACCTCCAGCCGGTCAAAATCGTCAGCGTATACGCCGCGAAACGCGACGTCCGGATCTTCATTCCATATCTGTGCCTTCAGATCCTCCAGTGACAGATGGATCCGCCCGGCCCTGCGGTCTTCATCCTCCTGAGCGGTCTTTCTGATAAGCTTTTCGTACCATTCCAGGTCGGATCGTACATAGGATCTGTATTCCATGTCCAGCAGATTTTCGTAGAGCATCCTCAGCCTCGCGCAGTAAACAGGCAGGCGCGTTCCCCGTTCATAATTCTGAGCGAAACCGCAGCCGTAAGTGAGGATATACGCATAATTTCCCTGTATGCGCTTAGCCATGGGAAAGCGGCGGACAACAGGATCCAGACGATCCAGCGCATCGCAGGCAAGCGCCTTCGGAATGAGATATTCATTGCACATGAACATCATCCTGCATACACATTCGGAGAGCTCAAATACAATGTCCGTCTCATCAGGAAAGCTTTCGGCAATCGAGAAGGCCTCGAGCATCAGTTCCCTAGTCCCTTCATCCACATGGGACAGGCAGTTGACATACAGACAGCTGCGTATGGTCCGTATCAGCGAAAAAGCGATTTTCTCGTTATCCGGAAAGTCATCCCGGAGCTGCCGGCAGACATTCACGCACTCTATGGCGGAGGCCCGGTCACAGCTGAGTTCTCCGGAAAAATCTGCGAACACAACGGAAAGACTATAGGCAGCCGTTTCAGCTTCATCGCTCTCTGAAAGGGCGCGATATTTCGTAAAATAATGATCGGCCTCATTCATCTTTTCGGCAGTAGACATGTCCTTTGCCTGAAGGATGAGACGCCAGATCCAGTTAGACAGACTATTATCAGACATCGTTTTCCTCCCTCTATAAACTCTGAGCACTGTTTGTGTCAGCTCCGGTCAGATTCCTTCCTGTTCCATCAGCTTATTCATCTGCCAGCAGGCCGCTTCCCGTACGGAAGGGTCGGCGTCGCCGTATCGTATCTCTTTCAGGACGTCCATATTCTTTAGATTACGGGCGCATCCTCTGCGCACCATGGGATCCGGGTCGGTCCTGCCGAAGATCTCGAACATGTTCTGATCGTCCAGCTGTACAAGCGCGATGCGTCTTGCCGCGCCGCACCGTGCTTCGTACGCCACATTACTCAGCTGTTCCGGCGTCATACTGCCGCGCACACCCTTCATCGCCGTGACCGGGTCCATGCTCATGTAGTTTCCGTTATTTTCGTCCATTGCTCTGCCTCCTCGACCTGTTATAAGTCGTATTCCTCATTCAGATACGTCAGCCGCCTCACAGCGGCCATCCGGATCAGTTCCTCGCTGTCTGTCTGTGCGATCTCCGTCAGAACCTCCTGATCGGAAAGCCGCCCTATTGCAGCGCCGCGGACAACAGCCGCAGCGTCTGTCAGCGCCGCCTTCGCCAGCACAGCCTGATTGTCCAGCCTCCGGATGGCAGCCAGCCGGATCGCCAGAGTGTGTTCACTATGTGTCAGCTTCTCCAGCGTATCCGTATCCTCCAGCCTTTCGACGGCGTTCCTCCGAATATCTTCATACGGATCCTCCAGAGCCAGCCCGGCCAGCAGCGTCTGAAAACTGCTGTCGAGATTTCGTACCAGCGCGAGCCGCTCACGATTGAAATACTGCTGTCTGATGCGATCATCCTCAAGCAGACAACAAA
This sequence comes from uncultured Eubacteriaceae bacterium, assembly GCA_937872065.1. Classification (GTDB taxonomy): domain Bacteria; phylum Bacillota; class Clostridia; order Eubacteriales; family Eubacteriaceae; genus UBA7485. The sequence goes on along the minus strand of CALMRA010000235.1, from coordinate 4,596 downwards.
GCGCTTTCTGATCGGTGATTCGTTCTGCCGCAGCGCAGCGAACGCTGACATCGGGATCGGTCAGGACGATCTCAGCCAGCGTGCCGGAATCCTCCAGCCGCTTCACCGCTCTCTCCCGAACGTAGAAACGCGGGCAGATCTGCGCCGCTGTCGTCAGCATAGACAGATCCTTCAGCTTTTCAAGCGCGTGACAGCAGCCATGCTCAAAGTCCGCGTAGAGTACGACGTGAAGCAGAATCTCCTGATCCGATATTCGATCCACCGCCATCATCGAAATCAGCTCGTCCCGTCCGTAAATCGCGACCCCCGCAAGAATCGACTGATCCTCGATCCGGTCCAGGGCTTTTCGTCGTCGAAACGAAAAGGGACTTTGTGCGGCGCGTTTTCCCAGCAGTCTCTGCCTGAGAAGCGCCTTCATATCTGAATTGAAGCATTGCTGCTCTGATCTGTTCTTTCCCATGCCGGCGCCTCCACACATTCCGCTGTTCTTCTCACCGGCTTTGCTGAAAAGCTCGTGCCTGAATCAGTGTCATCTCCTGCAGCCGTAAAAACCCTGCTCTCTGCTGATGCCTGTACGACGGCAGATCTCGTCGATCAGCGATTCGATTTCCCGTATGGTATCCGTCTCTCCGTCCGGACGAAGGGTACGGTAGCGCATATCCGTCCAGTAACCTGTGAACCTGGTTATCTCGCTCTGCATCAGCAGGGGCTCGCTGGAATATACGCGCTGTTCGGACACTCCGTCCGTTCGTTTCAGGATAAAGCCGTAACTGCTGTGGATGAGCATAAACTCCCTTTCCGGGCCGGTGCATGAAGCGTAAAAGCGCACCCGGAAATTGCTGTAGGTGCGAAGCAGCCGGATATAGCCGTCCAGGATATCGATAATGATTTTCGGATCTGGAGAATCCTCGTCAAACAGTTCGTCTCCAAAAACAGACGGGAGCTTCCCGAGTCCTTCCGCAAGAGCGAACCGGCTGCGATTATGTTCCCGATAGTTCATTCCCTGTCTCAGCTGGTCCTCAAATACGTGCTTCTTTTCTAAAAAGCGCTCCAGCCTCCAGCTGCGTTCTGCGCCTGTCATATTCTTTCTAAACAGATAGTTTTCGAATGCGTCCTCAGACATGAACATCGGGCAGAGGCCGTCACTCAATACTTCCATCTCACTGCAGCTCCTGCGAAGCGCCTCAAAAAGCTTTTTGTAATAAAAACGCGAGGTGATTACGGTTCCGGGCTCAATGATGGGTTGTAGACCGGAAAATGAATTTTCAGCGCGACGGGCAGCCTCGTTCACGAAATCACATCGGCGGACCGCAGATATTCCCGGCGGAGCGCCTTCTCCGGTACTGTCCACGGTCATGACAATCCTGTCCGGGATGATCACCCGCGTCTGAATCAAGGGATCCAGCCGCTTCTCGTAATAAACCGCCGCTCTTACCCCGGGAGAAAACAGAATATCCCGGTACCGGCTCATAAAGGCCGTCCCGTCCATGCTTTCCTCCGGAAGGTGTACGTAGATTTCGCCGTCGAATCTCTCCAGCACCCGGCTGTCCGGTTCCGTCTCCGGGAGAATGAAAATACGCAGCTCAATCCCGCGGGATACCGCGTCCGCAAGCTCGTCGTGAAAATCGTCGTCCATTTCCGCGCCGTCGCCGGTAACGTAAAGGTAAACGACGCTCCCTGCGGGAAGCTCTTCCAACTCCCAGCGGAGCAGATTCACAAGCTCTTCCATGCCGCCAGCAGTAAAGAAATCGGCGCTGCGGATCACGGCGGCATGGGGATCCTCTCTATAACAGCGAAAGCTGTCGTCGTTCGAAATGTAATTGATAAGACCTGTCAGGATCTCGTCTCTTCCGGCCTTTGTCCAGTCGATCCGGATATTTCGATCCGATTCTTCGAAACGCCGTTTGAGCCAGACCCTGTTTTCCGTACTCAGAGCGTTTTTCCCCGACAGGATGTATTCTGCCAGCGGTCTCGCGCTTTTCGAATGGGCGCTCAGATATTTTTCTCCCCTCATCCACCTGGAGATCATGGAGGGAGAGACACCGACAGCCTCAGCCGCCGCTTTTCCCCGCAGCCCGTAACGCTCCATCACCCGACGGAGATTACTCAATTTCTCTGGTGTCATTATCCCGCCTCTCTGTTCACTGAGCTTCAGGCAGAAATCCTGCCTGTTCTTTTTAAATACAAATATGCTGTCTGCCGTATCTGCTGCGGCTAATTGTCCTGCTCTTTTGATGATTTTATTATCTCAGGTTGAAATTATCAGTTCAATTGTTCTTGACCCATTGGCTAATTGACCTGGAGAGGTCAATTAATATGGCATGAGGTCTCATCCCCGCAGTTACAGCCTGAAGCTGCATCTCTTCAGCCGGATTAAAATGACTCAATATTAGATATTCTATGAAGCCTCTAGTATACTTAGGCTAAGGTAAAATGAAAAACAATAAAACTAGAGACAACATAATCGAACAAGCGAATAAACTGTTCAAACAAAACGGATATGAATCGACCGGAATGCGCGATATCGCTTCTGCCTGTGGAATAAGCGTAAGCAACGTTCAATATTACTTCTCTAAAAAAGTACTGATCATGGCGGAAGTATACGATAATATGATCAACGCTTATTTTGAAGATGTATTACAGGAGGAACAGCTCCGCAATTTGCTGGGACCATCCGCAGACAGCGCTGATGCGTTCATGAAAATCACTGCCGTCGAATACGAGTTTATTATTCGGGCGCTGGCGGGAGCAGGATCTGCAGACAGCTACTTGTCTTCCCTGCTGCTTCCGGAAATCTGCAATGTTTATGCAGAGAAAAGCACCGAACTGTTTATGTCCAGGTCACTCTGCCCGGACAAAACCAAGAGTCAGATTCTCCTGGCCAATACGATGATGTTCGGAGGCTTATCCCAGCTTCTTCAGTTTTATCTCTCGCATAAAAACGAGTATTCGCTGGATGAGATCATGGTTTATCCGTTCAAGTCCAGACTGCAGCTGCTGGATATTGACGGCGCCGACTCCATCGTTGCGCAGGCGCTGCAGTATGGAAACGCTCTGGCTTCCCAGCCTTCCAGACGGGACGAATTTTTTAAATAATCTTCGAAAGAACTGTTCGCAATTTGAACAGTTCTTTTTGTTTTCCCGCGGATTGACAATCTGCGTCAGAGGGGATATATTAGTTACAAATATAGTACATGTACAGTATTAATACCTAATTTATGTAGAGGAGTAGCAAATGAAGGAAGTATCTGCCTCTGGAAATGTAATGAGCTTTACTATCGATAGAACTGCCATTGCTCATATCGATCCGTCAAAATGCGTTAACTGCGGGACCTGCAGAGACATCTGTCCTACTGAAGCTATCGAAGAACTTCAGAGAACCGTATGCAGGCTGTGCCCGACGTGTACGGACAGACCTGCTATGACAATGGATGAAAACGATAACTTTTCTACAGCTCATGCCTGTACGACTGAATGTCCTTTAGGAATCAGTCCGCAGGGATACGTTAATTTAACTCGGCTTGGCCAGTACGAAGATGCGTATAAACTGATATGGAAAAAGAATCCGCTGCCGGCTGTATGCGGGAGGATTTGTCATCATCCTTGTGAACAGGGGTGCAAACGCGGTACGCTGGTCGATGAACCGATCGCGATCAGAGGAATCAAAAGATTTCTTTCCGATCATGTGGATTATATTCCGCCGAAGTATCCGAGAATTTATGATGAAGAAATCGCGGTGATAGGCGCCGGTCCTGCCGGTCTTACAGCGGCTCATTATCTGTCCCTTGCAGGATATCGGGTTACTGTATTCGATTCTGAACCTGCCGCGGGCGGAATGCTGATCTCCGGGATTCCGAAATTCAGATTGCCCCGTGATGTCGTCGCCGAAGAGGTGGACAGACTGGCACAATCCGGCATAGACTTTGTCTTTTCCGAAAAGATAGGAAAGCACAGACTCGAAGAACTGAAATCGGAATTCGATGCTGTACTGGTCGCTGCGGGCGCGCCGACATCCAAAGAACTGAAAATAGACGGATGGCGTAAAGAGGGCGTTATGACTGCGCTGCAGTTTATGAGCTGTGTCGATCAGGACGAGCTTCTGAAACGACATCCCGGTCAGAATTTTGATTTCAGCGGCGGCAGCGTCGTTGTGATCGGAGGCGGCAATGTCGCTCTGGACTGCGCGAGGAGCGCCGTGCGTCTCGGCGCAAAGAAAGTAACCTGTACCTGCCTTGAATCCGGTGATGACGTTCCCTGTCATGAATGGGAACGCCGAGAAGCCGAAGAGGAAGGAATCGAAATCCTTGAAGGATGGGCGCCTCAGAGATTCAGCGGTGTTCACAATGAGCTCACCGGTGTCGACTACGCGAAGGTGGTTAATTTCAAGAATGACGGCCGTTTAAGCTTTGATACGGATACTTATCAGACTATGACACTGCCTGCAGACTGGGTAATTGTCGCAGTCGGCCAGACTCCGGACTCACTATGGGGAAATTATTATGAGGAGCCGAATGTCTTTTTCGCGGGAGATGTAAAGGATCCGGTCAATTCGGTCGTCGGCGCTATGGCTTCGGGAAAAGAAACTGCCGTTCAATT
>CALMRA010000234.1 GCA_937872065.1 uncultured Eubacteriaceae bacterium | reverse complement strand
TGTTCGATAATGCCGGATGGTATGAACAATGGACGGATGAAACGGGAGAAATAACAGGCTGAACCGCGCGAGGTCAATTGAAATGAGCTTTCAAAAACCGGTTTGGATCATTTCTTTCACTTCGCACCCTTCGGTCTCCCGCAGCAGTTCTTGTATTTCTTTCCGCTTCCGCAGGGGCACGGATCATTGCGGCCGACTTTCTTCTTTGCAGGAGCAGACGCAGACTTCACCGGTCCTACGATTTCGTCCAGCTGTCTGAGTATGTCTGTCCGGATGTTTTCGTTGGGAAAGGCCGTCGTTTCGATCAGTTCCCGGAATTCAACCGGATCTACCTCGCCAGATTTCAGCATTCCCCGGATACTTTCACCTAGCTGCAGTGAATTCGGGATTTCGGGAGGATTGATCTTCATAATTTCCTGGGGTGTGTACCCGCAGTTGTACGCCATCCTCGTATGGTTATAGAGCTCATTATAGATTTTGATAAATTCCTGGATACTCGTATCTGTAAACCCGGGCTTTTCGCGGCAGTACCATTCCATATAATCGAGAATTCCCTGAATATCTAAGCTTGTTCCGTCGTGAATATCGCGGAGGATGTAATTGACGATATGACTCGCCTTCTTATCATCCTGGTGAAGCCTGTTCCGAAGAAAATGATACAGAGGCTTCGTATACCGGACATCAGCCAGATACGCGGTATCGAGAAAGCTGGTTAGAGGATCTCCCGGCGGCACGAACCATTCTTTTCCCTGCTGGCCTGAAAGAATCTTGGGAAGCGTCTCCATCTTATTAAAGACAATACTCCGCGACACCAGATAATGCCGCATAACATCCAATCCGTCAGGATCGATAAGATTCAGCACATGATACGTATCCGGATCGTGGCGGCGGATGCTGATGTAATCCTGAAAAACGTCCTGGTCCACGCCGGTCTTTTCGTTTATAATTTCGTAAGCTTTGGAGACGGGAATAACATTGTAGAAGATGACCATGGCCTGCAGAAACAGTTCAAGCCGTTCTCTCTCTTTAGGCTTAATACCGGCTTTTTTATACAGCCTGTTTAACTGAATTTCCGGATAAATGAACGGATAGCTCTTCTCGTCATAGTCTCTGTCCAGATCTTCGTGCTGAACCGGTGCTCTACCTTCTTTTCGAACGATACCGGTCTCGATGGTTTCATCCTCTGTCGGTCCAAGAATGGAACATTGAAAGACCCACGGATCTTCCGGATCGTAAATAAGCTTGAATTTCTGGCCCGTCTTTGCAAACAGACTGCTCAGTACTGTATCCGGATCTGCCGCGGGCCCGGCGATTCGATTATCCATATGAATCTCACAGGGCTTCTCGGAGACAAAGTTCATCGACCAGAGAATGACCCTGGCCAGATTAGAAATGGTCGAATCTGCCTGAACCTGGATATGGCGGTAACAGCCCGTCCCGGCCGATACGCTGATAAGAAAACCTCTCATAAAATCCTTTCACATAAACACTATCTTGAGTCAACTGAAAAATGCTCAGACTCTATAGAAATCTGAGCATAACTGTCAATATATCAGCTGCCTGAAAAACGGGTAACAGTCTGCAGATCGCCTATTCAGGCTGATCCTCATTCTGCAGCGGATTAACGTCGCCGCGCGGCGGAACATTGCACAGGAAAACAAGCTGATCCGTATCGGAACCGTTCTTGAAACCATGCACCGCATCGTCAGGCACATAAACCCAGCTCCCGGATTTGACCGGATAGCAGACATCATCGATCGTGAAGGAACCCTCGCCCTGATACACGAAAATATAATGCGGCCACGGATGCGAGTGCATATTTCCGACACCGCCGCCGGGAATGTAAAAACATCTCATCACATTGTCAGGCCAGAAACGATCCGGACCGAAAACAATACTTTTTTCAGAACCTTCGACGAATGCACCGTTGTCGAGACGCGGGAGGTCATTTAAGTGACCGGAAAGAAGCTGGTTGTTCATCTTTTTCTCCTGTCTTATTTAATTTAGGAATCTTGATATTCTTGTAGAAATTTCACAGCTTTAGATGCTTCATCTACAATGCTTTTTGAAAGGTCTTCAACGCCGGTTTCATAGGAAAGTGTCTTAATCGCATAACGGTTATTCTCTGTCCATTCGTATGCAAATCCACAACGTTTTAAAGCATCTTCAAAATTAATTTTCTTTTTTCTTAACTCCTCACTATGCTGCATGTCTCGATCGAACAAAGTAATTTTCCATCCACAGGCTGAATTAAATGTTTCAATCGTTAAAAGATATTTATCTGAATCCTTCTCGAGAATATCAACACAATTACATGCGTATAAAGCTAATCCGGACGTTTGCCAGGTAAAAATCTTTAAGTTATAGTCAGGGAATTTTTCTGTAATTTTACTATTCTGAAGCAGGTTCGTGACAGCATCTAACGTTCTCTTTATACTCCTGCGATAATCATTTATCTTGTTTAAAAACTCGACAGAAACATTATAATGATCATCATCTTCAAGAAAGCGTATAAAATCAAGATCTAATTGCTGCGTCATAACATACTGCTCCATAGTGTAGATAAATTCATCAGTGTTTATAAGCCAGATATCATCGGCCTCTTCACGATATTCTTCCATATTTGATTTTACTTTATCTAATAATTCGGAATAGGTAATGTTAATGAATCCAGCCCTTAGAGAGGATTCCTCATTCTTAACAGATAATAAAATATTTATCGGTTGTGACTGAACATTGAAATTCGCTAACTTTTCAATCTCTGCAGAGTACTCATCAAGATTGTTGTAAACGGAACTGAAGATTTTGTTCTCAATCCCGATTGTATAAGGCTCACCTGTTATTACAATATCAATTCGATTGCCTTCAGTAGTTAACTGTTCTCTGTCTACTGAATGAACGCATATCGCATCAGAGCGCAAATCTTCTTCAGGGCTTTTCATTATGTAACAATCCATAAGCGATTTAACCCATAGATCATTTTGTCCATGCTCAGCTGAGCTGTCCAGTAGAAATGCCAGGATATTACTGATCACATTCTCATAATGCGGATATCCACTGACAGACATAAGCGTCGGCCTAATTTGGGGAGAGTTCTCGTTTAAATTTTTGAATAATCCCAGAAGTTCACTAAATGCATTAAAACTGGATGTCAATAATTAATCTCCCATTTTCAAGGATATCAAAAACGAATAACTATTCGCGTGTCAATACCGAATTTAAAGCGTTCAAAATAACGAGTTAAAAATGACTGCCGATGCCGGACAGA
>CALMRA010000233.1 GCA_937872065.1 uncultured Eubacteriaceae bacterium | reverse complement strand
CGCGCAGATAGCCCTTATCAAAGAAGTCTGAAACCGACACGTCGCCCTGACGTTTCGACAGCTTCTTGTGATCCGCATTCAGGATATTCGGCAGATGGACGTATTCGGGCGCCTGCCAGTTCATCCGTTCGTACAGATAGACGTGCTTCGGTGTCGACGGCAGCCATTCCTCTCCCCGGATCACATGGGTGATTTCCATATCGTGATCGTCGCAGACGACGGCGAAATGATAGGTCGGGCATCCGTCCGCCTTGATCAGCACCTGATCGTCGAGATCGTCGGTATTGATCGTCACGTCCCCCCGAACGGCGTCGCGGAACGTGATTTCACGGTCCGCGGGAAGCTTAAGTCTGATGACATAGGGTTCTCCCGCTGCGATGCGCGCGTCGATTTCTTCTTTTGACAGATCACGGCAGTGTCCGTCGTAGCGCGGCGTTTCTCCGGCTTCACGCTGGGCTTCGCGCAGCGCGTCGAGTCTTTCCTTTGTACAGAAGCAGTAGTAGGCGTCTCCCGAGTCCAGCAGAGTTTTTATGTAATTCTGATAGACGGGAAGACGTTCCGACTGAATATAAGGGCCGAAAGCGCCCTTCTGAGCGGGCGTTCCGTTTTCAAGTACAAGGCCTTCGTCCGGAATTACGCCGGTCGTATACAGCGCGTTCAGCAGCGTTTCGACAGCGCCTTCCTGATAGCGTGTTCTGTCCGTATCTTCGAGACGAAGCAGGAACGCGCCTCCGTTCTTTTTCGCGTACAGATAATTGTACAGCGCAGTTCTGAGACTGCCGATGTGCACGTCTCCCGTCGGGCTCGGTGCAAAACGGTCTCTGATCATCCGTTTCTCCTTAGGGTCCTGCCAGGCAGGACTTGTTTCATAAACTTTATTAATGCAGTATTCGATTCAGGGCCCGCCTGGGCAGGCCGATAACTACCGTATTATACCATAAGCGGTCAGACACGAAAAACACCGCAGTTTCTTATTTGAAAACCGCGGCGCCTTTTTAACGTTTTTTCTTATTTTTAAGAATACAGCCGTTTCGCCGGACAATTTCAGGACCGAGCCATCCGGCGCAGGTATCGGCAAAGCGCTCCCGCCACTGCCGATCCGTCATCATCGAAGCC
>CALMRA010000232.1 GCA_937872065.1 uncultured Eubacteriaceae bacterium | reverse complement strand
ATAAATCAAATGATAAGTCTCAGTCTGTGCAATGCGTTGCAGGCAGCTCCTGTTTCTTTGAACCGTGAAGCAAACAGCTGTATAAAAGGTTTACCAACACATGAATGGGAGCAGAAGATGAAAAAAGCGGATCTGAATTATTTGGGAATCAGGCAGGATAATGTTGCTGTTAATCCGGGCCGGCCGATTCTGGTCGAAGAAGCTGTTCGAAGAGGAGAAGGCCGTCTGACCAGAACCGGCGCACTTTCCGTGCTTACCGGAAAATATACGGGTCGTTCGCCCGACGACCGATTTATTGTAGAGGATAAAATCACAGCGGACAGAATTGCCTGGGGAGACGTAAATCGCCCGATAAGTCGCAGAGTCTTTGAACGTCTCTATAATAAAGTGACCCGACATCTTGAAGACAGAAAACTGTACGTGGTGGACGGCTGGGCCGGAGCAGATCCGGAATATCGTATTCCGATAAGAATCGTAACGGATGCAACTTATGAAGCGTTGTTCGCAAGCGACATGTTTATCATTCAGAAACCGGACGAAACACCCAGTCCGGAGTTCACAGTTTTAGCAGCGCCTTTTTACGAATGCGATCCTGAAGAGGACCAGATACACTCCGAAGCTGCAATAATGCTCGATTTTACAAAAAGGATCATTCTGATCGCCGGTACCAGATACTGCGGCGAAGTCAAGAAATCTGTCTTTTCAGTCATGAATGCTCTGCTTCCCGAACAGGGAGTTCTTCCGATGCACTGTTCCGCCAATATCGGAAACGATGGTACAGCCGCTGTATTCTTCGGCCTTTCCGGAACCGGCAAGACTACGCTGTCTGCAGCACCTGGTCGGCGTCTGGTAGGTGACGACGAGCACGGCTGGACAGCTGACGGAGTATTTAATTTTGAAGGCGGCTGCTACGCCAAATGCGCGGGACTGAAGAAGGAAAAAGAACCTGAAATATGGAACGCAGTTCGGTCGGGCGCAGTAGTTGAAAACGTCGTTTACGATGAAAGAGAAAATCCTGTTTACGATGATCTGCGCTACACCGAAAATACACGCGCTGCTTATCCGCTGACACATATCTTCGATGCAGAGCTTTCA
>CALMRA010000231.1 GCA_937872065.1 uncultured Eubacteriaceae bacterium | reverse complement strand
GTTCAGTAGAATTAATCAGTGTTTCCCTAAATTTACTTTTTTGGAACTTTCTTCATCGGAATATTGTTGGCTCCCTCGTGGAGCCATGGATCTAAATTGCGCGCTGTAATAGAGCATGTTGTCAGCGTAGAGTTGGCTCCCTCGTGGAGCCATGGATCTAAATCCTACTGTACTGCTGTACTAAGAAAAGTGTAACCTGTTGGCTCCCTCGTGGAGCCATGGATCTAAATATCAAGTCAAATTAACGTATAGGTTTGATATAACCGATACAGTAGCTCCTAAACCGAGCCATGATTCTCCATTCTCTCATCACAAAAGACTCCTTTTACAATCAAGGTTAGTTTCATTACGATGTTTCTTTTATTGATTTTGAGCCAAGCATTCTATTCCTCCAGTTTGTTTTTCTAATTCTTTGCCAATTCATTTGATGATCTTTTGTAAATTCAACCTCTCATAACCAGAAGGTCCCGGGTCCTTGTCCCTTCGTCTTCTCAACTTTCCGTTTCTCTTCTCCCTCTCTCCGCGATATAATAGCGCTGATATCATTTTCTGTGGGGGGTGCTCTTTATGAGCAAAAGTAAAAAAAGAAAGAAATCCGGATCCAGATCGCACAGCCGGTCGGGTTCTAAGACGCGTTCGCCTCAGGGGCGTAAGCGTGCGGCAAGCGGTTTCCTGTTTAATCCGAGTATCATCATCCTGTGTCTGATTGTTCTGCCGCCTGTCGGTCTGACCACCATGTGGATGTCGCGGACCTTCTCGAAGAATACGCGGATTATCGTAACTGTCGCCGTCATATTGTTCTACGGCTATTTCATCCTGGCCGCTGCAGGTGTGGTCCCGCGTCCGAGCTTCTAGATTTACCGGCGTGATTACCAGCTCTTTGTTTTTCCGGCTTTTTATTTACGAGTTTATTAATATGCATCACAAAACGGCGGATCTCCTGCACTTCAGGACGGTCCGCCGTTTTCGTTTGTATTCTGTTTCATGCAGTAAATTCCGGGCTTTTATAAGTATTGAGGTCTCTAGCTCTCTTTTATTTCACTTTAGCTGCTTTTTTATTTCACTTTTCTCTCTATTTCTCTTGACCTGGAGTCGACTCAAGGGTTTATTCTGATCACAGAATCGATTCTACAGCGGAGGACAGAGAAGTGTTAATCAAACAGGCATCGGAAATTACGGGCGTATCGCCGGACAATCTGAGATATTACGAACGGATAGGCCTCATTCCGGAGGTCCCGCGCAACGCGTCCGGAATCAGAGATTATGACGACGTCTCCCTGAGCTGGATCGACTTCGTCATGCGCTTCAAGCGCGGAGGCATGCCCCTCGAATCGATCCGCGAATATGTTCAGCTCGCTCTGCAGGGCGAGGAAACCAAACCGGCGAGAAAGGCGATCCTCATGGAATCTAAGGAAATGCTCCTGGAGAAGCTCGCCCAGATACAGGAAAGTCTCGACGTCATCGACTATAAGCTCGACACCTACGATCAGAAATGCGGGCCCATCACCCTCGAAATGGTCGAGGAATGGAAGAAACAGAGGAATTTGTAACATGGAAAACACGAAAAATAACATAACGGATCATACAACGAAAACAGAAATCGGGAAAGCTCCCGCGCTCTATCCGTCGCCGGTCACAGTCGTCGGCGCCATGGCAGACGGAAAACCCAACTGGCTTATCGTCGGACATCAGGGCATCATCGGCCACGATCATGTCATGGTGAGCCTCGCGAAGCCTCACTATACGAACCAGGGCATCAAGGACACCGGAAAGCTGTCCATCGCGATGGTTGACGAAGCCATGCTTCCGAAGGCAGACCGCGCTGGCTGCGTCAGCGGCTCGAAAGTCGACAAGTCGGAACTCTTCGACTATCATCTGAATGAAGACGGCGTTCCGGTCATCGACGAAGCGCCCCTGGTCATGGCCTGCAGCGTCGAAAACATCTACGAAACGCCGGGCTTCGAAAGCTTTATCTGCACCATCGACCACGTATACGCGGAAGAAGACGTACTCACTGACAGCGGCAAGATCGACTACCGGAAGATGAAGCCGGTTCTGTTCGAAATGCCCACCTACGAATACCTGAAGACCGGCGACGTTATCGCGCCGTGCATGTCCTTCGGCAGGGACAAATAACAGCTCTGATCAGCAGATCTTACTCTCTTTATATAGAAGAAAACAACAGCAGCGCTCAGACAGGCGAAAAAAAGACCTGGATTTTATTCTCCGGGTCTTTTTATATGCTCATTTTATACTGCCGATTTTATCCGATGCCTCAGATCTTGACTTCCGCGCCCAGGAGCTTGATAAATCCCTGCAGGATCGCGGTGTTGCCCGGCCATGCCGGAGCCGTCACCAGATTGCCGTCGACGACAGCCTGATCCGCCGGAACATCGATATATTCGCCGCCCGCCAGTCCGATATCGGGACCGACCGCCGGATAGCAGGTCGCTTTTTTACCTTCAAGGACACCTGCCGCCGTCAATATCTGCGGACCGTGGCAGATCGCCGCAACGGGCTTTCCGTCTCTGAAGAATTCCCGGACAATTTCGATGACGCGGGGATTGAGCCGGATATATTCCGGAGCACGTCCGCCAGTGATGAACAGACCGTCGTAATCCGCCGTATCAACCCCGTCGAAATCCTTGTTGATCCCGAAGTTATGTCCCCGAAGTTCCGTATACGTCTGTTCGCCGAGAAAATCGTGAACGGCTGTCGGGACCGTGTCCCCCGCCTTCTTGTCGGGACATACCGCATCTACTTCGTAGCCGAGCATCGACAGCGCCTGGAACGGAACCATCGTTTCGTAATCTTCAGTAAAGTCGCCGCACAGTTCAAGAATCTTTTTAGCCATTTGTTCCCCCTTATTTTCCCGCGCCGCGGATCCGATCTCCCCTGACAGACCGCACCGCTTTGATATTTTTATCGTAACATTACGAAGTTAGAACGCCGTAAAAGTTATACAAATATTTTGTGCAGTTCCTGCAGGAATCTGCAGAACCGCTCCGAAATGAATCAGCCTGCCGATTATCGACGAGCCCCGAATCCGGACAGCGCCCGATCAGCCGATCCGCTCGCCGATCTGCCTGGCTTCCCCGAGCTCCGACCTGTCCTCGACATCCCCGACCTTCAGAACACCGCCGCACAAAAGCTTCCCAAGACTCTTCCAGTGAAGATGATCGACCAGATGATCGTACCAGTACTCGCTCTCATCGAA
>CALMRA010000230.1 GCA_937872065.1 uncultured Eubacteriaceae bacterium | reverse complement strand
TCATGTTAGGAGATATCTCAAAGGCGGAGAACATCTATATCGCCTGCGGTTACACTGATATGAGAAAAGCCATCGACGGACTGGCAGCCATTGTGAAAGAGAACTTCGCGATGGATCCGATGGCCAATAACCTGTTCCTCTTCTGCGGGAAACGACGTGACAGGATCAAGGCGCTTTACTGGGAAGGCGACGGTTTTGTTCTTCTATATAAGCGTCTTGAGACAGGTAGATTTCAGTGGCCCAGGTCTGAGAAGGAGGTCAGGCTGCTCAGTGCTCAGGAATTCAGGTGGCTCATGGAAGGACTGTGCGTAAACCAGCCTAAAGCGCTCAAACCGGTCGGAAAGAAGTCTGTTCTGTAACCGTTATACATACGACGCCCTTTATGTTATACTGCCCACAGCGAAACATAAAGGAAAAAACGATGCTGACACGCGAAGAGCTGATCGAACAAAATCAAAAATTAATGGAGATCATCGCCGAACTCCAGAAATCAAATGAAGAACTCAAAGAAAGCATCGCTTATCTGACGAAACAGCTCTACGGACGCAGCAGTGAACGAACGGCAGCCCTCAAGCTTGAGAAAGACCAGATAAGCTTTTTTGATGAAGCAGAACAGGAAGCGAACGGTAAAAGCGAGGAAGCTGAGATCGAAGAGATCGAAGAGATCGAAGAAATGATCGTTCGCAAGAAAAAGAAGAAGGGTGCCAGGAAGGAAGATTTAGCTGACCTTCCCCACGAAGAACGGGTCTATCGTCTGAGCGAAGAGGAAAGAATCTGCCCGAAGTGTGGAAGTATAATGATTCCGATCGGCGTCCAGTTCGTTCGCCTCGAAATAGAGTACACGCCTGCAAGCTGCAAGGTGGTCGAAATCCTGCAGGAAAGCTATGAATGTCTGAAATGCAGGAAAGACGAAGAAACACCGGTAATCGCTAAGGCTCCTACGCCAAAGCCGCTTTTCGACCATTCAGCAGCTTCAGCTTCTGCAGTCGCGCAGGTAGCCTATCAGAAATATGTGAACGCCCTTCCGCTTTATCGTCAGGAGAAAGACTGGAAGGCGATCGGAGCTAAATTTTCCAGAGCTACCATGGCAAACTGGATCATTTATGCCGCCAGGGACTACCTGATCCCGCTTGTCGAACAGATGAGCAGCGAGCAGATCTGCGAGACGGTCCTCCATGCAGACGAAACCCCTGTTCAGGTCCACAGAGAAGACGGAAAGAGCAACACCTCGAAATCTTACATGTGGGTCTATTCTACAGCCGGCTGCAGCGGGAAACAGATGCGTATCTTCAGATATGAACGGGGACGCAGCTCGAAATATCCGCAGGCCTATCTCAGGGGATTCAGGGGAGCGCTGCATACCGACGCCTACGCCGGCTATGACAAGATCCCCGGGATCACCCGCTGCCTTTGCTGGGCGCATCTGAGGCGTGCGTTTAATGATGCGCTTCCACCAGATCAGGACAAAACCGGTACGATTCCCGATAAAGCGATCCATTACATCAATGCGCTTTTTGAATGGGAAAGCCGGTTTGAAAAACTTGATCCGGAAGAACGCAGACTTGCGCGCCAGGAGAAAGAAGTGCCGCTCCTTGATGAGTTCTGGAGCTGGCTTGAAGAACTGCAAGACACCGTCCTTCCCAGAGGCAAGTGTGGGAAGGCTGTTCAGTATGCCCTCAAACATAAAGACGGTTTTATGAACTTCCTGAAAGACGGAAGATATGCTATCTCGAATAATCTTGCAGAGAATGCGATCCGCCCGTTTGCTCTGGGGCGGAAAAACTGGCTGTTTAACGGAAGTCCCAGAGGGGCTGCATCAAGTGCGGCGGTCTACTCTGTTATCGAGACCGCCAAGGCCAACGGAATCGATCCATACCTCTACCTTAAGTATCTTTTTGAAACAATGCCGGAACATAGAGACGAACTGGATAAAGAATTCCTGGATTCTCTGATGCCCTGGAACCCTGAAGTTAATAAAATCTGCCAAAGTGAAAATCGACGGGAACAGTAAACACTACACTGTTTCCGTCGATTTTT
>CALMRA010000229.1 GCA_937872065.1 uncultured Eubacteriaceae bacterium | reverse complement strand
TTCCCTTCGCGCGCCTTGTTTTCCCAGTATCTGATATCTGCTAACATTGTTTACCTCTCTTTATTTGTGTTTATATGACTTCAGGGCGAATTACTCTGCGACCCGAATCACGCCTTTGATGATATCGCTCTTGCAGTTGACCGATTCGTCGAACGCGCGCTGCACATCTTCATAATCGTAAATATTCGTAACCATCGAATCGACGTCGAACTTGCCGGTATCGATCGCTTCGATCGTCATCGGAAAGTTGTTCGCATAGCGGAAAACTGTCTGAATCGAGACTTCACGGTTGATTTTCAGGAAATCGATCGGAACCTCGCCCGGGATAGTGCCTACGATCATGATCTTTCCACCGCGTGCGACGATCTGAGGTGTCTGCCTTGCTGTAACCTGTGCGCCGGCTGTTTCAAATACGATATCCGCACCGAGATCTCCGAGAATTTCTTTGCATCTTGCTACAGTATCTTCTTCCATACCGTTTACGACTTCCGCAGCGCCCAGCTTTTTAGCCAGTTCGAGGCGTTTGGGCAGTACGTCAACGACAACGATGTCGGTTGCGCCGAGACTCTTACAGGCCTGGAGCGTCATCAGTCCGATGCATCCTGCGCCCAGGATTACGATTTTCTTGCCCAGGGTCGCACCTGCTTTAGAAGCAGCGTGCATGCCTACTGCCGCAGGTTCGACCAGCGCGCCTTCCATCAGCGTCATTCCTTCAGGAAGCTTGTATGTGAAGCTTTCCGGATGGCACAGATAATTTGTCAGAGCGCCGCGGTAATTAGGCTGTGTCGCCATAAAGTCGACGTCCGGGCAGATATTGTAGTGACCTTCGAGGCAGTACTGGCATTTACCGCACGGTACACCGGGTTCGATAATGACCTTATCGCCGGGCTTGAACTTCGTGACCTTGCTGCCGACTGCTTCGACCGTGCCGGCGCATTCGTGACCCAGACCGATCTTCTGATTCGGATCCTTGGGCGGTATAAACGGACCGCATTCGAAGCCGTGCACGTCGGATCCGCAGATTCCGACATAATTGACCTTGATCAGGACTTCGTCGTCCTTCGGAGTCGGGACCGGAGCATCCATGATTTCCATGGTGCCCGGTACGACGAGGATTGCTTCAGTATTTTTCATGATTTTCTCCGTTAGTATTTCGATATTATAAATTTGAGATTCTGATTCGGTAAATCCTGTGTGCTGAATCAAAATCATCTTCATTACAGATCGACAGATCAGGATTCCTGATTAACCGTATCCTGATTCTCAACCGGCTTGCCTTCGTGGACTACACCGATTGTTTCAACAGAAACGCCTCTCGTTTCGATGCCCATCGTCGCGATGGCGATGGCGACAACAACTGAAACACCGCCCAGGAGAAGGAAAACGCCTGTGACACCGGAACTGGTGAGCAGTGAAGAAACTGCATACGGTGCGATAATGCCGCTGACACGACCGACAGCGTTAGCAAGACCGGAGCCGCGAAGTTTCGCGTTGGTCGGCCAGATTTCAGGAACATAAACTGCGGATGCGTAGCAGACGTACATATAAACGAGGGTAATCAGGATAAATCCGAAGATGGTGATCATCGTCATATCGCGCTGCAGCGAATAAAGATAACCAAGCACCGCTATTGCCAGCAGCAGCGAGATTCCCATTGTCTTTCTCGGAATCTTGTCCATGATGAGCATTGCGATAAAGATACCGAATGGTGCACCGAACATGCTCATGGTATTCAGAACAATCGAGTCCTTCAGGTTTATTCCCTGTGTCAGGAAGATGGTAGGCAGCCAGTTTATGAGTGTGTACTGGACGACATTCATCGCGATCAATACGAACGAACCGAGAATAACACGCTTGAGCAGCTCACGGTGGAGCAGTTCTCCATAGCTGAGCGCAAGTGGAGCAGCTTCTTCAGGCAGATCTTCGACCGGTTCAAGCTTTTTACCGGTCTGCTTTTCAACCTTCGCTTCGATTTCCGACATTACCTTTTCAGCTTCTGCGTAGCGGCCTTTGGATTCCAGCCAGCGCGGTGATTCCGGGAACTGCTTAATTGCGATAAACGTTGCGATCAGGGAGAGGATCGCCGGAATGACAAACTGAACTCTCCATGCCATGTTTGCAGACAACAGAGGTGTGATGATCAGAGCGATGGTCGAGCAGACCGGGTATGACCAGTTTCCGATAAAGGATACGCGGCTTGACCATGTACCGCGCGTTGCGCCTGGCATATATTCAGTGTAGCCTGCGAACAGAGTTGTAAGCAGAGCTCCGAGTCCGAAGCCCATAACGAAACGACAGACAATCAGGAACGTCATGTTCGGTGACAGAGCGCCGGCGATCATCGCGACGATATGG
>CALMRA010000228.1 GCA_937872065.1 uncultured Eubacteriaceae bacterium | reverse complement strand
TTCGATCCTGTCGAAGTCCAGCTCATCCGGATGAGAAAGAAGATCAAGGCAGGCGCTAAATTCTTCCAGACTCAGGCTGTCTACTCGGTGGACGTCATGAGAAAGTTCAAGGAAGAAACGAAGGACATGGACGCATACGTTCTCGCGGGAATCGTTCCGCTCAAGAGCGCGGGCATGGCCAGATTCATGACCAACAACGTTCCGGGCATCGAAGTTCCCCAGGAACTTATCGATCGTCTGAACAAGGCCAAGGAAGAAGGCCGCAGTCAGGCTGACGAAGGAATCAAGATCGCAGGCGAATTTATTGCGGATCTGAAGAAGGAAGGTCTCTGCGACGGCGTCCACATCATGGCGATCGGCGCGGAAGAAAACGTTCCGAGAATCCTCGAAGCAGCGGGACTTTAAATCGAATTTCAGGGTCCGCGCATGCGGACCTTTTTCGGAGAAAAAATCATGAATATTACAGTTATCGGCGCGGGTCCCGGCGGCTATGAAGCGGCGATCGCCGCGGCTAAATACGGCGCGGATGTCACCCTTGTCGAAAAGGACGAAGTAGGCGGGACCTGCCTGAACAGAGGCTGCATTCCGACCAAGGCGTTTCTCGGAGCTTCAGATGCGCTCGATGCGGTAGAACACGCGAAGGATTTCGGAATCAGCGTCGAAAATGTCTCGGTGGATTACCCGGCGATCGTCGCAAGGAAAAACAAGATTAAGGACGGACTGGTCAAGGGAATCAAGTTCCTGCTGGATCAGAACGGCATCAGGCTCGTCAAGGGGACTGCGTTTATCGAATCTCCGCAGCTCGTGACGGTTCAGACTGAAGAAGGTCCGGTGAACGTGGAATCCGACAAGATGATCATCGCGACGGGCTCAGTACCGGTGGTTCCGAAAATGTTCAAATACGACGGAACGAAGGTCATCACCTCCGACGAAATCCTCGATCTTCAGGAAGCTCCGAAGTCGATCATTATCGTGGGCGGCGGCGTCATCGGCTGTGAAATCGGCCAGTTTCTCGCGAAAATGGGCTCGAAGGTGACCATCGTCGAAGCCCTGAAGCAGATCCTGCCCAACGAAGACGCGGACGTCTCGAAGCAGCTGCTGCGCCAGCTCAAGCGCGAAAAGATCAAGGTGATCACGGGAACCGCGGTATCCGAAGTCACGGTTACGGACGACGGCGTCAAGGCGGATCTTGCAAACGGCAAGTCGGTGGAAGCGGACCTGATGCTCGTCTCGATCGGACGCCGCGCGTATCTTGACAGACTCGGATACGAAAAAGCCGGTGTCGAAACGGACGATAAGGGACGGATCAACGTCGACGAAACGATGGTGACCAACGTTCCGAATATCTACGCAATCGGCGATATCGTCGCAACACCTCAGCTCGCTCATGTCGCGTCAAAGGAAGGCGTCACAGCGGCGCAGAACGCCGTGAAGGGCATGGACAAAAAGGTCAGCTACAAGGCTGTTCCCGCATGTGTCTTCACAGATCCTGAAGTCGCGGCGGTGGGTATCCGCGAGGATCAGGCTGCGGCGGCCGGAATCGAAACGAAGACCGGCACCTTCGAATTCAGAGGTCTTGGCAAGGCGCAGGCCATGGGCAAGATCCAGGGAACCGTCAAGATCATCACGGATCCGGACAACGTCATTATCGGCGCGTCTGTGATCGGCCCCCACGCATCGGACCTGCTGGCAGAGCTGACGATGGCGGTAGAGCTCGGACTCACGGCCGAACAGCTCGGCGATGTGATCCATCCGCATCCGTCTCTGTCGGAAGCCGTCATGGAAGCGGCTCACGACGTCCACGGAATGAGCATTCACAAGTAATTGACGAATTAATTAAAGGTTCGTTTCAGGGTAACAGATTATTCTTTAGGCAGCGCAGCCCGTACGGGCGGTAATACGAATGACACAGGAGGCAGTTATGGCATCACCTCAGAACCTCAAGTACGATGCGGATCAGCATCTGTGGGTAGACATCGACGGCGACACGGCGACAATCGGAATCACCGATTTCGCCCAGAGTCAGCTCGGAGATCTGCTCTATGTCGAACTTCCGGACGAAGACGACGATTTTGAACGCGGAGACGAATTCTCCGTCGTCGAATCCGGGAAGAAGGCGAACGGTCTCGAAGCGCCGTTCGGCTTTACGATCGTCGCGGCGAACGACGTCCTTGACGATGAACCGGAAGCGATCAACGAAGACGCGTTTGAAAACTGGATCGTCCGCGTCAAGATCACGGACGAAGACGGCATCGACGATCTCGTCGACGCGGCAGCCTACGACGCAGCGTGCCAGGCGTAACGAATGCCGGCTGACATGCATATCCACTCCGTTCTCGGTAACCCGGGGACGGAGTGGTTTTTACATTACGAGAAATTAGCGCAGCGCTTTAAAGAGCTCGGGGTTACGATGATCCGGGACGGCGGCGATACGGAAGGTCTGTGCACGAGGTACAGAAGCTCCTTCGAGGACAGAGGGATCCGGTACCTGAGCCCCGTTTCCGGGATCTGCAGGGAAGGCCGCTACGGCCGCTGCTTCGGACGCGGAGTCCGCACTGAACGGGAAACCGTCGATATGATTCGCGAACTGAAGAGGGAAGGCGCGGACTTTATCAAGGTTTTCGTCACGGGCTTTATGAAGACCGGGTCCTACGGCTGCACCTGTACGGATCCGCCGTGCTTCTCGAATCAGGAGCTCCGGACCATCGTCGAGGAAGCAGGAGAGGCCGGAATGGTCGTCATGGCTCATGTCAACACGCCTGAGGAGATCCTCTCGGCCGTGGACGCCGGCGTACTGTCTGTGGAACACGGATACGGAACGACTGACGAGTGTATCGCCGCGATGGCGGAGAACGGAACCTTCTGGGTCCCGACCGTCACGCCCATCGCCGCGCTGTCAGGAGAAAGCGATCCGATGAAGCGGTATCTGCGGGAGCAGCTGGACGCTGTCAGGCGCGGGGCTGCTGCCGGAGTGCGGATTGTCCCGGGATCTGACTCCGCGGCACGGATGGTTCCCCATGCGGTAAGCACGCTCAGGGAATACGAATTTTTAGGACAGTGCGGACTCACCGCGGAGCAGCTGGATGCGAACGCTGCGCTTCTTTTTGAACGCACCTTGTCTATGGTAAAATGAAGGTTAGATTATTAAGATCAACCAGTTTACCAGAACAGAGTGAAGAAGGAGAAGAAACGTGCTCGACATCAAGCAGATTCGTGAGAATCCTGAAGAAATAGAAGCAAGACTGAACACGAGAAACGGCGAATTCAGCCTGAAGGACGTGCTGGCTCTCGACGAAAAGCGCCGCGATATCATCGGCGACGTCGAACAGATGAAGGCGAAGCAGAACGCGGTCTCGAAGGAGATCCCGAAGCTAAAGAAGAAAGGGAAGGACTGCGCGCCGGTTTTTGCCGAAATGAAGGAGCTGTCGGCTGAAATCAAGGAAAAGGACGACGAGCTCAAGGCGACGGACGAAGCGCTCAGAAACGCGCTGCTGTACATCCCGAACCTGCCGAACAATGACATCTGCCTTGGCGAATCGGATGCGGACAACCGCGAGGTCAGACGCTGGGGAGAACCCCGTCAGTTCGACTTCGATATCAAGGCCCACTGGGATCTCGGTACGGATCTGGACATCCTGGATTTCGAACGTGCCGCGAAGGTAACAGGCGCCCGCTTCTCAGCCTTTAAGGGCGCGGGAGCCAGACTCGAACGCGCGCTGATCAACTTTATGCTGCTGATGCATACGAACGAACACGGCTATACGGAAATCTCGCCGCCGTTTATCGTAAACCGCGCCAGCATGACGGGAACAGGCCAGCTTCCGAAATTTGAAGAAGATGCCTTCCATCTGGAAAAGGAAGATTTCTTCCTGACGCCTACGGCGGAGGTTCCGCTTACGAATTTCCACCGCGGCGAAATCATCGACTATGACGATCTGCCGGTCAAATATACCGCGTATACGCCGTGCTTCCGTGAAGAAGCCGGGTCCGCAGGCAGAGACACAAGAGGGCTTATCCGCAACCATCAGTTCGACAAGGTCGAAATGGTCAAGTTCGCGGCGCCCGACAAGTCCTACGACGAGCTGGAAAGCCTGACAAACGATGCGGAAGCGATCCTTCAGGCCCTGGAAATTCCGTACCGCGTCGTCGAGCTGTGCACAGGTGATATCGGATTCTCGGCGGCGAAGACCTATGACGTCGAAGTCTGGATGCCGTCCTACGGCCGCTACGTCGAAATCTCCTCCTGCTCGAACTGCGAGGATTATCAGGCCCGCCGCGCGAATATCCGCACGAGAGATCCTGAAACGAACAAGACGATGTTTGTCCATACCCTCAACGGTTCGGGACTGGCAGTTGGCCGTACCCTTGCCGCAGTGCTGGAAAACTATCAGAACGCGGACGGATCCATCACGATTCCCCAGAAGCTTCGTCATATGATGGGCGGAATGGAAGAAATTCGATGATCAGCCGGCGCATCGATCTGAGGGAAGACGGCAGCTCCTACGTCGACTGCCATCTGTTCGAGCCTCAGTTCGCGACCGGAATCAAGCGGAAGCGCCCGGCGCTGATCATACTGCCGGGGGGCGCCTATCTGTACAAGTCCCACCGCGAAGGAGATCCCGTCGCGGCCCGGTTTGCCGGTATGGGCTACCATACCTTCGTGTTTCAGTACGCGACGTACTGGAAGGAAAAGTACGAGGATCCGTCCGAGGACATTCAGCTGGTGCCCGAAGCCCACTGGCCGGAGCAGCTGCTGGATCTGATGAAGCTTATCAGGCTGATCCGCGAACACGCAGACGAATGGTACGTCGAAGCGGACCAGATTTACCTGATGGGCTTTTCGGCGGGCGCTCATATTGCGGGAGCCGAGGCTGTCTACTGGAACGACCCGAAGTATCTGGAGCTTGCCGGGATCGAGGATCCGGAATCGGTGCGCCCCGATGGGGCCGTCCTGTGCTACCCGATGCTCGACGCGGAGCTCGTCCGCTGGCGGACGTCGATACCCGAAGATTTCAGGCTCCAGGCTCAGTATCTGATGTACGGCGTCTTCGGTACGCTGGAACCCGACGAGAGCCTGTATCAGGAGCTCGATCTGACACGTCACGTGACGAAGGATATCTGCCCGGTCTTTATCTGGCATACCTTCGAAGACCAGACGACGTCGGCATTAGCGTCGACCCGGTTTATCGAGAAGCTTATCGAAAATAAGGTCCGCTGCGAATTCCACATGTTCGAGACAGGCGGTCACGGCATGAGTCTGTGCGACGAGACGACTGCCCGCAGTGATGCGGAAATCCTTCCGGCGGATGCGATATGGCCGCAGATGGCCGATGTGTTTCTGAAGAACCGGCGGATGCTGCTCAATGAGACTGAAAAAGACAACTGATACAGCAGAACATAATATTGCTTCTCTCCTGATTCTTGCAGCCTGCCTGGCAGTCATCACATTCGCGATGGAAATATTTGTCTTTAATTCGACATATCAGTCCATTCCGGCGGATGAACGGGGAGTAAGGCAGATCGGCGGAAATCAGGTAACGTTAAATAATATATCTGAGAATAACGGCGTTTATACGCTTGACGGGACCGGCGCTTCGTTTACGATAACCATGGATCTGTCTAAGGTAAATGCGGTCGAGTTCACGATTGTCGATATGAAGGATCCCTTTCAGATTACGGTGAGCAAGCTCGTAAACGGAACGGAAGTATCGCTGGGAGCCAATCGGGTGGACAGTGTGACCGGCAGTCTCGTAAGGATCCAGGATCCCGGAGAGGGCGAAGCGCTCATCGTCCGTTTTCCTGAGGCCTACGGCCTGGAAACAGATCATCAGCAGTTCAGCTTCGACGATCTGAGAATCGACAACGAGCTGGTTTTCAGTGTACCCCGGATGATGCTGCTGTTCGGCATCATGTTCTGTGCGGCGGTGCTGATCGTCTGGCGAAGATATTTTTCCGAACATCTGGATAAAGCCTATCTTCTGATCGCCGCCTTTGTCGGAATATATATGGTGTTTTTTATCCCGCCGGGATACGGCTTCGATGAAAACAGTCATTTCGTCAAAAGCTATCAGGTATCGTCGCTGGATTTTCTGAGTACGAACAACGGGGTTCTGTGGCCTGAGGGATTTGTCGCGATGCGGGATCTGGCGCAGATCTCTGGCTATACATCCGATAACTACAGCGAATTTCTGAATTTTATCCAGACAAGGTCGAGTCTGAACGAGTATGTCTATGCGGACCTGACTACGACGTGCGCGAATTATTTTCCGATCACGTATATCTTTTCCGCGCTCGGACTGGCGCTGGGCAGGCTGTTCGGTATTTCATACCCGATGATTTTTTATCTCGGCAGGCTGTTCAATTTTGTCTTTGTGAGCGCGATTCTGTATTTCTGTATCCGGGAGGCCAGGGTCGGGAAGCGTATATTCTTTATGCTCTCCCTCGTTCCCGAGCTGATGTTTTTAAACAGCTGCTACAGTGTGGATCCGCTTACCATTGCCGGCACATTCTGTTTCTTCGTGCTGTTTTTCAATACGCTGTTCGGCGAAAAAGAATATTTCGGCACAAGGCAGATCGTCGTTTATATCATCAGCGTGCTGTTTTTTACAGCGGGCAAGATAACGTATTTTCCCCTCGCCTTTCTGCTGTGGTGCGTTCCGGCTGACCGCTTTAAGGCGCGTGGGAAAAATCACAAAGGAGCGGTGTGGCTTAAATGGCTCCTTCCGTTAACGGGGGTCGTCTTTGCCGGAATCACGTATGCCTTCTCGATGCAGTTTCCGCTGGTGTTTTTCGATATACCGGGAGCCGATTCCGCCGGACAGATCAGCTGGATTCTTCACAATATCCCGAGCTTTGTCTACGTGATCGTTAAATGGACGATGACTCATTCGTACTATTTCTTTACGGATCTGGGAAACAGTCTCGGAATGGCAGGCAATATCGGAAAAGGCTACGGAATGCTGCTGTGGATATTCCTGTTCTACATGAGCTTTCTCGACAGCAGAAAAGAAAACAATCTGAGCAGCCAGCAGAATACAGTGTATAAAATCTGGAGCAGTGTGGTGATACTCGGTATCGTGACGCTCATTCTGACGGCGTTGTATATTTCCTTTACTGCCGTATCGGCAGGGGAAATCAAGGGAGTGCAGGGACGGTATTTCCTGCCTCTGATGCCGCTGTTTCTGATGCTGTTCCATTCGAATAAGATCCAGATCGGATATGATGAAAATAAGCTCAACTTTATCGCGGAGCTTGCCATGCTCTTCGTAAATATGCCGGCGCTGCTGCTGATCTTGAAACAGTATGTGAGCTGAATATTTTAAAAGAAGAGGCGGCACATTCTGCGGGCGCAGCGATCGTTATATCTGCGGCGTCTGTACGTATAAAGAAGTCTGAATAACGGAAATTAAAATGATTGAAAAGGCCGGGCGTCCGCCCGGCCTTTTTTGCTGGTGCGCCCGGCATGGGCGATAACTAGGTGGTGAAAGTCCACTAC
>CALMRA010000227.1 GCA_937872065.1 uncultured Eubacteriaceae bacterium | reverse complement strand
CACGGTGGTGTGAGAGGTCGGTGATTGAACTAATCAGTCACCTCCTACTCGATTTTACGATTATCTTATCCTGGTTAGATTATTCTGCCGGCATCGTTCTGGTAGCGACTACGTCGACGCCTGTTCCGAGTACGTTCGGAATAATGACCTGACCCATTTTAACCGGCGCTTCGACGGAGCATTTGTTAATTTCCTGCATGATGTCGAAGATCATTCCCTTCGGAACCGCATCCGCTGTCTTGACGGGAAGACGTTTCAGGCGGCCGTTTTTGCAGACGACTGTTGAAGGAATGACACGTTTCGGGTTGGTCATTTCTTCAATTCCGTATTTTTCCCCGTTTTTACAGGTATTGCCTGTTACCGAAATATTGTCGCCGTCCTTTGTAACGACCAGCTGGCAGCCGAGAGGACAGGAGATGCAGATGATATTTCTGACTTCAGCCATAATTAAGCCTCTTTCTTAGCCCGGACAGGCTTGTCTTCGATTTCGAAGCGGATTTCACCATCCGGATATTTTTCAAGTATTTCTTTTTTGATCTTGAAGTTTACCATTTCAGCAGGCAGGAACTTCGCGGCGTTCTTCGTTGCGACCTTTTCGCCGTCGATATACGCGTTGATCACCTTGTTTTCGAGTACGTTTCTGACGCGCATGTAGAAGGTCAGATCCTTGTCGAGATTTTCTGTCGTAACCGACTGCGGCACGACATAGCCGAGGCCGTCGCCCGCTACGGTCTTAAAGTTGATCTTATCGGACAGCGTTCCCTGGATATATTTTCCTGCGCCTTTGCCTGCCAGCGCCGCTTCTTCTGAAACGAAGTCGACGAGGTCATGAACGTGAACGACGTTTCCGGCTGCGAAAACACCGGGAATCGAGGTTTCACGCAGTTCGCTTACGACAGGGCCGTTGGTGCGTCTGTCAATTTCGACGCCGGCGTGACGGGAGATTTCATTTTCAGGAATCAGACCGACAGACAGGAGCAGAACGTCGCAGTCGATGCGTTCTTCCGTTCCGGGAATCGGTTTGAGGTTTTCATCGACCTGTGCGATCGTGACGCCTTCGATACGGTCTTTACCGTGAATAAACGTGACGGTGTGGGAAAGCTTGAGCGGAATATCATAGTCTTCGAGGCACTGAACGATATTACGTGTCAGACCGTTGGAATAAGGCATGATTTCGCACACAGCTTCAACTTCCGCACCTTCGAGCGTAAGTCTTCTGGCCATAATCAGGCCGATATCGCCTGAGCCTAGGATGACGGCCTTCTTGCCGCACATGTAGCCTTCCATGTTGATGAAGCGCTGTGCGGTACCGGCGGTGAAGACGCCGGCAGGACGGAAGCCGGGGATGCCGATCGCGCCGGCAGGACGTTCTCTGCAGCCCATGGTCAGGATAACCGACTTCGTGTCGATGGTCTGATAGCCCTTGTCTTCATTGACGGCGTGGATGCGCTTGATGGCTCCGTCATCTTCCATGTCGAGAACCATCGTATTGAGTTCATACGGAATTTCCAGTTCTTTGGCC
>CALMRA010000226.1 GCA_937872065.1 uncultured Eubacteriaceae bacterium | reverse complement strand
AGGCGACTGTACGGTAATCGACGTGGGCGGGCAGGATACGAAGGTGATCTGTCTGAAGAACGGCAGTGTCGCCGATTTCCTGATGAACGATAAATGCGCGGCGGGAACGGGCAAGTTTGTCGAGATCATGGCGAACAGACTCAATCTCGATATCCCGGAGCTCTTCGAGCTGGCGGCGGTCGGGACCGTTATTCCGATCAGCTCGCTGTGCACCGTGTTCGCCGAGAGCGAGGTGATCAGCTTTATCGGCGCGGGACGCTGTCGTGAGGATATCGCGGCGGGCATCGCGGACTCAGTCGCGTCGAAGGTCGCGTCGATGAGCCAGAAAAAGAAAGTCGATAAAAAAGTGATTCTGACGGGAGGTCTTTCCCAGAATCCGTATTTTGCAAAGCTTCTCGGGGAAAAGCTCGGACGCGACGTGATTGTCAGATCCGCGGCTCCCTACGCCGGCGCTCTCGGCGCCTCGCTGCTGGAACAGGAAAAACATAACCGAAGAAACCGTCGGAAGGCGGATCGGTAAACAGGATTAAAGCGCGGTTTCCGCGCTTTTTTGACGTTTTCTGAAAATATGATACGCTTCTGGATAAGACAGTAGACAGCAGGTAAAACGAAGACAGCATGCAGCAGGAACCGGAAGGCGGTGATCGAGACAGATTCTCCGCAGACGGCAGACGACAAAATACGGATATCGGAGCAGAATAATGGAAGATTTCAGCCTGAAACAGATCGAGGTTTTCGCGGCGGTCGCGGAACTGGGAAGCTTTACGAAAGCCGGAGAGAAGCTTTTTCTGACGCAGTCGACAGTCAGCTCTCATGTAAGCGGCCTAGAGAAAGCGCTCGGCGTCAAGCTGCTGCAGCGGAGCACGAAAAAGAAGATCAGCCTTACCCCGGAAGGGGAACGAATCTTTCCGGCAGCCCAGCGGATTCTCTCGGACTGCAGAAATATGAAAAGACTTGCGGAAAATGAGACCTACGGGCTGCCTCTATCGATAGGCGCGTCGACTGTTCCCGCCCAGTGTCTGCTGCCCGACATTCTCGCAGGCTATCTGAAAGATAATCCCGACTGCAAGTATATCCTCAGGCGCGGAGATTCCGCTCAGATACACGAGTATCTGAAATCCGGTCAGATCGAGATCGGATTTGTCGGAAGCAGACTGGATCCCGACAGCTTCGATTATTATCCTGTGGAACAGGACAGGCTGGTGCTCGTGACTGAAAACAGCGAGTATTACCGCAGTCTGCAGAGAAAAGGCGTTCAGGGTCGGGATCTGCTCGGAGAACCGACGATTGCCAGGGAAGAAGGTTCAGGTACCGATCGTGCAGTCAGAAATTACCGGAAACAGATCGGACTTCCGGAAGACGACATGCATATTGTCGCGAGGATCGATAATCCGGTTACGATCAAGATGATGGTGGCAAGAGGCGCCGGCGTTTCCGTTCTGTCGGAGCTGGCCGTCCGCAGCGAGGTTCGCTCCGGGCAGCTGCTGCAGTTCGATATGGATGAGACGGGACTGATGCGGGAAATCTATATGATTCGAAGGAAAAACGCAAGGAGCAGCCAGCAGGAACAGATGTTCGCAGATTACGCGACCTCGCTTAAACGCAGGCAGCCTCTTTCCGTCGTATGATATTCCGCCGGCTTTTGGGAATATAGAATAAAGAATCGCTAAAGCTGCCGCGTCAGAGACAGCTTATCCATGAGCAGAACAGTTTGACCGGTTTATCAAGCTGAAAAGACTGTCCGAAGTTTGATTCCACCCACGTTCGTTCAGATCTCTGCGACGCGAGCAGTGACGAAGCACGCAGAGGCAGAAGAACCGGATGAGATAGAGGCGCCGAAAGGCGTCTTTTTTGCGCTTATGCGATAATAAAATTATAAATCTGAAAAAGAGGCATAATATGGAACTGACAATACTCGGGACCGGCAACGCGCTCGTGACCGAATGCTACAATACCTGCTTTGCAATAAAAGACGGAGATCAGACGTTTCTCGTCGACGGCGGAGGCGGAAACGGAATTATGCATCAGCTTAAAGAAGCCGGGATCGACTGGCGGTCCGTCAAGGATATCTTCGTTACTCATAAGCATATCGACCATGTGTCCGGGATCATCTGGCTTATCCGCCTGATCGGAACCGATATGGCGAAGGGGATCTACGACGGCGAAGTGAATATCTACGCCCATGCCGAGCTTATCGAAATTATCCGGACGCTGGCGGAGCTGCTGCTCCAGAAGAAGCAGACCGCCGCAATCGGAAAGACGATCCATCTGATTCCCGTCGAAGACGGCGAAACCCGCGAGATCCTCGGCTGTCCTGTGACCTTCTTCGATATCCATTCGACGAAAGCAAAACAGTACGGCTTTACGATGATGCTGCCGGACGGTGAAAAGCTTACGTGCTGCGGAGACGAGCCCTGCTCAGAATTCGAAGAAGAATACGTCCGGGATGCGGACTGGCTTATGCACGAGGCCTTCTGCCTGTATTCCGAAGCGGATATTTTCAATCCCTATTCGATGCATCACAGCACGGTCAGAGAAGCGTGCGAGACAGCGCAGCGTCTCGGCGCGAAGAATCTGATCCTGTACCATACGGAACAGACGCATCTGCCGGAACGTAAAGCCCTGTATTCCGCGGAAGGGCGGAATTATTTCTCGGGAAATCTTTTCGTCCCGGATGATCTCGACGTCTTTGAAATAGGCAGCCGAAAAGACGACTGACAGGGAACAGCCGGTAAAGGCGTATGATAAAAAGATCAGGCGCTGTATTCAGCAGATGATCTGAGACGTAAAATTATATAAAAGAAACGATTACGATTCACGGAGATTCGAAAACACGGAGGCAGCTGATGAACGAAGGGATTCTGGCAATCGATGTAGGCGGTACCGATATAAAATACGCGCTGATGGACAGAGAACGAAAGATTTACGAGCAGGGAAAGGTTCCGACGCCCCATGACGGGCTCGAGGATTATCTGAGCACGCTTGAATCGATTTTCAGAAAATACGACGGCGTATCGGGAATCGCGATGTCGGTTCCCGGTGTGATCGATATGGACAAGGGCATCTGTCATAACGGCGGAGCGCTGCTGTATATTAAGGAATTTCCGCTGGCCGATGAGCTCGGAAAGCGCTGCGGCGTGCCTGTTACCGTGATGAACGACGCGAAGGCTGCAGCCCTGGCAGAAGTAGGCAGCGGCGTTCTCAGCGATGTGGACGACGGAATCGTCATTCTGTTCGGCACCGGCATAGGCGGCGCGCTGGTCAAGGATAAGAAGCTCCATTGCGGGAAGCATCAGTCGGCCGGAGAATTCAGCAATATACTGATCGGAGAAGAGCTCAAGCAGGAAAGTCTGTGGGCCTGGCACAGCAGTGTTCTGACATTATGCGCGAAAGCTGCGCAGGTAAAGGGAGTCCCCCCGGAAGAAATGAATGGGGTCAAGGTATTCGATCTCGCGGAGGCCGGAGATCCGGACATACTGAAGGTCCTCGATGAATTCACGATTGAGATTGCGAAGATGATCTCGAATCTGCAGTTCATCTACGATCCGGAACGCTTTGCGATAGGCGGAGGCATCAGCAGCAGACCGATCTTTATCGAATCGATCCGCAAATATGTGAATCTGATCGGCTCGCAGTTTCCCGAAGGGTTTCCGACAGCTCAGATCGAAGCCTGCAGGTACCGCAACGACGCCAATCTGATCGGGGCGCTGGAAAACTTCATGGACAGATTTCCCGAAGCGCAATGAATTTGTTATAGATGAAAAGCAAAAACTGAATCACAGCAGCGGTATCCGGTACAGAAATATCGGGTGCCGTTTTTTTGTGCTTTATTTCATGATGAACCGGGTTAAAGTCGTTTTCAATGCCAATCAATTCAATGCATGAAACAAAGTACCGCAGGTGACCAAAATCGTTGATTGAAAAGTGTTCAGGCCTTAAACTGAGGGTATCAAATTTGAGGGCGAAAGCCGCCGGAGTTCTACGAGAATCGAAGGACACGATCGTGAGAAATATATTAATCGAGCTGGATGAATATGAAAAACATGCCAGCGAAACTGAAAAAGGCATTATTCGCTTTATCCTGAAAGATCCGCTGCTGTTTACCGATCTGAGTATTCATGAAGCGGCGAAGCAGACATTCTCGTCTCCATCAAGCGTTACGCGTCTGTGCAGACATCTCGGCTACGAAAAGTACCGGGATATAAAGAAAGCGCTTATCGAGGCGGTTCTGACCGAGAGCAGACAGAAGCGGCTTAAGACGAGAAATATTCAGAAAGAAGACGATCTTGAGACAATAGTCGAACAGGTGACTGCACGGAATATGCTGTCGCTGAAGAATACGATCTCTCTGATCGACGCGAAGTCACTCGAGGACTGTGTATCGGCGATAGACGAGACACCCTGTCTGTTTCTGTTCGGTGTCGGGTCTTCACTGCTGGTCGCACAGGACGCGTATCTGAAATTCCTGCGTGTTGACAAGCTGTGCGTGATCAACGCGGACTGGGATGCCCAGCTGGTACAGGCACGCAACATCAAGCCGGGCTATACCGCTCTGATGATCAGCTATTCCGGCCGCACGAAGGAAATGATCCGCTGTGCGGAGAAAATCATAGAGGCCGGCGCGAAGCTTATCCTGGTTACCAAATACGATGTTTCACCGCTTGCGAAAATGGCGGATATCTGTCTGTATGTCGCATCGAGCGAAACACCGTTCCGCAGCGGAGCGATGTCGTCGCGAATTGCCCAGCTTAATGTAATCGATATTATCTATACGGCTTATTTAAATAGAAATTACGAAAAAAATATCGAAACAATTTATAAAACGCATTTACCGAAAGAATAGGAGCCAGTTCATGATTGATCTGACACAATTGACAACCGAGACCCGCAACCCGCGGACGACTGATCTGGACGAATGGTCGGCGCTCGAGATTATAACGGAAATGAACCGGGAGGATCTTGATGTCGTCGACGCGGTCAGAAAAGAGCTGCCCCGGATAGCCTGTCTCGCAGAGGTCTGTACGCAGGCTCTCAAAAAGGGGGGGCGAATTGTCTATATAGGCGCCGGAACAAGCGGAAGGCTTGGGGTACTCGACGCGGTGGAGTGTCCTCCCACCTTCGGCGTGAGCGACAACTGTGTCGTCGGACTCATTGCAGGCGGAGCGGGCGCCTACGTCAAAGCGGTTGAAGGCGCTGAAGACAGCCTGACACTCGCGGAAAAAGATCTGAGAAAGATCGCACTTACGGCAGATGACGTTGTGATCGGACTGGCGGCAAGCGGCCGGACCCCCTTCGTAATAGGGGGGCTGCGCTATGCGAAGAGTATCGGCTGTTCCACAGGATCAGTCGTCTGCAACGGAAACGCAGCTGTGTCTGCAGAGAGTGATTACCCTGTCGAAGTCGTTTCGGGACCGGAAGTACTTACCGGTTCCACAAGACTCAAAGCGGGGACCGCTCAGAAAATGGTTTTGAATATGATCTCGACCGCGAGTATGGTCGGAGTCGGGAAAGCTTATCAGAATCTGATGGTGGACGTGGTTCAGTCAAATGAGAAGCTCGTTACACGGGCTGAAAACATCGTGATCGCCGCTGCCGGGTGTGACAGAGATACGGCAGCGGAAAAACTTACAGAGGCCGAAGGAAGCGCAAAGCTCGCGATTACGAGTCTTCTGCTCGGTCTGGATACGGAGACGGCGGCTGATAAGCTTGCGCAGGCCGACGGACACGTCAGAAAAGCAGTTGAAACTGCTCAAGGTTCAGCGGAGGTAAAGGAAGCATGAGTCTGAAAAGAATAGTCAGCATCGGAGCCCATTCTCTGGATGCGGAACTGATGGGAGGTCCTCTGATGATTCAGTATGCGGATCAGGGCGCGCGCTGTACATATATTCACGTTACACAGGGCAGGCTGGAAGATCCGGATGCGACAGAGGAAGCGAAACAGGCTTATCTGAAAGATCTGCTTCGTCAGAATAAAGAAGCAGCAGAAAAGATGGGCGGAGATACGATCTGGCTCGGATACGTTTCGAGCGATATGCCCTCCACAGAAGAATTCGCCCGGCGCCTGGAAACATATTTCGAAGACGAAAATGTGGATCTTGTGATTACGCACTGGCGGGGATCGATGCATCCGCGTCATATAAACACTTATGATGCGGTTACGACAGCCGTCAAGCGGCTGCGGGAAAAAGGCAGTCCGATCCGTCTGATGTACGGCGAAACCTTTGAAGATCTCGTAGGCTTTATTCCGCAGGCTTACTTCACAGTTAATGAAGACGTCTATGGTAGATGGCAGGATGCGCTTAAAACCTATGATGTTTATCGCGGGGAGGTCAACAGTTTCCCGTATCAGCCTTACTACACGACCATAGGCCGGGTACGCCAGATTGAATCGAATAATTCTGACCGGACTGCAGCGTATATGTACGCGAGTCTCATCGAAAACGATCTCTGGTAAGGATAAAACAAAAGTACCGGCACCCAGTACCGAACTGACTGAAACGCCGGCTGATCATACCGTTTAAAAGCGGTGATAAAAGCGGGGTTCCGCACAATTATGAAAGGAAATATCATGGCTAAAACTTACGTACGCGTCGACGACAGACTGATTCACGGACAGACAATCGTCGCCTGGTGTCCCACTCTGGAAGTTCAGGAAATTATCGCGGTAGACGATGCGAGCGCATCCAACGCGATGCTCAAGAACATTATGACGATGGGCGTTCCGTCCACGTATAAGACGCATATCGTTACAACGGATGAAGCGAAAAAGCTCCTGTCCGCAGACAGCGCAAAAAATCGCCTCGTCATCGTCAAGACAGCTGACAAGCTCGCGGAACTCGCTGAGTATCTTCCGAAATGTGAATACGTAATCCTCGGAAATCTCGCGAAACGCAAGGATACGAACCATCAGGTCGCAGGTGCCACGGGAATCTTCTTTCTCAGTGACAGCGATATTGCGAAAATTGACAAGATGGTCGATGACGGTGCGGAAATTTTCTTCCAGCAGCTTCCGAGTACTTCGAAAACCGAATGGGATAAATTCAAGAAAACGCTCTGATCTCCGGAGTCCGGAGACGGCTTTATCATTATTCATTTAAAGATATTACTTAAATCCATCAATCTGTTTAATTGATTAACTGACCCGCGCGGGGAAACCGCGCTTATTGAAAGGACTACTACCATGCAGTTATGGCAGATCTTACTGATCGCTCTATTTATCTATCTCGGCTCGATCGGATCGATTATCGGAAATACGCTCGGCTGGTATACGCTGGGCCGTCCGCTCATCGCTTCTCTCGTCGTCGGCCTCATTATGGGCGATGTTCAGTCGGCGCTCGTTGTCGGCATCCCGCTTCAGATTATGTACATGGGCAGCGTAACTCCGGGCGGTGCCGTCGCCTGGGATCTCTCATACGCCACCTACATCGGCGTCGCAGGAGCTCTCTTCCTCGGACAGGGGATGGACACAACACAGCTTATCGGGCTTGGCGTCCTCTTTGCCGGAATCGGCGGTTTTGTCGGGCAGCTCATGTGGAATCTCTCCTACGCCTGCAATCTTCCGCTAAACCTCGTGGCGGAACGTTATGCGAAGGAAGGCGATGCGAAAAAGATGTATATTCCGAATACCGTGCTCGGACAGCTCATCGGATTTGCCTGCCGTTTTATTCCGGCGGTAATCCTGCTTTTCTCGCTTTCAGCCGCATCTTCTCAGGCGGATTTTGCAAACATGATTCCCGCGTGGCTTATGACAGCTCTTACTGTTTTCGGCGGCATGATGGCTTCCCTCGGGATGGGCATTATCCTGTCGTTCCTGCTGAAGAAGAAGTACCAGCTCGTGATTTTCCTGGCCGGATTTATTCTCGTTACCTATTTTAACCTCGATATGATGGCGGTCGCCGTCACGGCAATTATCGCGTCGGTACTCTATTTCGTATCGATCTCAAAGGACAGTACAAACTCAGCGGAAGGCGAAGCATATAATGACTAAGAAACTCAGCGCAAAGACGCTTAAAAAATCATTTCTGAACTGGTTTTTCTTTAACGGCTGCTCACAGCAGGCGGAAAGCATGCTCGGTATGGCGTTCGGACAGTCGATGGCGCCGGTTATCGACGAACTGTATGATACGAAGGAAGAGAAGTCCGAAGCACTCCAGCGCAGCATCACACTGTTCAATACCGAAGCTCAGGTAGGATCCATCTGCAACGGCATCGTCTGCGGTATGGAAGAAGCGAACGCAAACGGTGAAAGCACGCCGGGGCTTATAGAATCCGTCAAGGTTGCCCTGATCGGACCAACTTCCGCCATCGGCGATTCCCTGTGGGTCGCTACGATTATCCCGATTCTCCTGACAATCGCGATCTCTATCTCCCAGGCTATACCGTCCGCTCCGTGGGTGGGACCCGTCCTGTATATGGTCGCTTATCCTCTGGGCACCTTCTACCTGAGCTGGTACCTGTTTAAGCTAGGCTACCGGTCCGGACTCGAAGGAATGTCTGCGTTTATGGCATCCGGAAAGCTGGACAAACTCACCGATTCGATGACGATGCTCGGTCTGATCGTCACCGGCGCTCTGACCGCGTCTTATGTTTCCGTCTCTGTTCCGATTAAGATCGTAAAAGATATTCTCGACCCGTCCACCGGCGAAATGCTGAAAGATCAGGTTCTGTTCGATGCGGATACGATGCTCAACAATATCTTCCCGGCTCTGCTGCCGCTGCTTCTGACGCTGGGTGTCTATCACCTCTATACGAAAAAGCACTGGTCCCCGATTAAACTGATGGGACTGATCCTTGTCATGGCTCTCGCACTGACAGGCATCGGTTACTGGACCGGTTTTTACGCCTAGGAGCTGAGGATGACTGAAATTATCGTGATGGGTCACGGCGCTTATGCAGCCGGAACGAAAGAGAACGTCGATATGATTGTCGGCGTTCCGAAAAATATGCGTTTTCTGGATCTGACGAGGGAAATGGATCTTGCGGATTTTGAAACACGGCTGGATGAATTGACTGACGGGATGGAAGGTGAGATCCTGTTCGTATGCGACCTGATGGGCGCATCACCTTTCAGGACCGCTGCGATGAAGTGCGCGAAGAATCCGGACAAATATGTGACGGTTACCGGCGTGAATACGATGGGATTTATGGAGATGGCGATGAACGGCGAGCTGCCGGTCTCGGAACTTGCGGATCAGGTGCTCAAGGTCTGCGGAGAATCCATGGTTCGTTTTCCCGAAAAGGCGCAGTCATGAAAATAGAAATGTTTGATAACAGGATGATCCCCGAAATTGTCGCTCTCTGGAACAGAGAGCTTGCAGAGGATCAGATATCCGGTGACGATTTTGTCCGCTGGCACATTGCGGATATGAATTTTTCACCCGATCTGCTGCTCGTCGCGACAGATGGCGGAAAGGCAGTCGGATTTCTGTTCGGGATTAAACGCAAGGTCGCCTACTATTCACGGGGAACAGAACCGGACAAATGCTGGATCAAGGCAGTCGCGGTCGATGAGCATTATCAGGATAAAGGGGTTGCGACAGCGCTTCTCAGGGTTTTTGAAGAAAAGATGAAAGCAGAATCGGTCAAAAAGATCGTTCTCGGCGCTTATTCGCCGAGCTACGTATTCTGCGGAATCGATAAAGACGCTTATCCGAAAGCTGCTCCGTTCTTCGAAGCGAACGGCTTCACTCAGACTGAAGAAGCCTACGGTATGGAACGTTCACTCGAAGACTTCGAATACCTCGAATCTGCAGCCCGGCAGAAGAAGAAACTCGAAGCCGAGGGGTTTGAGTTTATACCTTACAGCCCCGAATATGCGTATCCGCTCCTTCAGATGATTCACCGGAATTTTTCCGACGGATGGCTCAGCTATGTGATCGGCGCGATTCAGAGCGGGATCGCCCGGAATACGATCATCATGGCCGTTCACGACGGCAGCGTAGCCGGGTACGTTTCCCGCGATTCCATCGGGGACGATCCCGAGCGATACGGGCCGTTCGGTGTGGATGAAGAAGCCAGAGACTGCAAACTGGGATCGGTGCTCATTAACGAGATGTTTGAAAATATGACAGCAGCCGGCATAAACAGAATGTACTTTAAATCGATTGAAGAAAACGGACGACGTTTCTACGAACGGCAGGGTGTCAAAGTAACCAGAACTTTTGGAAAATATGAAAAGAATCTCTGATTCAGAGTATTGATAGAAACCAGGACAGCACACGAGCTTTATCGACCGCTGTAGAATTAAAGCACGGCTTCCGCCGTGTTTTTTTATTTGATCGGACTATTGGTATTTCATATGAATTTCCTTTTCTTCGGATATACTGAATAGATACTGGAGGCGCAAATGAAACTTTTCAGGAAGAATCACGACAGGATACGGGCCGTCATGACGGATATTGACGGAACTCTCGTCGATATTGAAAGCGCGGCAATTCCGGACGAGGCTGTTACTGCACTTAAAAAGCTCAGAAAAAAGGGAATCAAAACCTATATCTGCACCGGCCGCAACCGCGCGGAAATTGATTCCGGTATCAGGAGTATCGGATGGGACGGTATGGTTCTGATTAACGGACGGCTCGCGCTCGACGAAAACGGGGAAGTGATCTGGAACCAGCCGATCCGGCCGGATCAGATCTCGGGACTTCTTGAAATGATACGAACGGATTATTTTCCGGTCTGTTTCGTCTGCGCGGATCAGATCTTTCTGAACAACAGGGACGGCAGCGTCGAGCAGCTCGGAGTGGAGCCGTCACTTGAAGAAGGGCAGATGGATCCCCGTATCGCATCGTTCGATGAGATTGACGGACTCGATGTTTACAGTCTCGCCGTATACGCAGGTTCCGAGCGGGACGAAAGCTTCAAGGCCTTGTTTGACTGTACGAATATCGAACGTCTGACGGAGGGAGTTCTCAGCGTGGATCCGGACTACAACGGGAAGATTGACGGCGCACGGGCTCTGCTGAAAAACGACAGCATACCGAGAACGGCGCTGCTCTATCTCGGAGACGGCGAACATGACCTCAGGATGATCGAATATTCAGGTTTCAGCGCGGCCATGCCCGAATCACCGGAGAAAGTCAGACAGGCGGCAGACTTTGTGACGGATAAACCGGCGCAGGGAGGTTTTGTCAATGCTCTCAGACATTTTAAAATCTGACAGTCGTTTATCCAAATTGAAGGGATTTAAAAGCAATATCCGATAAGGCTCAGCAGTAATGATACGGGTTCTTAAGAATTAACTTAAAGATCATTAAAATTGGTTTCGTTCCGTTTAAAAATAGGCTAAAATTAAACATAGGTAAAATTAACTTAAATTTTAAATCAGGAAGAGACCGTAACGCGAGTGAGAAAACGACATGACTGCTCAGTTAAAAATCGAATACGAATCTGCGTCTGCGGACTGATCATTATGCTCTTTATTCTGATTTATCCGGGAGCAGAACTCAATGTGAAGGCTTCCGGAGATCCGTTCCGTATCATCAGTACTGTTAAAATTACAGATATCGACACGCCTGTGGCAGGATGTGCCGCGGACAGCTCTGCGAATGTTTCCGGTACGGGAATCACAGACGGAACGGCAGTGCTCAGCTGGGAGCCGTCGGACAGTATTTATCAGCCGGGGACGGTATATACGGCTGTGGTCGTGCTTCGTACCGAACCCGGCTACAGATTCGATGAACATACGACAGCGACAGTGAACGGTGAGGCGGCTTCAATGGTTGTCCTGAACGCTAACGGGACCATGTCGGTTCAAACTGTTTTTGCGGCCACCGAAGGAACCTCATCGACAACAGACACGACAGACACCGAACCGGAAGCAGGACAGAACGACGGTTTTTTATTCGGTATCGGCATCTACAGCCCCGCTTCGGCGATTATCTTTCTGCTTATACTCCTCGGAGGTCTTGCCGGGATTTTCCTCTGGCGTATCCTGCGCAAGGAATAAACGGGGCGTTCGAATATTGTAATTGACATTTAAGAATACAGCTGTTAAGATGATATGGTTCATCGGAGGAATAGCTTTGTACGATACCGGATAAGATGGCATGGGAACATGCAGTCTTGTCCGGTTTTTTGTCATGTACAGCCAAATCTGTTTCTCCGTAATTCGGAAAGGAATAATAGACGACGATGGAAATGAATAACAGTTTTACTAAAGGACCGATCCTGAAGCCGCTCATAAAATTTGCGCTTCCGGTCCTGCTTGCACTCATTCTGCAGGCGATGTACGGCGCGGTGGACCTTCTCGTAGTCGGTCAGTTCGGCGGCGCCGCGGATGTCTCCGCCGTATCCAACGGCAGCCAGATCATGCAGTTTGTCACATCGGTTATCACAGGGATGTCGATGGGCGCGACCATTCTGATCGGCCAGCGTATCGGAGAAGGACGTAAGAAGGAAGCGGGCGGTGTGATCGGCGCATCGGTCTGCCTGTTTGCCGCGATGACTCTCGTCATCACGATTCTGTTTATCGTATTCGCCCCTCAGATCGCATCTGCGATCAACACACCGCCGGAAGCGGTGGACAAAGCCGTCACCTATGTCCGGATCTGTTCTGCCGGCGCGATCTTTATCACTGCCTATAACGTATTCGGCAGCATCTTCAGGGGACTCGGCGATTCGAAAACACCGCTCATCACGGTGGCGATCGCCTGCTGTGTCAATATCGTCGGCGACCTCTGGCTCGTTGGCGGTCTCGGCATGAATGCGGCGGGCGCCGCCATTGCGACCGTCGCGGCTCAGGCGATCAGCGTGCTGGTTTCGCTGATCATCATCCGTAAAAACAACTCGCTGGGCTTCAAGGTCCGCAGAGAGGATATCCGCTGGAATAAACAGATTATCGGTCGTGTCACGAGCCTCGGCTTTCCGATCGCGCTCCAGGACGGCCTCGTAAGCCTGTCGTTCATCTTTATCAACGCGATCGTGAATACGCTGGGCGTCGTCGCATCTGCGGGCGTCGGAGTTGCGGAAAAGCTGTGCACCTTTATTCTGCTCGTACCCAGCGCCTATATGCAGAGTCTGTCGGCCTTTGTCGCACAGAATGTCGGCGCAGGTGAGGAAAAACGTGCCAGACAGGCGATGTTTTACGCGATGATGACCTCTCTGGCATTCGGAGCGGTAATCTGCATCTTTACGTTCTTTAAGGGCGATCTGCTGGCGGGGCTGTTCGCGAAGGATCCTGACGTCATTGCGGCGGCCTGGGAATATCTGAAGGCCTACTCGATAGACTCACTGTTCGTCTCGTTCCTGTTCTGCTATGTCGGGTATTTCAACGGAATCGGGAAGACTCGTCTCGTTATGATCCAGGGTCTGGCGGGCGCATTCCTGATCAGGATTCCGTTCACCTATGTCTTTTCGCACATTCAGCCTGTTTCGCTGTTCCGTATCGGTCTGGCGATCCCGCTGGCGACGGTACTGCAGATCGTCGTCTGTACGATCTACTATATGTGGCTGAGGAAGCATCAGGAGTCGATTATCGCGATCTGATGCTGCCGCCGGACTTCGCAGGGGCCGGGAGGAGAATCCATCTGTTGTCAGGATATTCATGACACTACAGAATGACATAAAGCTGATGATCAGTCAGCATGAAAAAAGGGGCTGTTGCATTAGTCAATTTTTATTGACAGTGCAGCGGCCC
>CALMRA010000225.1 GCA_937872065.1 uncultured Eubacteriaceae bacterium | reverse complement strand
GCCGCCGTATTCGGCCAGATCCTTCAGATCGCCGGCTGCTTCCGGGAATTCCCGTGAGATCGCTTCAGGTTCTCTGTTGTCTGTCAATACGACTTCCGATCCGTTTTCAAGCAGAAGCTTTGCGGCTGCCGCTCCTGTACGGGCAGCGCCGATAACGAGTACTTTTTTCATAAATACCTTCCGATATGAAATCTGCTGTGTCCGCATGGATGATGACAGCGGACACAGCAGTAAGTGAACAAATATATTGCCGCTCTAGAGCAGCAGAAACGCAAGCGCCGTACACAGCGCGCTGAATACCCAGAATACCTGAACGACTCTGGTTTCGCTCCAGCCGCCAAGCTCGAAATGATGATGGATCGGCGCCATGCGGAATACGCGTTTCCCGTGAGAAATCTTGAAATAACCGACCTGAATCACGACGGACAGCGCTTCGATCACGAAGATCATTCCTGCGATGAGTACATAGACCTGGAGCTGAGTAACGATCGCGATTCCGACAAGCGCTCCTCCGAGAGCCATCGAACCGGTATCTCCCATAAAGATATCCGCAGGATTCGAATTTTTTCGTAAGAATCCGAGACATCCGCCGATCACACCGCCTGCAAACGCAGCGTAAGCAGGACTGAACGGAAGCGAACCCGCCAGGAAGAAAATCATTACCACGGCGGTGCATCCCGCTGCAAGCCCGTCCAGACCGTCCGTCAGATTGACGGCGTTAGTGACCGCAACGATCGCGATAAATGTAAAAGGGTAATACCAGTATCCGAAATCCACAAGGCCCGCGAACGGAACGAGCAGCGCCGTTCCTGTCGTATGCGCCGCGTAGAACGTAAAGATCAGCGCAGCCGCGATCTGCAGGACCAGCTTCTGCCAGACGTTGAGTCCGAGATTATGCTTCTTCGAAACCTTGATATAGTCGTCGATAAACCCGATCATTCCGTAAACGAGCATGATCAGAATCAGATACCAGGAGATGCGTCCGGTAATCAGCGCTGCGATCAGAACGGCGATCAGTACGCCGGCCTGGATAAACAGTCCGCCCATTGTAGGCGTTCCTGATTTTTTCTGATGGCTCTTCGGACCTTCTTCACGTATGGACTGTCCGAAATGGAGTCTGTGCAGTGTCGGAAGAAACAGGGGGACAAGAATCCAGACGGATACCGCAGAGATCAGCAGAGAAATCATGCCGATTTGTAGATTCGTCATCAGGCAGGCTCTCCTCCGGCCACGGCTTCGACGACCTTTTCAAGCCTCATGCCGCGCGAGCCTTTGACAAGAACGATGTCGCCAGGCTGGAGCAGAGCCGGAATTTCGCGGGCCGCCGTCTCCGTATCTGCAAAATATTTTCCTTTGATACTGGCCCGGACTCTGATGGCTCCGCGCATCGTATTCGCGGACGCCGGTCCGACGCCGATCAGGTAATCCACAGTCTTCGCAGCCTCTTTCCCGAGATCGAGATGGGAGACCAGTTCGGAATCGCCGAGCTCGAGCATGTCGCCGAGCACCGCGACCTTCCTGCGCTCCGGACCGCACGTGTCTTCGAGGGCGTCCAGGGCGGCCGCCATCGAATCGGGATTCGCATTATATGTGTCATCGATAATGGTCATACCGTTTGCCTCGATCAGATTCATTCTGTGAGCGCTGGGCGAATAATCGTCGAAGCCCTCCTGAATCTGTTCAGGCGTCAGGCCGAGGCGCAGTCCCACCCAGACTGCGGCCAGCGCGTTGTACACATTATGAATTCCCGGAATTGACAGTGCATAGCTGTCGGTTCCGACTGTAAAGCGAACGCCTCTCGTATCCGAAACGCAG
Organism: uncultured Eubacteriaceae bacterium; assembly: GCA_937872065.1. Classification (GTDB taxonomy): domain Bacteria; phylum Bacillota; class Clostridia; order Eubacteriales; family Eubacteriaceae; genus UBA7485. The sequence goes on along the minus strand of CALMRA010000225.1, from coordinate 4,194 downwards.
TCCCGTGCCTTCAGATCGAGCATATCCGAATCGATTCCGAAACGCCGTACTTCAAAGGGGCCTCCGGCAACTCTGTCGAGATACCGGTCGTCTCCGTTGACAAGGGCGAACTGATCTCTCGTCAGCGTGTTTAAAATTTCCGATTTAGCGAGCAGAATATTTTCTTTCGAACCGAGATGTTCCAGATGGGCCGTGCCGATATTCGTGATGACGGCAATCTGCGGCCGTACCAGCTCGATGCTCTGATCGATGTCGTGAACATGATCCATGCCCATTTCGATAACCGCCGCTTCGTCGTCCGGTCCCAGTGAAAGCAGAGTCTGCGGGATCCCGTATTCGTTATTGAAATTTTCCGGCGTTTTAAGGGTCGTATATTTCCGGCCCAGCACCGATGCGATCAGATCCTTGGTTGTCGTTTTTCCGGAACTGCCGGTGACCGCGATTACCGGGATCTCGCTCAGAGACCGGTTCCAGCCGGCAAGCTTTTTCAGCGCATCCTTGGCAGATTCGACACGAACGAAGAGAACCCCCCGTTTTTCGAGCTCTTCAACATCAAGCCCCAGCCTTTCGGCAGTTCGTTCGGAGATAACCGCAGAAGCGCCGTTGTCTACCGCACTCTGAATAAAATCGTGTCCGTCGTTCTTCTCGCCGACAATCGGGATATAGACCGTTCCTGATTTAACGTTCCTGCTGTCGATGGATACGTCTTTGATATTTCTGTTCTTAAGCTGTTCCGGGAAGATCCCGACGAGTCGTCCGTCGACGATCTCAGGCAGCTTTTCAAATTTTATCGGATTCATATTTCTCCTGATTCGCAGAATTAAAATCTTGACATTTGCCCGCATCCGCAGAAACGGTGCAAAAAACCTGTATATATTATAACAGAAGCAGATTCGATTGACGGGATGAAAATCCCCGTTACTTTACTTGTTACTTTATCATACCGCTTATTTGCAGCCTTCGCAGTCTGTACTGCTTTTCATGTTTCATTCAGGGCTTCATCAGACAAAAAAAAACGGCCGAAGCCGTTTTTACTGGAATGTGACCGTGATTTCGGTACCGCTGTTAACCTTTGAACCTGCGGGGATTGACTGACTTACTGCAAAACCCGATCCCTCGACCTTCAGATTGAGACCGAGTTCCTTGATTTTAGAATTGACAGCCTGAACCGACAGGCCGGTAAAGTCCGGAAGAACACCGTCCCCTTCTCCCGACTGCGTGCCGACCTGCAGGACGAGGATATCTCCGGTATTATAGGTTGTCCGGGCTGCGATGCTCTGTGACAGAATCGTATTTCCTTCGTCTCCATTCGTACGCTCAATCTGATATGTGATTCCGCGTTCCTCAAGTACTGAAGTTACACTATCCAGTTCCTGTCCCGCCACATCCGGAATGACGACGCTTTCCGAAGCGCTGTCCTCCGCCTGCTGGCCTCCGCCGTTATAATTCAGCGTCTGTTCCAGTATGCTTATCGCAACCGGAGCTGCGCTTGTTCCGCCGTAAGCCGAGGGATCCGGTTCGTCAAGCAGAACGAGAACCGAATATTCCGGATCGTCGACCGGTGCGAAACAGAAGAACGACGTAACGTATTTTGTCGTCGAGTAGCTTCCGTCGACAAATTTCTGCGCTGTTCCGGTCTTGCCCCCGATACTGTAGCCTTCCGCCAGCTGAGCCAGCGATTTATTCTCATCGACAACACCCTTCAGATCCTTCCGGAGCTCTTCAGAGGTCGCCTGCGAGATGACCTGTCTGGTGCTTTCCACCGTTTCGCCTGTATACTGGATCTGCGGGGAGATGTAGTTTCCGTCATTGACAAGGCAGTTCAGCGCGCACAGCAGCTGAATGGGCGTCGTCGCCAGACCCTGTCCGAAGGAGAAGGTAGAATAGTCGACGATATTTACGTCATCGCTTCCGTCCGACGAAAAGATCCTGTTTACGATCCCCTCTTCTTCGCCTGTCAGATCGATGCCTGTGTACGTCCCGAAACCGAAATCGTAAACGTAGCGGTAAAAGAGCAGCGGATTCAGATACTGAATGATCTGAACCATGCCCGGGTTGCAGGAATTTTCGAGAACCTGCGAGATGGTCTGTGTCCCGTGGATCCCGGTACAGTTGATGGTCGTTCCTTCGACGTTGATGGAACCTGTGCACGTTACGGTGGTATCCGGCGTGATGGTCCCTTCCTCGAGCGCGGCAGCCACCGTGATAGGCTTAAAGGTTGATCCCGGCTCGTAAACGAAGCTTACCGCCTGATTTTTCCACATGCTTTCAAGCTGCTCCGAACTGCTCAGCGAGGCAAGTTCTTCCGTATGTGTCGAAGCGTACGTCGCGTCGATCTGGTACGGATTATTCAGATCGTAATCCGGTTTTGTCGCCATCGCGATGATCTCGCCTGTCTTCGTATTCATGACGATACAGGTCCCGCTCTTGGCCTTCCATTCGGTCACGGCAGAGGAAAGCGCTTTTTCAGCTGCGATCTGGATATTGCTGTCGATTGTAAGAACCAGATCTTCGCCCTTCTGCGCTTCCTTGACAATTTTCGTCTGAGACGGAATGGTCTTTCCGTTCGCATCCTTCTGGTAAAGAACGATCCCGTTCTGTCCGGCCAGCAGGTCGTTGAAGGTTGCTTCGACCCCGTTGAGACCCGTGTGATCGTCTCCGGTAAAGCCCAGAACGTAGGAGGCAAAATTGCCGTTCGTATAGTAGCGGCGTTTGTCTTCCAGCAGCTCGATGCCGTTTGTCGATTCTACGTTGCCTTCCTCGTCATACGTGGTCTGACTTGCCTGAATACTTTCGGCCAGAGAATTATCCACCTTGCTCTTGATCTGAACCGGACTGTTCTCGAGGCTCTTCACATAGCCCTCTGCAGTATCCTTAGTCATACCGAACGACGTCATCAGGGCTGAAACCGCCTTGTCCTGATCCGTAACCTCTGCGGGCGTTACGTATATAGATCCGTTGTCGTATGAAAAGCCGTCGCCGGCAGCGGCAAGAAACGTATTCGCGTCATCCTTCGATACGCTCGTCTGTACTTCGACGATGTCGTCTTCGAGCTTCGTGAGCTTGCTCTTCACCTGCTCCAGGTCAAGACCGAGCTGAGTGCTGAGCGTATCCGCCAGCTTGTCCGTCTCGCCTTCACGGATATCATGGGGAATGACGTTCACCGATTTCGCCGACGAATCCTGAACCAGCACGTTCATGTTCCGGTCGTAAATATTGCCCCGCTGCGCGGTGATCTCCGATTCCGTGACCAGCTGGTCTACCTGAGCGGCCGTCTGGTCCTGCTGATCAAAAACCTGAAGATAGACAAGATTGCCTACAAGCCAGGCCAGGCAGATCAGCAGAACAATCAGAACGATAAAAAATCGCCCTCTCATGGTTTTCGTCGTAATTAATCTGTTTTTCGGATCTTTTTTCTTTTTATTTCTGCTTTTTCGCGGCTTCCCTTTAGCACGGGAAGCATTAATCAGGGCCATAAATTTCCTTCTCTAATCTGCCTGAACATGGACAGATACTCGTACAGTCCCGGCTGTTTCCCCTGATTGTTCAGGTTTTTAGCCGAAGAGGTTTCATATATATACTGGCTCGAAGTGGCTTCGGTCATTCCCAGGGCCCGCGCCTGCGCTTCGATATTGTTCAGATCCGCTCCGCTGATCAGCTGTCCTTCCTTGCTGTCAATTTCAGACTGCACATCGCTGAGCTCCTGCTGCTTGTCAGAAACCTGCGCGTTGAGCGACAGTATCGTGGATGACTGAAACAAAACTCCGAGACAGCATGCGAACGCAAACAGCAGAATAAACGTAAGCCGTTTATACTCCTGCCAGGCGCTGCGGGCCTTCTGCCTTCTGACACGTCTGTTCTCCGCTTTCGTATTCGATGTCCCCATGAGCGGCCTCAGATCTTTTCCGCGATCCTGAGCTTCGCGCTCCTGGAACGGGCGTTCTCGTCAAGTTCGTCAGACTTCGGGAGAAGAGGCTTTCTTGTGATGAGCTTAAGCTCGGGCACGCGTCCGCAGACACATACGGGAAAATCCTTCGGACAGATACAGGGATCCGCTTTTTCCCGGAAATAATTCTTGACGATCCGGTCCTCCAGCGAGTGGAACGTGATTACGCAGATGCGTCCGCCGTCTCTGAGATGAGACAGAGCGCCGTCAAAGCTCCTGTCGATGACAATAAGCTCCCGGTTCACTTC
>CALMRA010000224.1 GCA_937872065.1 uncultured Eubacteriaceae bacterium | reverse complement strand
CGGTGAACCGGCATAGATGCCGAAGCGGATCGTGCCGTTTCCTTCATATAGATGCCAGATTCGCATCTGTTCAAAATTGACGCCGTCTGTCGAGCATTCGATGCAGTAATCATCCTCGCGTCTGCTCAGACGGTACCACATGGATTTAATCGACGCGTCGATTACGGTCGTAGCCCAGTCGGAATAGCCGTAGTTGGTCACAACGCTCCCGAGATGCTGATATTCTTCGTTTTCGTATTCGATGGAGCCCTTCAGCCAGTTTTCGCTGTCCAGATAGAGGACAATCCCGCACTGATCGAAACGGTGGTGGCTTTCCTGGAATTCTGTCTTTACGATGAAGCTGAAGTATTTTTCATCCGTTTCCATCTGATAGACAGGCGCGTTGTCATTCTGAAAATGATAATAGGTCCTCTGCCATAGATCCGTATGAGGTTTCTTCACGATTTCGATGCTGCCGTTATCCTCGCGGAATTCCAGCGGTTCTCTCGTCCGTTTAAATTCACCGGTTTTCATAATTTCTCCTCGATCTTTTCTTGTTTAAACAAGTACTCGATTTCTCACTGTCGTTATCCTGATGAATTTAGTTTAACATGCCGCCTGCTGCTTCGGATGCACCTATATTCCACATTGACAATACGACCGAACGGTAGTATATATAATATCGAAAGGAAGTATCATGGCGACAAAAGAATCTATCCTCACAGCGGCTCTCGATCTGGCTTCTGAAAAAGGTCTCGGGAATGTCTCACTGTCTCAGATTGCAAAGAAAGCCGGAATCCAGAAGGCTTCGCTGTACAGTCATTTCTCATCGAAGGATGAAATCATCACGAGCCTCTACGAATTTCTGCGGAAAAAAGCGGTTGAAAAGGTCGATCCGGGCGGAGTCGATTATGGAAAGCTGGTGAAGGGCAGATCCATGCGGGAGATTCTGAACATGACCGTTGCCTCTTACCGGACGATGAACGAAGACCCGGACATGGTCCGTTTCTACAGATTTATCACGTCGGAATGTCTGTTAAGCAAGTAAGCCGCCGGAATCATGACGGCCGAGACCGACAGGATGATCCTCGCGACAAAGCAGCTCTTCTACGCGATGCAGGTACAGGAAATCGTCCGGTTTACAGATATTGACGCAGCTGCAGTCTCTTTCGCGATGACCGTCCATGCGCTGATGGACCGGGAACATATTCGTAAATCGGCGGGACTGGAAGCGGACGATATGATCGAAACGTATATCGGCGAATTTTCCCGGATCTACAGCGGGGAGTAAGCATGAAATCTCTGATCGAAAAGCTCGGTCTCCTGGGACCGGTAAGTCTCGTATCCTACGCGGCGGCTGTCGTTTTCGCTCCGCTGGCTTATCCGGATTACAACTGGATGGCTCAGGCGGTAAGCGATCTTTCTGCAGACACCGCGCCGTCCCGTGTGCTGTGGAATCAGCTGGCTTCACTGTACGGTCCCTGCGGCATTGTCTGCTGCACTCTTGTCTGTGTTTACATTGCAGGGAAGCTCACGAAGCCGCTGCGGACGGTGATTTATCTGTTTGCCG
>CALMRA010000223.1 GCA_937872065.1 uncultured Eubacteriaceae bacterium | reverse complement strand
CGCTCCGTACGTAAACCGGATCGACAATCTCGGAGCGGACGGAGTCGAAACGGCTCAGCGCATCCACGATATTTTCATTGAAAATAACTATGCCTGCGAGGTACTCGCGGCAAGCTTCAAGAACACACAGCAGCTTCTCGAACTGTGCGAATACGGAGTAGGCGGAGCGACCGCGGCTCCGGATATTCTGAACGGACTGCTTACGAACCGGATCGTGACCGATGCGGTCAAGGTGTTTAACAGCGACTTTGCCGGACTGGTCGGCCAAGGCGTCACGATGGCAGACTGAAGCGGACGAAAAAAACCTCTCTGAGTTAATCGGAGAGGTTTTTTTATTTCTTATTTATTCTGTGCTGCGATCTGTTCGGCTGCTTTGTTGACGCATCCCAGCGCGTTCAGGCTGCGGGGATAGCCGATGTAGGGCAGACACTGTGAGATGATTTTGATCAGGTATTCCTTGTCGTTTCCGATGCGCATGTTCGCGACCGCATGAGACGTGAGCTGCGGTTCGCATCCGCCCTGAGCGGACAGGAAGCAGAACGTGATCATTTCTCTCTGTCTGTAGTCGAGACCGTTTCTCGTATAGTAATCGCCGAAGCAGTTGCCTGCGAGCCAGCGGTTGATGTGGCGGCTTTCTTCCGGACCGGATTTGTAGAATTCCTTCATGCCGTCACCGAAGATATCCACCTGAGTCTGAACGCCCTTTTCCAGGCGGTCTTCCATCGTCGTCGTCGCCTGACCAGGCAGCGGCAGCTCGATATTCAGATCCTTGAAGATTTCGTTGGTCGCAGTCAGGAACGGGAGGACCCGGCCGATACCGCAGTAGTCTGTGGCCTGATAGACGATCTCCTTGATTTCGACCGGAGTCAGACCGAAGTTGAGCGATGCAGGAACGATCGCGCGAAATTCGTCGATGCCCTGACATCCGATAAGCGTCGCGAGAATCGCCATGAAGCGGGTCCTGTCATCCAGATCGTCCTGATTGACGACCTCGTCGAAGGTGAAATTATCCAGACGTTCGATATATTCGGGATCTGTCATCGCCACTTCTGATACGTATTCCGGAAACATTTTTTCATGATATTCTTTCGCTGCTTTTGTGATAGCCATTTTAGCTTTCCTCGTTTCTATATTTTCTGTTTATTGATTTAGATGATTTTCTGTGACTTCTGTTCTGCCGGAGTCTTCGGGTCAAGACGGTATTGTATATCCGGCGTCGTAAGCCGTCCGGATCAGACCGGTCATTTCCTTTTTATCTGCGGGCGAGCCGTAGGCATGGGTCATGCCCATGCATCCCAGACTGATTTCTGAAACCTCAAGTCCGCCGAGATTCCTCTTTTTCACATTAAACCTCTTTTCCGGTCTGATACGCCTGATCGAAGGAAGGATGCTTATAGACATCTCCCTTGTCCCAGGTTCCGGTTCCGTAGATGATGCCTTTTTCTGCCGCTCCCGGAAGACAGCGCAGATATCCGCGAAGCCCTTCGATCGTTCCGTCAGCAGCCGAATGCTCGGGATCCGCCGCGGTCACGATAAAGTAGAAATCCTTATCCCGAATTTCCGTATAACGGGGAAGACATCGGTCGATCATGATCTTCATCTGCGCGTTCATCGAATAGAAATAGACGGGCGCCGCCAGGACGATAACGTCCGCGTCGATGAGCTTGTCGAGGATTTCCGGCATGTCGTCCTTAAACACACATGCGCCGTCGTCACGGCAGGCATAGCAGGCGATACACGGCGAAATGTTCTTTCCCGCAAGGTTTATCTTTTCGACCTTATGGCCCGCTTCCTTCGCTCCTTCAAGAAACCGGTCGCACAGGACGTCCGAATTTCCGCCTTTTCTCGGACTTCCGCTTACTGCGAGTACTTTCATTGACTCCTCCTGATATTTTATGGCGTTCGCCGTCATTTTAGTTCCTGATTTAATGGTACTCGGAGATGCGGTTCGGAACAATTTCGGTTTCGGGGATATAGGATAAGGTTTTCTTATCTGAAAAATGCAGAAAAAATTAAAAAGATACTGATTCGGGGGTTGACCTCGTTCTTAGCACCACCCTTATTCTTTAATTATCAGATACGAGCGCTCAGTTAAACAGTCAGTACGGACAGTATTCCAATTCAATACTAGCCATCAGGGGATAAAAATGGGAAATTATCACGATTTAGCACTCCAGATCATTGAAGATGTCGGAGGAAAAGAAAACATACGTTCACTCGCGCACTGCATCACGCGGCTGCGCTTTAAATTAAAAGACGAATCGAAAGCGAACGATCAGTCGCTCATCGACAATCCCGGTGTTGTCACCGTCATGAAATCCGGCGGGCAGTATCAGGTTGTCATCGGAAATCATGTACCGCAGGTCTATGCGGATGTCTGTGAAGCGGCCGGTATCAGCAGCGATGCTCAGCCTCAGCCGGAAGCAGCGGAAGAAAAAGAGCATATGAGTCCGCTTGATACGCTTATCGACCTGATCTCGGGGATCTTCCAGCCCATACTTGGCGTACTTTGTGCGGCAGGCATGATCAAAGGCTTCAACGCACTGTTCGTCGCGATGGGTCTGTACTCGGGAACAGGCGGGGAATACCTGATGTTCAACGCGGTAGGCGACGCCCTGTTCAGATTCCTGCCGATTCTGCTGGGCTACACTTCCGCAAAGAAGTTCAATGTCAAGCCCTTTGTCGGCATGCTTATCGGCGCCGCGCTCTGCTACCCGACCATTCAGCTCAGCACGGTATCGTCCGGCGCTGAACCGCTTTACACGCTGTTTGCAGGAACGTTTTTCGCATCGCCGGTTTATTTCACATTTTTCGGAATTCCGGTTATCGCGATGAACTACACATCGACAGTCATTCCGGTCATTCTGGTATGCTGGGCTGCTTCATATTTCCAGAAATGGTTCACGAATATCATTCCGGAAATCGTCGGAAACTTCCTGGTTCCGATGTGCACGCTGCTCTGCTCTCTGGTTCTGGGCTTTATCGTGATCGGTCCGGTGGCGACCTTCCTGTCGAATCTGATTACGGCCGCGATGCTGTTTATCATGAATTACTCGCCGATCGTCGCAGGCGCGCTGCTCGGTGTCTTCTGGCAGGTCCTGGTTATCTTCGGTCTGCACTGGGGTCTGATTCCTGTGGCGATCAACAATATCGCGACGACCGGCAGCGATTCTCTGACGGCACTGATTTATGGTGCGTCTTTTGCTCAGACCGCGGTCGTTCTGGCTATCTTCTGCAAAACGAAAGATAAGAAACTGAAAGATCTCTGTATCCCTGCCGCGATCTCCGGATTCTTCGGTGTAACGGAGCCTGCGATTTACGGGGTGACGCTTCCGAGAAAACAGCCGTTTTACTTCAGCTGCATTGCAGCCGGCATTTCAGGCGCATATTTCGGAGCGATGCATTTTGCAAAATACATTTTCGGCGGTCTGGGAATTTTCGGACTTCCGAACTTTATCAATACGACAACGAGTGACTCCAGCGGAATCGTCACAGCGCTTATCGGCATCGCGATCGCGATGACGGCGGGCTTTCTGCTCACTTTCTTTTTCTGGAAGCCGGAAGCGGTCGAAAAAACCGATAATAAGCCGGAGGGTTCGAAACAAGTTAAAAAAGCGCTCGAAACGATTCAGACAGAAAACGCAGGAGTTTAAATGCATAAAAAGGGTTTTCCGAAAGGCTTTTTATGGGGAGGCGCGACAGCGGCCAACCAGTATGAAGGAGCCTACTTAAGCGGCGGGAGAGAAGCTGCAACCAGTGATGCGGTCACTGCCGGAAGCTTTGACCATCCCCGGATGATCACATATAAAACAGACGATAATGCGGTCGGACAGACCGAGAGAATGGGAAAGCTGCCTGACGGAGCTGCGGGCTTAATCGACCCGGAAAGCTATTATCCGAGCCACGCCGCGACTGATTTCTATCATCATTACCAGGAGGATATCCGGCTTTTCGCAGAAATGGGCTTTAAAAGCTTCCGGCTGTCCGTCTCGTGGTCCCGGATCTGTCCGAAAGGAACGAAAGAAATCAACGAAGAGGGTCTTGAGTTTTATAACAGTGTATTTGACGAGCTGCTCAAATACGGAATCGAACCTGTCGTTACGATCAATCATTTCGATATGCCGATGTATCTGGCAGACGAATATGACGGATGGTCCTCGAGAGATACTATCGACAATTTCATGTTCTTTGCGGAGACGATATTAAGAAGATATAAGGACAAGGTCAAATACTGGATGACCTTTAATGAGATCAATTTTATGAAAAGCTGGGTCTACACCGGCGTTCGTAATAATGATCTGCAGCATCAGTATCAGGCTTCACATCATATGTTTTTGGAAAGCGCACTGACGGTCAGTCTGGCGCATCAGATCAATCCGGAATTCAAAGTCGGAATGATGGTCTCCTACGTGCCAAGCTATCCCAATACCTGCAGACCCGAAGACGTGATGGCGGCGATCATCGACAACCGCGAAAAAGAGTTCTTTATCGATGTTCAGGTAAACGGAGCCTATCCGTCCTATAAGCTTAAGGAATTTGAACGCGAAGGCGTCAATATTCTGAAGGAAGATGGCGACGACGAGATTCTTAAAAACGGAACGGTCGATTATATCGGCTTCAGCTACTATATGTCCACCGTATCGGCAGCGAACAAGGATGATCTCGAAAAGACCGGCGGGAACCAGCGGACGTTCGCGAAAAATCCGTATCTGAATGCCTCCGAATGGGGCTGGATGCTGGACCCGATGGGACTGCGTATTTCATTATGCCAGCTTTATGAACGCTACCATCTGCCGCTGTTTATCGTCGAAAACGGACTCGGCGCCGTAGACAGTATCGAGGAAGACGGACAGATCCATGACGATTACCGCATCGATTACTTCAGGGAGCATATTCAGGCTGCCAGAGACGCAGTCGTTCTCGACGGGGTCGATCTGATGGGCTATCTTCCCTGGGGATGCATCGATCTCGTTTCTGCCGGAACCGGTGAAATGAAAAAGCGGTACGGCTTCATTTATGTCGATATGAATGATAACGGAAAGGGAAGTCTGAAACGAATCAGAAAAGACTCCTTTTACTGGTACAAGAAAGTTATCGAATCGACTGAAGGCGCCTGATTATGAATACGACATACTCTAATTCCCCTATCTGACATAACCCCTGATGCTTCGAACAGAATCGGCATCAGGGGATTTTTTATTTCAGAGGGCGGATTATATTACGTATACCGGCATATAGGTTTCCAGATACCTCGCGAACCGGTTTCGATGAAAGATCCGGGTGAGAAGGTTCGCGTGGACGGGTCCGTCAGGCTTCAATCCCCGCTCCTCTGCGTAAGCTTTCATACCGTCAAAAAGACTGTTGCTGAAGTTCCAGCGTTCGCCGGCATCGACGATCGAATACACGGCTTTTCTGCGCGGCAGAAAGGTCATATGATCGAAAGACATCTCCACAAATTCCGCATATCTTTTTTCGATACTGAGTCCCCAGTGAAAGCGATCGTTATCCTCCAGATAATCCTTCAGATCGATGTAGACTGTGTTGTCAAAAAACGAATAATAATCGAGGGCCTGATGTACGACCTTCAGTTTTTCATGATCGAGTGTGTATTCGAAATTTTCTCTGTAGGGAATGAAATACGTTTCTCGAGTTTCGATAAGCCGGCATCTTCCGAGAGTTTCCGGAATATCTCTGATCGTATTCAGATAATGTTCGTTTTTGATCGCAAGGTTAGAATAAAACCGGGCTTTTTCCAGAAACTCTTTCTGCTTTTCTTCGATTTTTTCATTAAAGCTTGTGTAGGACCCCCGGCTGAAAATTTCGAGGACTTCTTTAACCGAAAAGCCGAGTGACTGATACTTCTTGCATTCATAGATATAGTTGATGTCCCAGTCGTCATAATAACGGTATTTATTTACAGGATCGATCTCCGGATGTATAATGCCGACCTTTTCGTAGTAACGAAGGGTCTCCCGCGTGATGTTAAGCATGCGGCAGACATCCTTTGCCGTATATTTCATAATTGTACCGGCCTCCTTTCGGCAGATCTATTCAGATTTTAAGTGAATTTTCCTGTACCTCGACGGCGACACGCCTTTTCTCGACTTGAAGAGCCTCGAAAAGTACATCGCGTCTTCGTATCCCACGGACAGCGCGATCATTCCGACAGGATAATCGGAATCTGCGAGCATCCGGCAGGCCCTGCTGATCCGGACGTTCAGCAGGTACTCCTGCAGGGAAATGCCGGTCCGTTCCTTGAACAGGCGGTACAGATAGGAGCGGTTCACATTGAGCTCCTGAGCGATCTTCGCAATGTTAACCGGATTCTGATAATTCGAATCGACGAAGCGGACTGCTTCTTCGACGTAGGAGCGCGTCTTCTTCTCGGTCGTCACGTTCTGATTCGGAAATTTCTCCGCGAGCATAAACAGAAATTCATGGAGCACGCTGTTCATAAGCAGATCCTTATTGCGTCCGGCTCTGTTGGCACCGTACATCTTCTCATGACAGTAAAAGAAGCGTTCGTCGTCTCCGTAGCTGCAGACGAGGGTGTCCAGCAGACTGGTCCGTTCGATATAATTCTCGATTTTAGCGCCGTGAAAGCCCATCCACGCGTAGGTCCAGGGCTCCGTCTCATCCGCTTCGTAATAGACCGGCTCTCCGGGAACGATCAGAAACGCATCTCCGGCGGACAGCTCGAGTTTCCTGCCGCGGGCCAGATAGATTCCCTTTCCGTCGAGGATCGAGTGGATCATGTAGCCGCTCCGGATGACCGGTCCGTAGGAATGGGACGGCTCGCATTTTTCATATCCGCAGGTATAGACGAAGGCGTCGAGGCTCTGCTCATATTCGTTTGAAAAGTCGAAATTTTCCATAGTTATTCCGTATCATTCTTGATCATGGTCATTAGTATTTCGGCGGCTATTCTTCAGTTTTACCGGTAAACTGCGCTTCCAGTATTTCCGCGAAATCGTCATTATACTTGTTTTCATCATTCAGCGGCCAGAAGGCGCAGTAGTTGCGGATCACCGGCTTTCCGTTCCTGAGGAGAAGCAGACGCCGGATGGTCGCGGTAAACTGAAACGAATCTCCGCCCTCCACAGGCATGACGCCCTTTCCGCCGGCGACCATCATCCTGGCTTCTTCTAGATTTTCCGCAAAAATGAAATCACCGTTAAATCCGACGACATTATGATAGAATTCGCGTTCGTTTTCCTGCTGTTCGACAGAAGAGACGATGATACACGGCGTATTTTTCAGATCCGCGATCTCGACGCTTTCCGCCTGAGCGATGGGATTTCTCGCCGATATTTCGACGGAGCATTCGCTCCTTGTCAGGATCAGGTTGTTGTAGTCTTCCGAGAAGACTCTGCGCTGGTCGCTGAGAATCAGATCCACGCCTCCTTTCAGCAGCAGCATATACAGCTCTTCGTGATTGCCGGTGACGACGCTCGTTTCGACTTCGGGAAATTCTTCCGTAAATTCCGCGAGGGCCAGCTGCAGCTCGGGACCCGCGTAGCCCCGAAGATAGCCGAGACGAAGGCGGGGAAGATCGCCGTACGCGATCTTCGAAGCCTCCCGGCATATCTTTTCATAATCCGCGGTCAGGATCAGGCTTTTCTGATAAAAGTACTCGCCGGCCGGAGTCAGGGTAAAGCTGCGGTTTCCGCGTTTAAGAAGCTGAAAGCCCAGCTCGCGCTCCAGCGCCTGGATCTGCTGGGAGATTGCGGACTGGGAAATAAAGCATTCTTCCGCGGCTTCGGTAAAGCTGCCGCATCGTACGACAGCCTGAAAGTATCTGAGTTGACGGAGCAAGAGATTCACCTGCTTTCGATGTTTGCAAATTTTCTGAGAGTCCCGTTTTGTCAGCCGGATACTGTGCGAGAAGCGGCTGTCGAACGGTTTCTGTTTTTATTTTAATTCAGCCGGCTGATGTAAGACAGTCTATTTTATGTATACTGAAACTATATCTTTAAATCGATTTTACTAAATATAAGACAGACCATGCGATATGAACAATATAAACCGACAAAGTGAGGATAAAATGAACGCATTATTATTTGATATTGACGATACTTTATATGATCAGACTTCACCTTTCGTGAAAGCTTATGAAGATCTATATAAAGACCGTTACGATATTCCGGTTTACGATCTGTACGTCAGCAGCCGCAGGTACAGCGACGAGGTCTACGACCAGTCGATGCGCGGTGAGATCACGATGGATGAAATGTATATCTACCGGATCAAAAACGCGTTCCGCGATTTCGGGATCGACATCACGGATGACGAGGCGCTTGAGTTTCAGAAAATCTACTCGGGCTATCAGAATCATATCGAGATGTCGGAGACGATGAAGGAGCTTCTCGATTACTGCGACGGGAAGGTCCGTCTCGGGATCATCACCAACGGACCGGAGGATCATCAGCAGGATAAATTCAACGCTCTCGGCATGGAACGCTGGATTCCGGACAGCGATCTGTTTATCTCGGAAGCCGTCGGCATCGCGAAGCCGGACGTCGGGATCTTCAGACTCGCGGAGGACGGCATGGAGCTGACGCCTGAAAACACATGGTACGTCGGAGACGCGTACATCAACGATATTACGGGCGCAGCCGGAGCGGGGTGGAACTCGATCTGGATAAACAGAAGAAAGTACGAGCAGCCGGCCGACGGACCGAGGCCGAACTATATGGTCACGACGGACGAAGAGCTGTCGAAGCTCGTCAGAAAGCTCATCGGGTAGATTGCCAGATTATTGTATCAGCTGACCGGTCTGTCAGGCGATTTCATATCGCCGGCCGGTCAGTCGTTTAACGGATGCCCCGGCTCACTTTCTTGTGAGTCGGGGTAGTTCGCGTTTTAAGAAAACGTTTGATGTGAACTTTTTGTAATTTTAACTTCTATTTCTTTTATCTTATCGGAATTGTCGCCAGGCTTTATTATTAACTTATCAAAAGGAACGACGATTCAAGACACGACCGGTCAACGTCTGATATGTCGACAAGAAAGAGGAATAATTATGAAAAATCATGTCAACATTACCGACGCAGTAAAATTTGTTGTTAATTCTGAAGATGAAAAATTTACGATGCTGGGCATCGGTCCGATGTCGGAAAATTTTCTGAGAGCATCTCTCGAAATCTCAAAGGAACAGGATTTTCCTCTGATGTACATCGCGAGCCGCAACCAGATCGATGCGGATAAATTCGGAGCAGGCTACGTTTTCGGAGCAGACCAGAAGCGTTTTAAAGAAAAGATCGACGCGATCTGCGACGAAATCGACTACGATAATGTCTACTACCTGTGCCGCGACCACGGCGGACCGTGGCAGCGCGACAAGGAAAGAAACGACCATCTGCCGGAAGCGCAGGCAATGGAACTGGCGAAGGAATCCTATAAGGAAGATATTCTCAACGGCTTCGATCTTCTCCATATCGACCCGACGAAGGATCCCGACGAAATGTGCAAGGTAGTCGACATCGACGTCGTCTTTAACCGGACAGTCGAACTTATCGAATACTGCGAACAGGTCAGAAAAGACTACGGGATCGAAAAGGAAATCGCCTATGAAGTCGGTACGGAAGAAACCAGCGGCGGCCTGACATCTCTCGACCGCTACGAAGATTTCATCAAGCGGATCCAGGAATACACGACAGAACACGGACTTCCGATGCCGCTGTTTATCGTAGGTCAGACAGGAACGCTTACGCGACTGACGAAGAATGTCGGACACTTCGACTATAAAAATTCGAAGAAGCTTAGCACCATCGCGAAGAAATACGGCGTAGGCCTGAAGGAACACAACGGCGACTACCTCAGCGAAGACAAGCTGATGGCCCATCTGCCCCTCGGAATCACCGCGATGAACGTTGCGCCGGCCTTCGGAACCATCGAAACCCGCGCGCTGCTCGAACTCCTCAACGTCGAAGACAAATTTGCAGATCTGGGCATCATCGAAAACCCGTCAAATCTCAGAGAAGTGCTGACTCACGATTCGATCTATTCGATGAAGTGGAAGAAATGGCTCACCGATGAAGTCGACATGTCAAACCTTGAAGGTCTCAGCGACGATACGAAGGAACAGATCACAGAGCTGTGCGGACACTACACCTTCTCCAACGAAGACGTGGCTGCGGAAATCGAAAAGCTGTATGCGAACCTCGACAAGCTGGATATCGACGGACAGCGCTACGTGATCGACAAGCTTAAGGAAGAAATGGAAAAGCACGTCAGATGCTTCAATATGGAAGGTCTGACCAGTAAAATCGAAAAAGCCTGCTCCTGATACGGAGCAGCGCTCACGACAGGAGCAGGAAAAGATGAAGAAGAGAACGATGGATATCGCAAAATTTCTGAATCGGGAACGTATGGCAAGCTATAAAGAAACTGCCGAAGCTCTCGGACTTTCGGAACGATCTGTCAGATACGATGTGGACGCCATCAACGACGAACTGCATCTGAAAGGTCTGGCACAGATCGAACGGTATCCGAAGGGGATGCTTTTTCTCCCCGACGATCTCGATCTCACCGAGCTCTTCGACGAGGAATCATATATCTTCACGAATGAAGAACGGGCTTCGATAATCCGGCTTCTGATCCTGTTTGATACGAAAAAGCTTAACATCAGCAGCATGAGCCGGGAGCTCCAGGTCTCCAGACGCTCGATACAGAACGATATCGCAGCTGTGGAACAGGAGTTCGCCCCATACGGGATCCGGCTTCACTATGAACGAAAATTCAGAATTTCGGAGGATCCACTTACAAGCTACGGACTCAGGCAGTCCGAGATACAGAAAAGCGTAACGCTGCTTTACAAGAAACACTTTGTGAACGTCTACGAGAAAACCGTCTGTCCGATCGTCCGCGACATGATCGCTCCCCCCGATCTGAGCCGGATCCTTGAATGGATACGCGGCATGATGGATGAGATGCAGTGGGTTCTCAGTGACGAGACCTTTCAGTGGTACGTCTCAAGCGTTCTGACCTTTACCTGGTACGTTGTCAGGAACAAACCGCTCCCCCTGAAGGGGGTCGATCTCAGGAAAAATTCCGGCGGACTGATCAGCCGATACGAAGAAGCTGCCGGCCTGACTCTGACGGACGAACAGAAAAGCGTGCTGGCAGGCTACGAAAAATATACGAATAAATATGTCAATCTGGATCTGACACAGAACCTGATCTCGGTGGAAGACACAGCCGTCCTTCTCGTCAGAGAAATGGAAAGGACGCTGGGCGTCAGCTTTTCAAAGGACGGGATCCTGATGAAGGGTCTGCTCAATCACATCGGGCCGATGCTCCAGCGTCTCGAAAGCGGCGAACAGCTCGATAATTCGACAGACTCGTTTATTCCGGAATCATACGATTATGTTTATCAGAATCTCGATAAAATTCTGAAAAGAGACAGAAGCCTGTCCGAGCTTACGGAAAACGAAGCGGTTTATCTGGCGATTTTCTTTATCGGAAGTCTCAGACGCATGAAGTCCGACGAATACCGGACGCTGCTGCTGATCTGCGGTTACGGCTACGGAACGACAGCCGTCGTCAAGGACGCGCTGATCAACGAATATCAGGTACAGGTTTACAAATGCATCCCCGCATACAGGGTCGAAAACTTTGACGAGTGGGATTCCGTCGACGCAGTGGTCTCGACGGTCGGAGTCGAGCTTCCGGTGGACAAGCCCTTCGCGAAGGTAAACGTTATTTTCGACCGGAAGGATTATGAGAAGCTTGATAATCTGGGCCTGACGAAGAAAAAGATACTGACTGAATATTTCGCCATCGAACGGCGACTCGGCTTTCTAAACGCGGCGGACAAAAACAGGGTGATGGACGTCATCAAGGAAGAGCTCGGCTATAAGGAAGTCCGGATGCCCCAGAAATATTATTCACTGTCCGATCTGCTCAGACAGGAAGATATCCGGATTATCGAAAGAGCTCCCGACTGGAGAGAAGCGGTCGATCTGTGTACCGGGCCGCTGATCAGCCGGGGCGGAATCACACCGGAATATCGGGAAAGCGTGATGCGCGGCATACAGGCCCAGGGCTTTTACGCGGTAACCGATGAGAAATTCGCGCTGCTTCATGGCAGCGAACGGGCCGGCGTCACGGAAAGCGCCATGAGTCTCCTCATCTCACGAGAACCGGTTCAGTTCGGCGATAAACAGGTAAACCTGATTTTCTGTCTGGCAAGCCGGGACAAGAAGGAACATATCCCCGCGGTCATAAGCCTGATCCGGATGATGAGCAGAACGTCTCTGCTTGAGGATCTGAAGGCGGCCGGGGACCCCCAGACGGCAATGAATATGATTAAAAAACACGAATCAGAGGTAGAAAATGCTCCCAATTTTGAATAAAGACTGCATCGTAACGGATGTCAGCGCTGCAGAAAAAAACGATATTATCCGGGAAATGGCGGGCTGCCTTGACCGGGCGGGTTATCTGAGCGACGTCGAACAGTTCTATCAGGACGTTCTCGAACGCGAAAAGGTATTCTCGACATACATCGGCTATCAGATCGGACTTCCCCACGGCAAGAGCGGCGGCGTAAACGAAGCGGGACTGTGTATCGCAAAGCTCCCGGAAGAAATCCTATGGGATGAAGAATCGGGTGAGAAGGTGAGCCTGATTATCATGATCGCGGTCCAGGCCGAAACAGACAACAATCTCCATCTGCAGATCTTGTCAAAGCTCTCGCGTCTTCTCATCCACGACGATTTCCGCGACGATCTGAGAAGCGGTGATAAAAACGGCATTTATGAATTAATACAGACTAATCTCAAGGAGTTCGACAAATGAAAAACGCTGCTAAAACCCTTCAGTCTCATCTGATGACGGCTACCTCATACATGATCCCCTTCGTCGTAGCCGGCGGAATTCTTTTCGCAGTCTCCATCATGTTAAACGGGGAAGCGTCGGTTCCGACAAGCGGCTGGCTCGCCCAGCTCAATCAGATCGGTTCCGCGGGACTCGCGCTGTTCATACCGGTTCTCGGCGGCTACATCGCGTTCAGTATAGCGGATAAGCCGGGTCTTGCTCCCGGTTTTATCGGAGCCTATCTGGCCAGAGAAATCGGGGCAGGATTTATCGGCGGAATTGTCGCCGGCTTTATCGCAGGCTATGCGATCAAGCTGCTTGAAAAGATCAAGCTTCCGTCTCAGTACCGCACCCTTAAAACCATCTTCATCTATCCCCTCGGCGCCACACTCATTACAGGCGGACTTATCGTATTTGTCATCGGCGGACCGATCGCATGGTTTATGACCTGGCTGACTAACTGGCTCAACAGCCTGTCCGGTATGGCGAAGGTTCCCCTCGGTGTTATTCTCGGAGCAATGGTCGGCGTTGACATGGGCGGGCCTATTAATAAGGTTGCCTATACATTTGCTCAGACCCAGGTCGATACGCTTCCGTACCTGATGGGCGGTGTCGGAGCTGCAGGAGCGGTCCCGCCGATCGGAATCGGTTTAGCGACGCTGATTTTCAAGAAGAGATTCACTCAGGCGGAACGCGATCAGGGATTTGCAGCGATTCTGATGGGCTGTATGGGGATCACAGAAGGCGCGATCCCGTATGCGACGGCAGATCTGAAGATTATCCCGATGTATGTGGCAGGTTCCGCTACAGCCTGCGCGACGGCGTTCATGTGCGGATGTCTCAATCACGCACCCTGGGGAGGGCTTATCGTACTCCCGGTAGTGGATCACAGGCTGGCTTATTTCTTATCGGTGATGCTGGGAGCGGCGGTTGTGGTCGCACTGGTCGGAATATTCAAGAAGGCGCCGGTCGATGAAGAAACGCACGGGGCGGTAGAAGACGAAGATATCGAACTGAATTTCGAAACCTTCTAAACAGACTGTTCAGATTAGAAATCAGAACGCAGATAAATGAAATACGAACAAATTCGATCACAAAACACAAAAGTAAAGGAGATAAAATGAAAATCGTAGGCGTAACAGCATGTCCCTCAGGAGTAGCACACACATATATGGCGGCAGAAGCTCTGGCAATGGCGGGAAAAGATGAAGGCATAGACGTACTGATTGAAACTCAGGGCAGCGCGGGAATTGAAAACAGGCTGTCGAAAGCAGATATCGACAATGCGGTATGCGTGGTATTGTCTAACGACGTCGCAATCCGCGAAGAAGAACGCTTTAAGGGCAAGAAGATTATCAGAATGGGCGTCTCCGATCTGATCAAGAAGGCGAAGCCGCTGGTCAAGAAAATCAAAAAGACATTCGAATAAACTCATCGTAAATGATTAGGGCCGGAACGAGAGTTCCGGCCCTTTTTGAATGTTTAATTATAATCAGCTGATCGTATTTACTTCCGTCCGGTTTCCATAAAAGCGGTCCGGTCGTACCAGAGTCACAGCAGATTCAGCGCGATATCCCGCGACGCTTCCATATGGCTGCGCACCGCCTGATAGGCGTTCATATCCGGATCCTCCGAGGCGTCGACAATCGCGTTGTAAATCGCTTCGTGTTCGGTGAGCGCGTCGCTCTGCCGGTTTTCTTTTTCGAAGCTTTCCATCGCGATTGCATTCAGGCGGTGATTGTAGGATTCGTACAGATCGATG
The DNA here is from genome assembly GCA_937872065.1 of uncultured Eubacteriaceae bacterium. GTDB lineage: Bacteria > Bacillota > Clostridia > Eubacteriales > Eubacteriaceae > UBA7485. Next base: position 18,314 of record CALMRA010000223.1, on the reverse strand, counting down.
AGCTCGCGGTTCTGGGAAAAGTGAACGAGAATTTCATGAAACCGCATATCGTCCTCGAGGACATTTTCACGCGTTTCTCCGTTTTCAATCGATTCCTGCATATCACGGATGCTGCGCTTCATATTTTTTAACGCCTTTTTTCCTTCCAGCGTATTTTTATTCTGAGCAAGATGCAGCGCGCAGAAGCCTTCGATTGCCATGCGTGTCTGATAGGTGTTCCAGATATCGTCCTCAGTCATTTCATGCAGCTTGAACCCCTTGCTCGGAATGATGTCGATAAAACGATCCTGGCTCAGGCGTCTGAGTGCATCCTTCATCGGAGTTCTCGATACTCCGAGCTCGGAAGCCAGTTTTGTTTCCGAATAGATCTGCCCGTGAGACAGCTCGCCGCCGTTGATCTTATCCTTCAGCTGACGGTAAACCTTGTCCTGGAGCAGGCGTGCGTCCGCCATAACCTTCTCCTTTACTGAATACTCTGTCTTTATTTAATTCTATCATATTACATTCCGGTATACCGGAATGTAATATTTTAAATTCCCATGGATTCAGGAAACATTGAACGAAAAATAAAGAAAATTAGAAAATTTGCTTGACCGGGATCCCGGTTAGGGTTTATGATACAAATCAAGGGAACACCGGTATACCGGTATACGGAATTATAAATTATTTGCTGAACGTAGCAGGGGAAAGAGGAAGTAAAATGAAAAATGTTGGATTTATCGGTCTCGGAATCATGGGTCTCCCAATGGCTAAAAATCTCCTTCAGGCGGATGTTCCGCTTATGGTAAGCGATCTGAATAAAGAAGCGGTCGCCAAAGCAGTCGAGCTCGGCGCGGAAGCAGGCGATTATCAGACAATCGGCAGAAAATGCGATATTATCGTTACGATTCTTCCGAACGGAGCCATCGTTCAGGATGTTCTGTTCGGGAAAAACGGCCTTGCAGAAACCCTGACGGAAGGCAAGATCGTCTGCGATATGTCCAGTGTCACTCCGACAGAAAGTCAGACCTGCTATAATAAGCTCGCTGCAATCGGAGTCGGATTTGTCGATGCGCCTGTATCGGGGGGAGAACCCGGAGCGATAGCCGGAACGCTTGCGATTATGTGCGGCGGTGATGAAAAAGACTTCGACGGGATGGCGCCGGTATTTGATATCCTCGGATCCAGCGCACAGCTCATCGGTCCCTCGGGAAGCGGCAGCGTCACGAAGCTTGCCAATCAGGTCATCGTCAACCTGAACATCGCGGCTGTTTCCGAAGCGCTCGTCCTTGCGACAAAAGCCGGAGCGGATCCAATGAAGGTTTATAAAGCGATCCGCGGAGGCCTTGCAGGCAGCGCCGTTCTCGATGCGAAAGCTCCGATGATCTGCGCGCGCAACTTCAAGCCGGGCGGAAAGATCAGCATTAATCATAAAGATATCAAGAATGTCCTGGCGACGGCCCATACCATCGACGTGCCGATGCCCTTTACCGCACAGCTGTTCGAAGTACAGCAGGCGCTTAAGGTAGGGGGACATATGGACGACGATCACGGCGGATACGTTCAGTTCTTCGAACAGCTGGCAGATGTGATCGTAAAATCAGACGTAACGGCAGAATAACAAAGAGCGGCCTCGATTTAATCGAATAAAACTCAGTTGAGAAAGGGATAAATATGCTAACCGGAACACCGTTGATGATCGCCTTTGTGGCATCGATCCTCCTTCTGCTTCTGCTTATCATAAAGTTTAAAATCAATCCGTTTATCGCGATGCTGATAACGTCCATCGTTACCGGCTTCGTCGTACAGATGCCTATCGGCGATATCTCAGATACCATCGCCACGGGCTTCGGAAGTACGTTAAAAGGTATCGGTATTGTAATCGGTCTCGGCATCATTTCCGACAATATTTTGTCGGAAGCCGGCGCGACCGAATCTATCGCACGAAATCTAGTCAAATACACAGGCCCGAAACGGGCGCCTCTCGCGATTACGACAGCAGGATTTCTGATCTCTATTCCCGTCTTCATGGACGCGGCATTCGTCATCATGATGCCTATCCTGAAATACGTTGCAAAAGAAACGAAGAAGAGCATGATGGTCTTCATCTGCGCGCTGGGCGTCGGCACAATCGTCGGTCATGCGATGGTTATCCCGACACCGGGACCTCTGGCCGTCGCGGACAGCATGGGTGCGAACATGGGCGGCTTCCTGCTCTACTCTCTGATCGCAGGCTTCGTCGCGATTATGGCGGGCGGCTGGCTTTACGGCAAACGTTTCGATAAAGACGCGCCCTACGTGCCTGAAGGCGAAGATGCAGTGGAGCTTGCCGACAGGAGCGACCTTCCAAGCTTCGGCCTTTCAATGCTCACGCTGCTGTTTCCGATCGTTCTGATTCTCCTCGGAAATCTGATCACGGCTCTGATGCCGGCGGATTCAACGTTCGCGATGATCATGGGATTTCTCGGAGATAAAAATATCGCCCTGCTCGCAGGCTGCATTTTTGCGGTAGTCATGCTCCGCAGACACATTCACAGAAGCTTCGACGATCTCGTTCAGGAAGCCGCTTCATCAGCCGGGCTGATCCTTCTGATCACAGGCGCAGGCGGTGCTTTCGGCGCGGTAATCAGCAAAAGCGGAATCGGCGACTATCTTGTCCAGACGATGACCGCGATGAATATTCCGCCCATCGTTCTGGCCTTCGCTTTAAGCGCTCTGCTGCGTGTCTCTCAGGGCTCCACGACGGTCGCTCTGGTCACTACAGCAAGCATTCTCGGACCTGCGCTAGCAGGAACCGGTGCGTCGCCTGTTCTTGTCGGACTTGCGATATGTGCGGGCGGTATCGGCTTCTCGCTGCCGAATGACTCCGGCTTCTGGATTCTGTCCCGATTCGGCGGACTCAGCGTTTCCGATACGCTCAAATCCTGGACCATCGGCGGAACCATCGCCTCGTTTGCCGCATTCGGCGTCATACTTATTCTCGATCTGATCAATTCGGCAGTCGGACTGCCTCTGTGCTAAATTTGAAAGGAAAAATACTCATGGAAAAGATACTGCCGAAATCCGTACTGGAAAGCTTTCCCGCGGTGGATGAAAAGGCTGTCGATGCGCTGCTGGCTGACGAAATTGCTGCCGAAAATACGAAGATTGTCGTACTGGATGACGATCCGACCGGCGTTCAGACGGTTCATGATATTTCAGTCTACACGGACTGGGAACCGGAAAGTCTGCGGGCCGGATTTGACGAAGACAACAAGGTCTTTTACGTCCTGACCAATTCACGCGGAATGACCGTCGATGAAACGACGAAAGCACATAAGGAGATCGGAGCACGGGTAGCTCAGGCGGCGAAGGAAACCGGCAGACCTTATCTGATTATGTCGAGGAGCGACTCGACACTGCGGGGTCATTACCCCATCGAACCCGCTCTGCTGCGCGACGAAATGGAGAAGGACGGATTCCATGTAGACGGCGAAGTGCTGACTCCGTTTTTTAAGGAAGGCGGACGCTTTACAATCGGCAATACCCATTACGTTCTTCAGGGAGATGAGCTCGTTCCCGCCGCAATGACGGAATTCGCTCAGGACAAGACCTTCGGCTACAAGCATTCGAATATTCCCGAATATATCGAAGAAAAGACGAAGGGTGAATACAAGGCGGAAGATGTCGTATGCATCAGTCTGGATTCGCTTCGTGCCTGCGACTATGACGGAATCGAAAAGCAGCTCGAATCCGTTCACGATTTCGGCAAGGTCGTCGTCAATGCGATCGACTACTGTGATATCAAGGTATTCGCGGTGGCGCTGTACAGGGCGATGGCAAAAGGGAAAACGTTTATGTTCCGCACTGCCGCAGGACTCGTGAAGGTTCTCGGAGGAATTTCAGATATTCCGCTCCTGACGCGGGAAGATATGGTTACGGAACAGACGGGACGCGGCGGTATTGTCGTCGTCGGAAGTCATACGCAGAAAACGACGGCTCAGCTCGAAGAGCTGTTAAAACTCGACAATGTCGTACCGGTCGCCTTTGATTCGAATAAGGTGCTCGACGGAGACGAAGCTTTCTATAATGAAGTGGACCGCTGTGTCGCGCTGGAAGAGGCTGCGATGGACGACGGAAAGACGGCTGTCTGTTACACGGACAGGAAGCTTCTGAGTCTTGATGACGATACGAAGGAAAGCGCTTTGTTGAGAAGCGTCAAGATCAGCGACGGCGTCCAGAGTCTCGTAGGAAGACTGAAGAAAACCCCGGCGTTCGTTATCGCCAAGGGCGGAATCACCTCCAGCGATGTCGGGACCAAAGCCCTCTCAGTCAAACGGGCCGACGTTCTCGGTCAGATTTGTCCGGGGATTCCCGTCTGGCAGACCGGCGAAGAAAGCCGATTCCCGAAAACACCGTACGTCATCTTCCCCGGAAATACGGGCAATGAAAATACCCTGAGAGAAGCTGTTGAAATCCTGACTGCGAAGGAGTAAAAATATTGAATGAAAACTCCTTTAAAAGGATAGATTTACAGATAAATTCGATTTAATGTATTAATTTGTAGACATTATGGATGTTTCGGATATAATCATACAAGCCTACATTTCGTAGACTACAATTTAAAGGAGACATCATGAAACTCAGCGCAAGAAATCAGCTCAAGGGTAAGGTACTGAAAATCAATGAAGGTGCGGTCAATTCGATCGTAACAATCGAACTGGATGCAGGCCCGGTTATCACATCGGTTATTACAATTGCGGCAGTCAAGGAACTCGGCCTCGAAGTCGGTTCGGAATGCTACGCAGTAATCAAGGCTTCCAACGTCATGGTCGGCGTAGACGACTAAGACTCCATTTCCGGTCTGACGGCCGGATCACATACTGAGCCGTTGACTAGACAGATTTATCTGCATAGTCAACGGCTCTTTTTGTTTTTCTTGGAGTGAATGACTCTCGGGCAAATTTTATGTCAGGGCAGTTTGAATTATTGAGTTTAACTAATTACCTCAAGGCATACATTCAGATATCAGATAAGCATTAGCAAACAAACAGCCGCATCGCTACAATAGAGGTGCGGACTGCCGTACCCCTTTACGGCGGTCCGACTTCAGGTTAATGGAGATATTAATGAACAGACCTTACATTTTCTGCCACATGATGACCTCGATAGACGGGAAAATCATGGGAAATTATATGAGAACACCGGAAGGAAACGCTGCGGGCAGCGTCTTTTACGACATCGCCTTCGGAAAGAAGCCGTACTACAGGCATCAGGGATGGCTGTCTGGTCGTGTGACGACCGACGACAATTTCACGTTTTATAAAAAGCCGAAGCTGGATGAAAACGCGCCGGCTGTTCCGGACGGAGATTACGCCGCTGAGAAGACCGGGATGTATTATGTGTCGGTCGATCCTTCAGGAAAGCTGGGCTGGACAAACAATAAGCTCACTTACGTCGATACGACAGCTCACGTCATAGAAGTTCTGACGGGGAAGGCGGGCAATGCGTACAAAGCCTTTTTAAGAAATCTCGGAATCTCGTATATCATCGCGGGTGAAGAACAGCTGGATTATGAGCGGGCAGTCGAAAAGCTGAAGGAGCTGTTCGGTATCGAAACTCTGATGCTGGGCGGAGGCGGTGTCCTGAACTGGTCGTTTATTCAGGCGGGACTGTGCGACGAGCTGAGTCTCGTGATTGCGGCAGCGGCCGACGGTTCGGATGAAACACCGGCGCTGTTCTCAACCAGAGGCGGATTTACACAAGACAAGGCAGTCAGCTTCAGACTGCGTGACGCACAGATCAAAGACGGCGGCAGTGTATGGCTCAGATATCTGATTGATAATGCTGAAAAAGGTGAGTAATTTGATTGTAATGGCTGATAAACAAAAAGATCTCTTCCGATTCCGGAAAAGATCTTTTTGTTTGGACGGAGATGCCGTGTTTTTTTCGTTTTTTTCTAAAGAAGATGATTAAGAGACTATGCCGGTCAACCGGTTCTGTCCTATCGCCCCATAATCAGCATCAGCAGCAGCACAAGCACCGGCTGATGCAGCAAGTAGATGATCAGCGCGTGGCGACCGATCTCGGCGAAGGGTCCGGCAGGGAGGTCTCTCTGCAGAAACGGTATCCGGTCTCTGTTCTGCTTCCAGATTCTATATAGAAAGAAACCGCATAGATACAAAAAGATCCACGGGATGAGCGCGAAATAGTCCGACGAATAGAAGCCCGCTCCCGGAAACCCGATCAGCGTCGTGGCGAGATTCTGATACAGAACGGAAGGAACGGGGAGCGGACGCCAGCTCTCGAAACCGAACCAGTGATTATTGACATTCCTGAGCAGTACGAAAGCTGTAAAGCTCAGTGCGAGACCGGCGGAAGCCGGTATCCGGTTCAGCAGCTTTTTAAACGGAATCATCAGAAGCGAGGCGGTCCCGATAAACGTCAGGATCCCGAAGAGGATCGGGGAATCCGGCGAGTACAGCAGCGTCGCGATGGAGACGAGGGCTCCGCATCCGAAGACGATCAGCCCTCGCCTGAGCGGATGCCTGTCCAGGCTCCAGCAGAATCCGGCGATCAGGATAAAGGTCCAGCAGATACTCTGCTCCCAGATGTAACCGGGGGTGCTCCTGTACCACGGCGCGTTGATTCCGTACAGATTGACGAGATCCCACATCCCGTGATACAGAAACATGCTGACCACTGTGATCCCCCGCAGCGTGTCGATCCAGCTGATTCGTTTTCTTCGGACAAGCTGCGTTTCGGAAGCTGTCCTCCCGGTCTCAAGCCGGTCCTTATTCAGTTTTGATGACGGCAGCGCGCTGCGCAGACATTCCTTCATACTCATCTGTCTCCGGATCTGGTTCGGTTCATCCGCCGAATCTGTAAAGTTTTAAGAAAACATCCGGTTTTACAGCAGCCCGCCGCAGTCTTCGCTTTAACGGATCGATCCTCAGGCTTCCAGTCCGCGGATTAGATTGACCATTTCGATCGCGCCCAGCGCGCAGTCGTAGCCCTTGTTTCCGGCCTTGCTGCCTGCGCGTTCGATGGCCTGTTCGATGTTTTCCGTCGTCAGGACCCCGAACATAATCGGCACGCCTGTTGACAGCGAGCTCTGAGCGATGCCCTTCGCTGCTTCGCTGCAGACGTAGTCGTAATGCGTCGTCGCACCCCGGATGACGGCGCCGAGGCAGATCACCGCGTCGTATCTGCCGCTCTGAGCCATTTTCTGGGCGATAAGCGGAATTTCGAACGCACCCGGAACCCATGCGATATCGACGTCTTCTTCGGGAACGTCGTGACGGCGAAGTCCGTCCAGTGCGCCGCCGACGAGCTTTGACGTGATGAATTCGTTGAAACGGGCTGCGACAATGCCGACCCGGATCGCGGGCTGGTCGGATACGGTGCTCTGTGAGGGGATAAGGCTGCCTTCGAATGTTTTCATGTTTGTTTTTCCTTTATTTTATGACAGAACGCACTCGTTCTGTGTATTTTTATTCAGTCAGTTTCTAAACTGTGCCGGTAATTAAATCGGGAAGTTAATAACAGGTCCTGCGGATTAATAACCCAGGATATGACCCATCTTTTCCTGCTTCGTCTGCAGGTAAAAACGGTCGTGAGGATTGTCCTTGATGATAATCGGGACGCGCTGTGTGATCTCGATGCCGAAATCGGACAGCTGATAGACCTTATCCGGATTGTTCGTCAGAAGACGCATCGTCCTGACACCGAGATCGTGGAGAATCTGCGCGCCGATGTAGTATTCGCGGAGATCGCCGTCAAATCCGAGGGCGAGATTGGCTTCGAGGGTATCCATGCCGGCATCCTGAAGCTCGTAGGCGCGGATCTTGTTGATGAGCCCGATGCCCCGTCCTTCCTGGCGCATATACAGCAGGACACCCCGGCCTTCCGCTTCGATCATGCGCATCGCGGCCGCAAACTGGTCGCCGCAGTCGCAGCGGATGCTGCCGAAGGCGTCGCCCGTCAGACATTCGGAGTGGACGCGGACCAGCAGGTCTTTCCCGTCGCCGATATCGCCCTTGACCAGGGCCACATGATGTTCGCCGTTGAGCCGGTTCACGTAGCCGCAGGCACGGAAATCGCCGTATTTCGTCGGCATCTTCGCACAGGCGATCTGGTCCACGAGCTTTTCATGACGCTTCCTGTGTTCCTGGAGCGCGTGAATCGTGATGATCTTAAGTCCCAGCTCCTCGGCCAGCCCCAGCAGCTCCTTCGTGCGCATCATCGTTCCGTCGTCGCGCATGATCTCGCAGCACAGGCCGCATTCCTTGAGACCCGCGAGTCTCATCAGATCCACAGTCGCTTCGGTATGGCCGTCCCGTTCCAGCACGCCGTTTTTCTTCGCGCGCAGCGGGAACATATGGCCCGGCCGGCGGAAATCCGCAGGCTTCACGTTGTCGGACACGCAGGCCCGCGCGGTGATCCCGCGTTCCACTGCGGAGATGCCGGTGGTCGTTTCGACAAAGTCGATGGAATCCGTGAAGGCCGTTTCGTGATTGTCGGTATTGTTCGTGACCATCTGGGGAAGCAGCAGCGCGTCGCACAGCTCGCCGCTCATGGGCATGCAGATCAGCCCCTTCGCCCGGGACGCCATCAGGTTAACATTTTCTGTCGTCGCAAACTCAGCTGCGCAGATCATATCGCCTTCGTTTTCCCTGTCTTCGTCGTCGGTGACGAGGATGATCTTTCCCGCGCGCAGATCGTCAAGCGCTTCTTCGATTGTTGAGAATGGATATGCCATGATGTCCTCCGTAATGGATAAGCCGGCCGTGCCGGCATAATTTTTAATTATTTAAATTTTGATTATTTAAAATGAAGAACGCTGAGTCTTCAGGTGTCACAGTCTGAATCTCTATCCGGCTGATCAGAAGTCGTACCGTTTCAGCAGATCCTTCGTAACTCCGCCTGATTCCGTCTTCATCAGCTTCTGCACGTACTTGCACAGGATGTCGGTTTCGAGATTGACGATCGCTCCCGCGCGCTTTCCGCCAAGTGTCGTCTGCGCGGCGGTGTGGGGAATGACGGAGACCTCGAAGGAATCGGAGCCGCAGCCCGCGACTGTCAGACTTATTCCGTCAATCGTGATCGAGCCCTTCTCGACGATCTGCGCCAGCAGCGGTCTGTCCGCGCCGACGGTATACCAGATCGCGTTGTCGTCTCTGCGCGTTTTGATAATCCGTCCCGTTCCGTCGATGTGGCCGGTTACGATATGGCCGCCGAAGCGTCCGTCCGCCGGCATCGCGCGTTCGAGATTCACCGGATCTCCGTTTTTCAGGGAGCTGAGTGCCGAACGGTCGAGGGATTCGTGCATGACGTCGGCTGTGAAGCTGTTCTTATCGAAATCCGTCACCGTCAGGCATACGCCGCTGGTGGCGATGCTGTCACCGATCTTGACGTCTTCAAGGACCTTGTCGGCAGATACGGTGAGTCTGCACGAAGCGGAGCCTCTCCTGATATTTTTGATTTTTCCGATCTCCTCGACGATTCCCGTGAACATCAGCTGGTCCTTTCAGGATGCTTAATATCGTATTCCACCAGAATATCGTCGCCGATGGGCGTGATCCGGGGATCACACAGCTGGAACGCATCCTTCGGGAGCGGAACGCCGGGACCGCCGACAGCGGTCCTGCCGGTTCCGCCGAAGATCTTCGGCGCGACGTAGATCTGCAGCTTGTCGACGACGCCTGCGGAGAGCGCGGACCATGCGACGGTGGGACCGGCTTCGATAAAGACCGAATCGTAGCCCTCGGCGCCGATACGGGCGATCAGCTCGCTCAGATCGACTCTGCCGTCCTTTTCGTTCATCATCCAGATTTCACAGCCGCTGTCTTCGAGCGCCTTCGCCTTGTCCGGATCAAAATCACAGCAGGCGAGGATCGTCGGGGTTTCAGCCGCAGTCATCGCCAGTGTCGCGTCCGCAGGGATGCGCAGATGGGTGTCGAGAACCACCCGGATCGGATCTTTTCCGCCTCCGACTCTGCAGGTAAGCGCGGGATTGTCCGCGAATACCGTTCCGACTCCCGTCAGGATCACGGCGCTGCGGCCGCGGTCTTCATGGACATGCTTCCGGGATTCCTCGCCGGTGATCCATTTGGATGCGCCGCTGGCCGTCGAGGTATGACCGTCGGCTGTCATCGCTATTTTCATGGTGACGAACGGTCGTCTGTTTCTGATTCGGTCAAGGAAATCTCTGTTGAGCGCTTCGCATTCCTCTTTCAGGACGCCGGTTACGACATCGAGTCCCGCGTTTCTGAGGACCTCGGCGCCGCCCGCCGCCTTCGGGTTCGGATCGGACGCGCCGATAACGACGCGGCTGATGCCGGCTTCCAGTATCGCTTCGGTGCACGGACCGGTCCGCCCGGTGTGAGAGCAGGGTTCCAGCGTCACGTAAATTGTCGCGCCGTGTGCTTCGATGCCGGCGTCAGCGAGAGCTACCCGCTCCGCATGGGGACCGCCGGCCTGTTTATGCCAGCCCTGACCGACGATGCGGCCGTCGTTTACGACGATGGCTCCGACCATCGGATTGGGCGCAGTTGTGAAGCGTCCGTTTTCTGCAAGACCCAGCGCAAACCGCATTGCCCGTTCATCTGTAGTCTGTTCGTTTCTCATTGTCTGCCTTTCCAGTCGAACCGTCCTTTTTCCGTATGGGAACAAAAAAGCCCCGCTGGCAAGCGGGGCAAAAAAGAAAAATGCTCTGAAATGCAATGCATTCCAGAGCAGGATCGGCGATTTTATCCGCGTAATATATTCGTAAGCCGCGCGGATATAGCGTCATCTTCTTTCATCCAGACTGTACTGTCGGCTTCGGAATCACACCGAATCATGCCTTGCGGCTCGTGGGCTTTACCACCGGTAGGGAATTTCACCCTGCCCTGAAGACTTGTTCAACTACGGTGAGTATAGCGCAGTAAAAAAAACATGTCAAGGGCATATGAAAACATTCGCATAGCGGTCAGGCTTTACAGATGCTGTAATTTTGTCGTCTAACGATCGCCTGATATTCTTCAGACTATCGTCTGGATTGTTCGAAGCTCTTCATGCCCAGGGCATGAACGCCCAGATCACGGCCAGTATCAGCGCCGGAAGCATGTTCGCGACCTTGAACTGACGGTGTCTGATGATGTTGACGCCGACGCAGAAAATCATCATCGAGCCGATCAGCGAAATGTTCGACAGCGCGGCCTCCGTCATGAACGGACGGACAACGCGGGCGAGAAGCGATACGCCGCCCTGCAGGATAAAGACCGGAATCGCGGAGAAGATACAGCCGATCCCGTACGCGGAGGTCATGATCATGACGAGGACGCAGTCGAGCACGGCCTTTGCCAGCAGGACGCTCATATCGCCGGACAGCCCGTCTTTGATGGCGCCGACGATAGCCATCGCGCCGACGCAGACAATGAGAGAGGTGCTGACAAAGCCCTCGGTGAATGTGCCGTCTCCTCCGCTATGTGTTTTCTCCCTCAGCCAGTCGCCGAAATGCTCGAGACCGCCTTCGATGTCGAGGACGTCTCCGATAAGCGCGCCGGCGACGAGACAGCCGATGATCATCATCGTGCCCTGGGTCGCGAGTCCGTCAGAATTGATGACGAGCATTTCCTGCATCGCCCCGCCGATTCCGAGAAACATCGTACACAGTCCGAGCACCTGCATGAGCATATCCTGTCTGTTCTTTGTCAGCACCTTGCCGAAGGCGAGTCCGCCGAAGCCTCCGGCGACGATCGCCGCGACATTGATAATGGTTCCTGTCATTGCATTACCTCCTGCGTTCTGTCTGATTCCAGCACCGGACGGATCACCGCGAGAAAGCAGCGTTCGATCTCTTCGGGCGTTTCGGTCATGTCGTGCCGGATCCACCAGTTCACCGTTTCGACGAAGGTGCAGGAGATATGGTTAAGCAGGAAATCCGCCGGGACCTCCCGGTTTGCGAAGATCTCGCTTCCGAGCTTATCCCTGAACACGTCGGTCAGGTATTCCTTGAAATAGCGCATGAACAGCTCGCCGCTGTCGGAGGTGAACAGGCACGCGATATTCTTCCTGTTATCCCGCAGATGATACAGGATATGGGTGATGGTCGAGTCCGCTCCGCCGCCCGATTTCGAGAAGTCGTGGGTCAGTTCCTTCGACAGATGATCCGATACGACGTGATCGAACAGGTCGACGCAGGTCGCCCGGAGAAGCTCGTCCTTCGTCTCAAAATGGGCGTAGAATGTGCTGCGGCCGACGTTCGCCCGGTCGATAATCTCCTGCACCGTGATCTGAGAATAGCGTTTCTCCGATAAGAGTCCGTTAAAGGCCGCGAAGATCGCGTCCCGTGTTTTCTGCTGTCGTCTGTCCATATACACCTCGTCTGTTATCCCGGTTGACCCGGACAAATTATCTGTTTTGTTCCGTAACGTACGTTCCGAAAATGTTGATTCTTGTTCGGTCTGTCTTATCATTTTACAATATAATCGAACAAGATGTTCAGTAGTGAATAAAGATACGATAAAGCAGACATTTAAACTGAGTTACGGATGAGAATAGAGACATTAAAATTACGGAGGCTTACGATGATATTCAGAAACTGGTTTGACAACGAACCGAAGGAGACGATGTTCTGCGCGGTTGTCTCGCTCATCGCGCTGATCCTGAGTCTGGGCGGCTGGGGCAGAGAGCTTATCCCCGTAGACACGGCCTGGATCGCGATCGTACTGTGCGGGATTCCGATTGTCACCGGGGCGGCTGTCGCTCTGATCAGAGAGCACGATATCAAGGCGGATCTCCTCGTATCGATCGCGCTGATCGCGTCGGTCGCGACCAGAGAGTATTTCGCTGCAGGAGAGGTTGCGCTGATTATGCAGATCGGCTCGCTGCTGGAGGATTTCACGGCGGACCGTGCCCGAAAGGGAATCGAGGGGCTGATCAGACTGACACCGAAAACCGCCCGTGTCGTTCGCAGCGGCATTGAGACGATCGTCGCTGCCGAGGAGGTCAGGGCCGGCGACCGCCTCGTCGTTCTGGCCGGTGAAATGATTCCGGCGGACGGAATTCTCGTTTCGGGTGAAACGTCTGTGGACCAGTCGGTCATGACCGGCGAATCGATGCCGGTGGACAAGAGTGCCGGGGACGAGCTGATGAGCGGTACTGTCAACTTGTACGGCGTCTTCGAGATGCAGGCGGATAAAGCCTGCGCGGACAGCTCCCTGCAGCGGATGATCGCTCTTGCGGAGGAAGCCGATGCGAACAAGGCGCCCATCGTCGGGCTAGCGGACCGCTGGGCCTCATGGATGGTCGCGGTCGCGCTGGGATGTGCGCTGATCGTCTGGCTCATTACCGGCGAATTTATGCGCGCCGTCACGGTGCTGGTCGTATTCTGCCCCTGCGCCTTCGTACTCGCGACGCCTACGGCTGTCGCCGCTGCCATCGGCAATCTGACGAAATACGGGATCCTGATCCGGACGGGGGACGCTCTGGAACGTCTCTCCCAGGTAGACTGCGCCGCCTTCGACAAGACGGGGACTCTTACCTGCGGAAAGCCTGAGGTGACCGCCGTCGAAAGCTTCGGCGGAATGTCGAGAGACGAAGTGCTGAGCCTGACCGCCGCGGCTGAACAGAGATCGGAGCATCCCCTGGGAAAGGCGGTAGTCTCATATTATAAAGCCTCAGGCATCGAATCGAAATACGTGACAGAAGCCGGGGATTTTCAAACGCTGGCCGGAAAAGGCGTCAGAGCGAAGGTAGACGACCATGAGATTTTAGCGGGAAAGCCTGCTCTGTTTGATGAGACAGGCATCAGTCTGGCAGATCATCAGGCTCTGCTCGACCGGTATCAGGCCGACGGATCGACGGTGATCTGTACCGCGGTGAACGGTTCGCCTGTCGGGATGGTCGCTTTGTCAGATACGTTAAGGCCCGATGCGGTTCAGACGGTGGCGGGAATTAAGTCCGTCGGTATCACGCCGATGCTGCTCACCGGCGACAACGCTGCCGCGGCCGGTACTGTCTGTGATGCGGTCGGAATCGGCGAGGTCAGGTCGGGACTGCTGCCGGAGGACAAGCTGAATATTGTCAGAAGAGAAGGCGGCCGGAAAGTCTGCATGATCGGAGACGGCGTCAACGATGCGCCGGCCATCAGCGCAGCCTATGCGGGGATCGCGATGGGGGGAATCGGCAGCGATATCGCGGTGGAATCCGCGGACGCGGTTCTCGTCGGAGACGAAATCAGCCGGCTGCCGTATCTGTTTCGTCTGACGAAAAAAGCGATGAGCAAGGTCCGCCAAACATCACGTTTTCAATGATCTTCAACTTCGCGGCGATTATCCTGTCGGGCTTCGGAATTCTGACGCCGGTCACCGCGGCCCTCGTCCACAACTTCGGATCGGTGTTCGTTGTGGTCAACGCCGCGATGCTGCTGGCAGAAAATGATGGAGGAGAACAGAAGCGTAAAGAGAGAGGATCAGCGGCAACACAGGCTGCAGCTGAGCAGGTACTCTGAGAAGATTATAACGGCCGGGATCGTAATCGATCCCGGCTTTTCGCGCCTGGTTCCCGAGGAGCTTTACCGGAAGCCTTCGCTGACCCGCCGGCATCCGTGCCAGGGATTCCACATCGCCATTTCAGGCTCCTTTTCCGATTTTCTCTGATATCTTCCGTCGATCCGATTATACTTACTTATGTATGGAAAAATGTTAGATATGATCCGAACATTATTCCATAACTTTCAAACATTCTATCATGGCTGCACAGGTTTTCGCGTCCTATAATAAACGTATCGAAACGAATATGAATGCTCCGCAGATGCGGCGCGGTTGAATAAACCCGGCCGGACTGAGAAAATGAATGTGACGTTCATGAAACAGGACGATCATGAGCGGGAACAATGAGAGCAAGAAAGGCGACAGATCATGTCAATACTCGTACTGGGAGGAGCCGGCTATATCGGCTCACACACGGTTAAAAAGCTTATCGAACAGGGTGAAAATGTCGTAATTGCAGATAACCTGCAGACCGGCCATATGGATGCGGTCAATCCGAAAGCCAAATTCTATAAGGGCGATATCCGCGACCGGGCATTTCTCGATACGCTGATGAACGCGGAAGATATCGAAGCGGTCATTCATTTCGCGGCGAATTCTCTCGTCGGCGAAAGCATGGAAAAACCGCTGAAGTATTACGACAACAACCTGTATGGAACGATGGTTCTGCTCGAAGCGATGGTCGACCATAAGATCGACAAGATCGTGTTCAGCTCCACCGCGGCGACCTACGGAGAACCGGAATCCATTCCGATCAAAGAAGAAGACAAGACATCTCCGACGAATACCTATGGTGAAACGAAGCTCGCGATGGAAAAGATGTTCAAATGGACGAATAATGCAGGCGGACCGCGCTTCGTATCGCTTCGCTATTTCAACGCCTGCGGCGCGGACGCTTCAGGAGAAATCGGGGAAGATCATTCGCCTGAAACGCATCTGATCCCGCTTATCCTTCAGGTTCCTCTCGGAAAGCGCGAAAAGATTATGATCTTCGGTGACGACTATCTGACGAAGGACGGAACCTGCGTGCGCGACTACGTTCACGTCGACGACCTGGCTCAGGCCCATGCGAAAGCGCTGGACTATCTCAGAGACGGCGGCAGGTCCGATATCTTCAATCTCGGCAACGGCGTTGGCTTCACAGTAAAGGAAGTCATCGAAACCGCCAGGGACGTAACAGGCCATCCGATTCCGGCAGAGGTCCAGGGACGCCGTGCGGGAGATCCCGCGGTTCTCGTCGCATCCAGCGACAAGGCGCGCTCCGTACTCGGATGGAAGCCTGAAAAAGCGGATCTTGATACGATTATCGGCTCCGCATGGAACTGGCATCAGAGTCATCCGGACGGATATGCGGACTGATTCAAACTAACTTAGCAGATAACGAATATTTGAATATGAAGCCGTCCGTGCCGGCAGCACGGACGGCGATGACAACAGACGGAATCCGCGCCTTCCCCCTGCGCCCGGATTCCGTTGTTATTTTACGCGGCTGAAAAGCCGTCTGATTATAATAAGGAAAAAACGAATGAACGAAGAACGATTAGACTGGCTTTCCAATCCCGAAGTTTTCAGTGTCGGCAGGGTTCCGGCTCACTCCGATCACAGGCATCAGCTGGCGAACGGTAAAGCGGAACAGCTGCTGAACGGCGAATGGAAAATGCGCTATACTGAAGCTCCGGCAGACAGGCCGTTATTTTTTTACGATGAAAACGAAGACATCGCAGATTACGATACCGTAAACGTCCCCGGTCATATTCAGATGCAGGGTTATGACACGATTAACTATGTGAATAAAATGTACCCCTGGGACGGCTTTGAGGATCTGAAGGCTCCCGAAGTATCCGAAGCATACAATCCGACCGCCTCGTATGTTCTCGATTTCGAACCGGAGATCAATACGGAAGGACGAGTCAGACTCGTCTTCGACGGAGCGGAAACGGCGCTGTACGCCTGGCTTAACGGACAGTTCCTCGGATACTCCGAAGACAGCTTCACGCCGGCGGAATTCGATGTGACAGATATCATCCGCCCGGGAACGAACAGGCTTGCCGCCCGCGTCTACAAGCGCAGCACGGGATGCTGGCTTGAGGATCAGGATATGTGGCGGTTTTCCGGACTGTTCCGGGATGTCCGGCTTGTCTCCCTGCCTGAGACACACGCCGAGGATCTCGATATCAGAGCCGATTACGATGCGGACACAGGAGCAGGCAGGTTGGATATCGACATCAGGCTCACAGGCGAAAAGCAGGGATTTATTGAAGCGGAGCTTACGGGACCTGACGGAACAGGTCTATGGAAGGATAAGAAGAACATCGCTGATAAAGTCAGCTTCAGCGCCGACTTTGCCGATATACTCCCGTGGAGCTGCGAGGATCCGGCGCTGTACAGCCTTAAACTTGTCGTTGCGGATACGGACGGAAGCACGCTGGAAAGTGTGACTCAGAACGTCGGCTTCAGACGATTCGCAATTGAAGACAGGCTGATGAAGCTCAACGGCAGACGCTTCATTTTCAGAGGCGTCAACCGTCACGAATTCAGCGCGGAAACAGGACGCGCGATCGGCCGCGAAGAGATGGAACAGGATGCGCGGTTTATGAAGCGAAACCACATCAATTCTGTCAGGGCCTCCCATTACCCGAACCAGTCCTTCTGGTACGAGCTGTGCGACAGGTACGGTCTGCTGGTCATCGACGAGACGAATCTCGAAACCCACGGAAGCTGGCAGCACGAGGAAATCATCGACGCGGAGGACAATATTCCGGGCTCAAGACCCGAATGGCAGGCGGCGGTTCTTGACCGCGCGCAGAATATGCTGGAACGCGACAAGAATCATCCCTGTGTCGCGCTGTGGTCCTGCGGCAACGAATCCTTTGCGGGACAGGATATCCTTGAGATGGCGAATTATTTCAGACGGCGCGATCCGTCGCGTCCGGTCCATTACGAAGGCTGCCACTTTGCGTCGGACTGGCCGGACTGTACTGACGTCGAAAGCTGGATGTACGGGAAGCCGGAGGAAATTCGCGAATATCTGGAAAACGATCCGGAGAAACCGTTCCTGTCCTGCGAATACATGCACGGTATGGGAAACTCCCTCGGAGGACTCGTCGATTATACGGATCTTGAAGACGCGTACGACAAGTATCAGGGCGGACTGATCTGGGATTATATCGATCAGGCGATCGCGGTCGAAGGTCCGGAGGGTGCGGCAGAATATGCCTACGGCGGAGATTTCGGCGACCGGGGGACCGACTACGAATTCTGCGGCGACGGAATCGTCTATGCGGACCGAACGGACTCGCCGAAGATTCAGGAGGTTCGGGCGCTGTACAGTCCGGTCCGGATCAGGGCGGACGGAACGAAGCTGATTGTTGAAAACCGGTCGTTCTTTACGGATCTGGAGGACTTCGCAGATTACCGGCTCGTTCTGAAAAACGAGGACCGGATGATCCTGTCGGAACCGCTGGATGTTACGGGCGCCTCCGGCGAAAGCTTTGTAATCGAACCGAAGCTTCCGGAAAACAGTGTTTCCGGTGAATACGTCTTTACCCTCGAAGCGCTGGCATCTGAGGACAAGCCGTGGATCCGGAGAGGAGAGGTCCTGACGGACGGTCAGCTGATCGTCAATATGATCGATCAGCAGAACGAAGAGTACAAAGTTCATAAAACTGAAATGCGGACGGTGATCGGCGGAACGAATGTCGGTGTTCACGGAGACGGCTTCTCGTATCTGTTCTCGAAATTCGAAGGCGCGCTGGCGTCGGTCAAATATGACGGCATCGCATATATCACCAGGCGGCCGGAGCTCTCGTTTTTCAGAGC
>CALMRA010000222.1 GCA_937872065.1 uncultured Eubacteriaceae bacterium | reverse complement strand
GCGCAGATCCCAACGGCGCGGACCGCTCCGTTGAAGAATGTGTCGCGACTGCCAAGGCAGTTGAAGAAGCGGTCGATATTCCGCTGGTTATCGGCGGAAGCAAGAACGCGGAAAAAGACGCGCAGCTCCTTCAGGCTGTTGCAAACGCTCTGATCGACAAAAATGTCGTGCTCTTCTCGGCAGTGGAAGACAATTACAAAACCATCGGTATCGCCGGAAACGCGGCGGGCCATAAAATCTCCGGCGAATCGGCCGTAGATATCAACCTTGCGAAGCAGCTGAACATCCTGCTCTCACAGCAGGGCATCAAGCCTGAAGCCATCGTTATGGATATCGGCTCCGCTGCCGTAGGCTACGGTTTCGAATACGTCGCGTCGACGATGGACCGCATCCGTCTGGCCGCTCTCGGACAGAATGACACCGATCTTCAGATGCCTATTATCACGAACGTTGCAAACGATGCGTGGAGCGTCAAGGAAGCCGTTTTCCCGGAAGCTGAAATGCCTGTATGGGGCAATCAGGAAACCAGAGGCATCGACATGGAAGTCGCGACAGCGGCGGCGTGTCTTGCCGGCGGCAGCAACGCGGTTATCGTCAGACATCCGAAGTCTGCGGAAACTGCGGCGGAACTGATTTCAGCACTGACAGCGGAGGCGTAAGATGGCAGTAAAAGGATTAGATATTTTTAAGATGACACCGAAGAAAAACTGCAAGGAATGCGGTTTTCCGACGTGCATGGCCTTCTCGATGAAGGTCGCGGCAGGTACGGCCGAAGTCGGCGCCTGTCCGTATATTTCAGATGAAAACAAGGCTTCATTATCAGAAGCGACAGCTCCGCCGATGAAAAGCATCAAGATCGGCAAGGGCGCGACGGAAGCGACTCTCGGCGGTGAAACCGTCATGTTCCGTCACGAAAAGACCTACGTCAGCAAGCCTCTGTTTGCGGCTGCCGTCAGCGACGTGGACAGCCCGGAAAAGATCGACAAGATCTTCCAGGATCTCAAGGACGTTTACTACGATCGTATCGGCGAAGACATGTTCGCGGAAGTCGTTTCAGTCCGTTTCGTCGAAGACGTAAACCGCTTCGTCGAACTCCTCAACAGAGTTAAGGAAATCGGCCGCATCCCGATGGCCGTCACTGAAAATAAGGAAGCAGCGGAAGCTGCGGCTCCGATCCTTGCGGAAACAGGCGGAATCCTCGTCGCCGCGAACAAGGAAAACGCGGCTGAAATGGCTGCGCTGGCTCAGGCGAACGACATCGTTCTCGGCGTCTCCGGTGCGTCCATCGAAGACCTTCACGACGCGGTGGAAGCAGTCGAAAAAGCCGGCTGGAAGAAGCTTATCCTCAACGTCGGTACGAAGTCTATTAAGGAAGCCTACCGCAACGCGGTGGATATCCGCGCAGCTGCCCTCAAGGGCGAAGACCGTACCTTCGGCTATCCGTCGGTCGTATTCGTCAACGAACTCGCAGACGGCAACGAACAGATGGAAGTCGCGCTGGCGTCCATGTTCGTACTCCGCTACGGCTCCATCATCGTTATGACAGACGTCGACTATGCGAAGGCTCTGCCGCTGTTCGGTCTCAGACAGAACATCTACACAGACCCGCAGAAGCCGATGCGCGTCGAACCAAAGATCTACGAATTCAACAAGGCTGATGATGAATCGCCGGTTCTCGTAACCGTCGACTTCGCGCTGTCCTACTTCGTTATCTCCGGCGAAATCGAACGCTCGAAGGTTCCGTCATACCTGATCATCCCGGATGCAGGCGGATATTCCGTACTGACCGCCTGGGCGGCAGGCAAGTTCGGTTCCTCGACCATCGCGGATTTCGTTCAGAGCTCTGGCATCGCCGAAAAGACGAAGAGCCGCAAGCTTATCCTTCCCGGCAAAGTCGCCGTTCTCCAGGGCGACGTCCAGGAAAAACTCCCTGACTGGGAAGTTATCGTCGGACCGACCGAAGCGCTTCAGGTACCGAAGTTCCTGCGTGAACTGACGGGCATCGCCTGATCCGCCGGCAATATAGAAAACAAATTCACCGCACAAGGAGAATAATATGTCAAAATTCATGATCATCGGCGAACGCATCCACTGTATTTCGCCGGTAATCCGCGAAGCCTTCACGACCCGCAATCCGGAACCGATCTTAAAGCGCGCGCAGGAACAGCTTGACGCCGGCGCGGATTACCTGGATCTGAACATCGGACCCGCCGAAAGAGACGGCGAAGAGCTGATGCAGTGGGGCGTAAAGCTCCTGCAGGATAACTTCGACAACGTTCCGCTGGCTCTCGATACCGCCAACATCAAGGCTATCGAAGCCGGGATCAAGGTCTACGACCGTTCGAAGGGCAAGCCGATTGTCAATTCCGCGGATGCGGGCGACCGTATCCAGTACCTGGATATCGCGGCTCAGAACGAAGCCATGTGCATCTGCCTGTGCTCCAAGCAGGGCATTCCGGCGGACAACGACGAACGCATCACCTACTGCTCCGAAATGCTCGAACGCGGCATGGAACAGGGCATGGAACCCACGGATATGCTGTTTGACCCGCTGGCGCTGGTCGTAAAGGGCATGCAGGACAAGCAGGAAGAAATGCTTCAGGCAATCCAGATGATCACCGAAATGGGTCTTCTGACGACCTGCGGTCTGTCCAACGTTTCAAACGGCGCGCCGAAGCACATCCGTCCGATCCTGGACGCGACATTCTGCGCGATGGCGATGCAGAGCGGCCTGTCTTCAGCGATTATCAATCCCTGCGACAAGCGCCTGATGGAAACGATCGTCTCCGCCGACATCATCAAGAACAACATCCTGTACGCGGATTCCGTTCTTGAAATCAAATAATCGTTATTTAAACCGTTAATTAATAGCAATTAATTAAATAGAACAGTTTATGTTGAGTGTGAGGGACAGCGGATTGCCCGCTGTCCCTTTCTGTCTGATAAGGCCGGAAAAACCGGCACCCGAAACGAGGAGAAAATTGAGCAATCCTTTATTAGAGTACGATCAGATCGCCGAAACCCTGCTTCAGAAAGCTGCCGCCGACGGCGCGGAAACCATGTGGGACCGCAAAGCGGCGTTAAAGACTCAGTGTCAGTTCGGTGAAAAGGGCATCTGCTGCCGTATCTGCGCAATGGGCCCCTGCCGGATCAGTCCGGTGGAAGGCAAAGGCGCGAAGGCGGGGATCTGCGGAGCGACGAAGGATACCATCGTCGCGAGAAACTTCGCACGCATGGTCGCAGGCGGTTCGGCCGCGCATTCCGACCACGCCCGTGACATCGTCCACGCGATGCACAGAGCCAGCGAAGAAGGTCCGTTCAAAATTCGCAGCGAAGAAAAACTCAGACGCATTGCGAACGAATGGGGCATCGAAGACGCGGACACGAAGGAAAAATACGACCTGGCCCACGAGCTGTCCGAAATGGCGCTGCTGGAATTCGGCAAGCCCTTCGGAACACAGCGCTTCCTGAGCCGCGCTCCTCAGGTCCGTCAGGATCTCTGGAACAGGGAAAAGATCGCGCCGAGAGCCATCGACCAGGAAGTCGTCACGCTGATGCATTCGACCCACGTGGGCTGCGCATCGGATCCGGAATCGATCCTGCGCCGTTCCATCCGAACAGGGATGGCAGACGGCTGGGGCGGCTCGATGATCGGAACAGAATTCTCCGATATCATGTACGGCGTTCCGACAGAACGCGCATCCGAATCGAACCTGGGCGTTATCGATCCTGAAATGGTCAATATCGTTCTTCACGG
>CALMRA010000221.1 GCA_937872065.1 uncultured Eubacteriaceae bacterium | reverse complement strand
GACCTGGTTTTTCTCGAAAATGTAGGGAATCTGGTCTGCCCCGCGGAATTCGATACCGGCGCCTGCCGGAATCTCGCGATTTTGTCTGTGCCGGAAGGACATGACAAACCGCTCAAATATCCCCTGATGTTTGAGGTCTGCGATGTTCTTCTGATCAATAAGATCGATGTTCTTCCGTACTTTGATTTTGATATGGACAAAGTGGTCGAATATGCGCGCATGAGAAATCCCGAAATTAAAATCTTCCCTGTATCAGCCAAAAAAGGCGAAGGCTTTGATGCCTGGGAAGACTGGCTTCTTAAAGAGACTGCGCAGTGGAATCAATAATTACGTGAACGCCGCATAGATACTACCTCCTTAAACAGGACCGCCGGATAAATTTCGGCGGTTCTGTTTTATTCCCATCCTTTATGCGAATTACGCAAAAACCACGTTGAACAACTCCAGAATCTGATGGGCGCTATCTGGCAGGCATACGAAACGGCTATGAAGGTCTGAAGCCTGTAACATACAATGCTGCTCCAATAGTTCGTCCTCTGTACGTTATAATAACGTAGAGAGGAAGGTACAGATGAAATACGAATTAGCCATATTCGATATGGACGGAACGATCCTCGATACCCTCGAGGATCTGAAAAATGCGCTTAATTACTCGCTTGAACACCACGGATATCCGACCCGGTCGCTGGACGAGGTGCGCCGCTTTGTCGGAAACGGCATCCGCAGACTGATCACGCTGGGAGCTCCCGAAGGCACTTCGGAAGAGTCCGTCGATAAAATTTTCAGCGATTTCAACGCTTATTATAAAATCCATTCCGCGGACAATACAAAGACGTATCCGGGAATTCTGGAACTCATCGATAATCTGCAAAGCGACGGAATTAAAACGGCGGTCGTCTCGAATAAAGCGGATTATGCGGTTCAGGATCTGTGCGCAGAGTATTTTCCCGGCTGCTTCGACGCGCAGGTCGGGGAACGGCAGGGCATCCGCAGGAAGCCAGCCCCGGACTCTGTGAACGAGGTCCTCAGAAACCTGGCCGTTTCGAAGGAGCAGGCAGTCTACATCGGCGATTCCGAGGTGGACGTTGCGACAGCGCAGAATGCCGGGATGGATCTGATCGGCGTCGAATGGGGATTCCGCGGACGTGAGCTGCTCGCAGAAAAAGGTGCGAAGATCATCGTCGAAAGGCCTGAAGAGATCGAACAGATCATAAACGGCTGAGGAAAATCAGTACAGGAAAACAAAAAGCTGTCCCGTTGAGGGCAGCTTTTTATTTTCGATATTCCGGCAGAACGACGAAAAACGTCGCGCCTGTCCAGCCGGTGTTCTCTGCGCGGACGGTGCCGCCGTGCAGGGTTACGATTTTTTTTACAAGAGAGAGACCAAGACCGCTCCCCTGGGTGGAATGTGACCGGTCTTCCTGATAGAACCGGTCAAAAATATGTTTCTGTCCTTCAGGGGTGATTCCAGGGCCGTGATCGGTGAAAGATACGATAACATTCTCTTCAGACAGCGTGACTGCGATACTGATAATTTCATGATCCGGGGAAAATTTGATCGCATTGTCAAGCAGATTTATCCAGATATGATTGAGCAGCTCCGAGTTTCCTTCAACGAAAATCTCGTCGCTGTCGAAGTCGATCATCAGATTCTTTTCCCGCCATCTGTGTTCCAGCAGTGCGACGTTTTTTCGAATCTGTTCGGTAATATTAACCGTTTCGATATCCGTCAGTATGGTCTGATTTTCAACCTCGGACAGCAGCAGGACATTCGAGGCGAGCTTGGTCAGGCGATTCGATTCACTGATTATGATATCAAGATATTCGTTTCGTTCCTCGGAAGAAAGATCCTCCCGTTTCAGGATTTCCGCGAAACCTGACATTGATACGATGGGCGTTTTGAATTCATGAGAGAAGTTGTTTACGAAATCGGTCCGGAGCATTTCGACACTGCTGAGCTCCTCCGCCATATGATTGAAGCTTTCGCCGAGCTGTACGAGCTCGTCCGGCCCGTGAAGATGAATTCTTGTACTGTAGTCGCTGCCTGCGATTTTGTCTGCAGCCTCGGCAACGGTGCGAATCGGCTGAAGGGTCCGCCGGCTTGCGAGAAGCGACAGGACGGTGCCGATGAACAGGCTGGCCAGCGCGAAATTTGCAACGGGGACGCTGGTTATTTCATCAAGGAAATCGTAACCCAGTTCCCGCAGTACGACCAGTCCGATAAACACGATAAACATCGTCGTCAGGATAATCGCAAATACGATCCCGCTGAACATCAGTGCGAGCTGGAGCCGTTTGACTCTCTTCGGCCATTCACGCATCCGTGATCACCGCCTTATAGCCGATCCCGCGAATCGCGACAATTTCAAATTCCGGAAAGTTCTCGCACCGTTTCCGAAGTCTGGTCACATGGACGTTCACTGTGGTCTGTACAGTTTCGGAATCCATACCCCATATATCATCCATCAGCTCGAGCCTGGTAAAGATCTGGTCAGGGCAGGAGAGCAGCTTGTACAGGAGATAGAATTCTTTCTGGGGCAGTGTCTGGCTTACGCCCTCCCGAGTCAGGGTAAGCGCGTTATAGTCAAGCGTCACCTTTCCGATGTGAAGCTTCCGTTCGCTGGCAATCTGAGCCCGCCTGAGCAGGGCCTTGATCCGAAGCAGCATTTCCTCCTGGTTTACCGGCTTGACCATATAGTCGTCCGTTCCGACAAGAAAGCCTCTGCATTTCTCTTCCGGAAGCTGCCTGGCTGTGACCATCAGGATGGGGGTATTATCGCCGCTTTTTCGAAGCTGATCCGTAAACTCGTATCCGTCCATCACAGGCATCATTACGTCCAGCAGGATCAGGTCCACATGCTGGCTGTCCATCAGATCCAGAGCTTCCTGTCCGTTTGACGCCTGAAAAACTTCATAATCCGCATGGGTAAGAACCGCCCTCATCAGGCGGGCCGTATTTTTATCGTCCTCAACGACGAGTATTTGAAACATCGCATCATTCCTTTTCACTTAATGGTCCCATTATATCGAAAAAAAGAAACTGAAAATTAACACGCGAACAGGCCCTGTTAAGCTTGAGCAGCGTTTTGAAACCTGCGCTACGTTTAAATAAGATGAAATTAAAGTTAATTTTCTGTTTATGTAATTATTATAGGATATTGAACGCTTAAATGATAAAATGACAAATTAGTCGCAGCAGACACGTATAGAGAGACTATGATCAATAACGACAGACAGTATAACGATCCTTATAACGCCCTTTACCCGTGATACCTTTAAGATGACGATTATCGAGATTAAAATTCTGCTTGTACGGCTTGTAATGTCGCATCGTTCAGGCGGCTGGCAGTAAGGTGACAGTCTTTTTATATAGATACGCAGATTTAATCAGTAATTTCTTCATTTAATTAAGTAATATCGAATGCCAGTTAATTTTCAGTTTTTCAAAAGACGGTATCATTTCAAAAGCACAGCTGAGTGTGCTTTTTTTGTACGGCAATTACTGAAAAAGGTTTCAGACAGTATGAGAACGGAAGCTGAGGATGTTTAATCCGGCTTCGTATCGGAACAGATTAGAGAACGGAAATATGAATACGGATACACGGGCACTGGGCATTGACATCGGATCGACGACAACAAAGCTGGTGTTTATCGAAAATGAAAAAATAATCTACGAAAAATACAGACGGCATCATTCGAAGGTGCAGGAAACGACCCTTGAAATGCTCAGGGAAGCGAGGCCTTATCTGGCCGCAGCGCCCTTTGCCGCGGCGATATCAGGGTCCGCCGGCATGGGCATTGCGGAACGGGCGGACATCGAATTTGTTCAGGAGGTATACGCCACCGGAGAGGTCGTCCGCGAGCTTTCTCCCGAGACCGGACTTGTCATCGAGCTCGGAGGCGAGGATGCGAAAGCGATCTTCTTCAACGGCGGGATCGACGAGAGAATGAACGGTTCCTGCGCCGGCGGAACGGGCGCCTTTATCGACCAGATGGCGGTTCTGCTTAACATGAGCGTTACCGAGATGGACAGAGAAAGTCTTAAATCGACAAAGCTCTATCCGATCGCGTCTCGCTGCGGTGTTTTTGCAAAGACGGACATCCAGGCGCTGCTCAATCAGGGAGCCGTCAAGGCGGATGTTGCAGCAAGTATTTATCAGGCGGTGGTCAATCAGACCATCACGGGACTTGTCCGCGGCCGGAGAATCGAAGGCAGCGTGATGTTTCTCGGAGGCCCGCTCCATTACTGCAGGGGACTCAGAAAGCGCTTTGTCGAGACGCTGGGACTGACATCGGAGACGGCGCAGTTTCCAGACTACGACCGGTTTTCAGTCGCGCTGGGCGCGGCGATGTACATCCGTGACGGGAAGACGGTCAGCTGCGATCAGCTGATTCGAAGTCTTGAAGACGGCGCGAAGAAAAAGACTGAAACGAAGGAGAGTCTTCCGGTTCTGTTTGCTTCAAAGGAAGACTACGAGCGTTTTGACGAACGCCATCGGAAGGCGAAGGTACAGAGCGGCGATATCGCCGCGTATACAGGCAGAGCCTGGCTGGGCATCGACTGCGGTTCGACGACGACGAAGCTTACGCTCATCGCGGAAGACAAGTCGATCCTGTATTCGTATTACAGTTCCAACTGCGGTGATCCCGTCTCGCTGGTCGCAGAACAGCTGAACAGAATCTACACGCTCTGCACTCCCAGGATTCAGATCGCGGGAAGCTCCGTTACCGGATACGGCGAAAAGCTCATCAAAAACGCGTTTCATATCGACGAGGGGATCGTCGAAACGGTGGCTCATTATACGGCGGCGCGATACTTCGAACCGAATGTCGACTTCATTCTCGATATCGGGGGGCAGGATATCAAATGCTTCTGGATCAAAGACGGCGGAATCGACAAGATTATGCTCAACGAGGCCTGTTCTTCAGGCTGCGGTTCCTTTATCGAAACCTTTGCGAAGTCCATGGGGTACGATGCGGAGGAATTCGCTCATATCGGCCTGCTGTCCGCCGCACCCGTCAATCTCGGTTCCAGATGTACGGTCTTCATGAACTCCTCTGTCAAGCAGTCTCAGAAAGACGGCGCCAGCGTCTCCGATATTTCGGCGGGACTTTCTGTCAGCGTCGTCAAGAACGCGATTTACAAGGTGATCCGGGCCGTATCTCCTGAGGAGCTGGGCTCCTGCGTGGTTGTCCAGGGCGGTACGTTTATGAACGACGCGGTGCTCAGGGCGTTCGAGATGGAGCTCGGGCACGACGTAGTCCGTCCCGATATCGCGGGGCTGATGGGCGCTTACGGGGCGGCCCTCCACGTCATGGATACGAAAGAAAGCACGCTGATGAGCGCGGCCGAGCTGAAGAATTTCACCCATGTCGCGACCTCGTCTAAATGCAGAAGCTGTCCGAACAACTGTCATCTGACGATCAACCGTTTTTCAGACGGGGGACGTTATATCTCGGGAAATCAGTGCAGCAGAGCGCTGAAAATCAAGGACAGCACAGAGCTGCCGAATATCTACGAATGGAAACGGAATTACTTCAGCGGACTGAAATCAGTCAGGGGCGCCCGCGGGAGGATCGGTCTTCCGATGGCGCTGTCGATGTACGAATTCGCGCCTCTGTGGCATGCGCTGTTTACCGAGCTCGGCTACGAGGTGCATTTCTCGGACTTTTCGACACGGCGCACCTACGACAAGGGTCAGTACACGATCCCGTCGGATACGATCTGCTATCCTGCGAAGCTGATGCACGGTCATATTCAGGAGCTTATCGATAAAGGGCTCGAGACGATTTTCTATCCGTCTCTTACCTACAATGTCGACGAGGGCGCGGGAGACAATCACTACAACTGTCCGGTTGTCGCCTACTACGGAGAGGTCCTGAACGCGAATATCAGCGGTCTCAGGGACAGACGTTTCCTGTATCCCTATCTTTCGCTGGAGTCGCCGAAGACGCTGGGAAAGACGCTGTATCGCTGCCTGAAGGAATTCGACGCTTCTGTGAGCCGGAAGGAGGTCATGAAGGCGGCGCGCACCGGCTTCGAGGCCTATGAGACCTACAAGCAGGCGCTGAAGGACGAGGCCCGGAGATCGCTGGATTATGCCGGTCGGGAAGGCAGGAACGTCATGGTGCTGGCGGGACGTCCGTATCATGCGGACCCAGAGGTCAATCACGGGATCGACAAGCTCGCGAATTCTCTCGGCTACGTCGTGCTCAGCGAGGACAGCGTGTGCGATATGGTTCCGGCCGAGCAGGTCAAGGTGCTCGATCAGTGGACCTTCCATACCCG
>CALMRA010000220.1 GCA_937872065.1 uncultured Eubacteriaceae bacterium | reverse complement strand
AGAGCGGCAGGAAAAGCGACAGCTTTTCGCCGCGAAAAAGACTTACGCAAATCGCGAGAAAGCTTACTTCATTCCAATATATGCTTTCGAAGCGATTTACGCTCCTTAGCAGCTTAGCGCCGATAAAGTCTTTTGAAAAAGGACTTATTGACACATTATATAGCGAATTGGTTTTCCCCGCAACCTATTCCACGGTTACCGACTTCGCGAGATTCTTCGGCTTGTCGACGTCGCATCCTCTTGCTACCGCAAGGTAATACGCGAACAGCTGGAGATAAACCACCGCCGGTATCGGGGAGGTCACATCGTGCATTTCCGGAATAAAGAACGCCTGGTCTACTTCAGTGGCCAGCTCCGGATGGTTTTCCTGAGCGATCGCCAGCACATGAGCGCCTCTCGCCTTGACTTCCTTGATATTGCTCAGAAGCTTTTCAAAGGTGTTTTCCTGCGTCGCAACCGCCAGCACAACCGTTCCGTTGTCGATAAGCGCGATCGGACCGTGCTTGAGTTCGCCCGCAGCGAAGGCTTCGGAATGGACGTAGGAGACTTCCTTGACCTTAAGCGAGCCTTCCATACACGTCGTGTAGTCCAGACCTCGTCCGATCAGGTACATGTCTTCCGCACTGAAGTGATCGTAGGCGAATTCCTTGATCCGCGGCGCCGCCTCCAGCGCTTTTTCGATGAGCTCAGGCGTCATCTTCAGCGCCTGAAGCACCTCAGCTTCTTCATCTGCCGACGTGTTTCCGTTAAGCCGTCCCATGTACAGCGCCACAAGCAGCATGCACGCGACCTGCGTGACGTACGCCTTTGTCGAAGCAACCGCGATTTCCGGTCCCGCGTTCGTATACAGAATATCGTCCGCTTCCCGGGCGACAGACGATCCGACAACATTCGTGATCGCCAGCACACGCGCCCCGTTTTTCTTCGCGATATCGATCGCCGCCAGCGTATCCGCCGTTTCACCCGACTGACTCAGTACGATTAAGAGCGTCTTGTCAGTGATGATCGGATTCTTATAACGGTATTCCGAAGCCGCTTCGATTTCCACCGGGATACGCGCAAATTTTTCGATATATCCCTTGCCTACCAGCCCGGCATGATACGCCGTTCCGCATGCGACAATCTGGATATGGTCGATCGCGTCGAGGTCCTCCGCCGTAAGCTGGACATCGTCGAGACGAATCGAGCCGTCTTCGAGAACGCGGCCAGTAAGCGTGTCGCGGATCGCCTTCGGCTGCTCGTAAATTTCCTTGAGCATGAAGTGATCGTAGCCGCCCTTTTCCGCGTCGCCCGGATCCCAGTCCACATTCAGAACCTGTTTGCCCACTTCTTCGCCATCTTCGTCATAAACCGTGATCTTATCCCGGGTCAGGACAGCCGTTTCATCGTTGTCCAGCAGGTAGATCTTTCTCGTATGCTTCAGAATCGCCGGAATATCCGACGCGATATAGTTTTCCTTGTCGCCGAGCCCTACAATAAGCGGACTGTTCTTTCTGACCGCGATAAGCTTGTCCGGTTCCTCCTGACTCAGCACGCCGATCGAATAGGAACCCTGCAGCTCGTCCGTAGACTTCTGGAC
>CALMRA010000219.1 GCA_937872065.1 uncultured Eubacteriaceae bacterium | reverse complement strand
GCCGAACCATCTGAATGTCATTTTCATTCTTTTTCTCCATAGTAAGCCGGTTTTCATTGAATCTGGTGTATAACCAGACTGAAAACCGGAATTTGAATTTCCAAAATATCGGTGTTACTGTAAACGTAAACGATACTGAATTAATACTAACTGAGCTTCAGCTTCAATGAATTTTTATTGTAGAAGCATTTTCAATTGAAGCACCTTGAAAGGAGCATTTATGAACAGACAGCTTATTGACTGCATCTCTGTCATGCTCGAAACCACTTTGAACGTCGATTCTCAGGTTATAAATCTGGAGGGGTTCGATATATCGGAGATCGATATGGATCTCCGGTCTAAAATAGCCGGGACCTGTTCGCCTCTTGAAGTATCCCTGTCCTCAAAGATGACGGAAAACCTGAAAAATCAGGAGGATCAGAAACGAATTTTCTGTTTTACCGACTCCTTCGGAGTCGACTACGCATCAGTCCTGTTCCGCGAGGACGAAACCGACAGAATATTCCAGATCGGGCCGGTTTTCCTGAATGATCTCAAAAACCCCGACTTTGTTCCCGATATTCTGTCCAAAAACAAAATGACCCCGGATTTCACAGTGCCTCTGACTGAATACTACTATCATCTCCCGTTTGTGAATCAACCCACATATATCGCAGTAATTAACGGAATCGCGGGTATTCTCTTCGGCGGCAATGACTATGATGTCGTCTTTATCGACGAGAATAACGCCATACATGATGTACTATACGAGCCGAAGCCCAACACCGCCGACGATCTTGCCGTTTCCGTCCTTGAAGAACGCTATAACATCGAAAATCAGATGCTCAATGCGGTATCCAGAGGAGACCGGCGGGAAGCGATGCGCTTTCACAACGAATTCCGCAGAAACAAAATGCGTTCGCGAGCTTCAGATCATCTGCGCGATCAGCGCAACTTTATGATCATTCTCAACACATTATGCCGGAAAGCCGCACAGGAAGGGGGGGTACATCCGGTGCAGCTCAACAGCATTTCAAGAGATTTCGCGCTTCAGATTGAGGAAGCAAGCGGTACAGAGGAGTTGAACGAGATCTCGCTGAACATTATTCGGGTCTACACGTCAGCGGTTTCCCATCATTCCTATGCGAGTTACTCCCCGATGATCTCAAACGCGATGAATTATATTGCCAACCATCTGGATCTTCCGCTGTCGCTGAAGGATGTCGCTGACAGTCTAAACGTCAACCCGAGCTATCTGTCCACCCAGTTTAAGAAAGAGACCGGCGTTACGGTCACCGACTATATCAGGGCTCAGAAGATCGAATACGCCTCGATTCTGCTTACGACAACCTCGCGGCAGGTTCAGGAGGTCGCGGAAGCCGTCGGCTTCTACGATGTCCAGTACTTTTCCAAGCTCTTTAAAAAAGAGAAGGGAAGCACGCCCAGTACCTACCGCCAGATTGAAGCCGGATTTGAATCCCAGCTTCGGGACAGCAGGAAACGGGTGAAAAATTAAATTTTCGAAAGAGACCGCCGCGAGGCAGCCTCTTTTTTATTTATATTTCTTAAGCGTCTTTGACCGTCGTATCCAGACCGAGCTTGCGCTGGTTTTCAGCGATCTTCTGCTTGCTGAGCGGATACCAGAAGAACAGGATAAGCGCGATTATCGCGTAGCAGACTGCCGGTACAAGGGTTGCGACACTGTAAATGCCGTTGAGTACGCCGGTCGTCTGTACGATTTCCGCACCGTCCGTGCTGGTCACGTAGCCGATCCATGCGAGTGCATAGCCGCCGAGTCCGCCGGCCAGAGCCTGACCGAGCTTTCTTGCGAAGCTGTAGATCCCGTAAAC
>CALMRA010000218.1 GCA_937872065.1 uncultured Eubacteriaceae bacterium | reverse complement strand
ACCTGAAAGGAGCCAGATATGGACGGTGACCCTGGAGAGAAACGCTGCAGTATAAAAAGAAAATTCGGTCCGCTGGCGGGCCTGACAGGAGATAAAAGTGATCAAAATTTACAAGACGGTGGACGGCAAGGTCGCGCCCATCGAGGAATTTGAAAAGAACTGCTGGATCAATATGACGGATCCCAGCGCGGAAGAGATCGAAATGGTCTCGACCCAATACGGCATCCAGGAAGACTACCTGCGCGCCGCGCTGGATAATGAAGAAATTTCGCGTGTCGAACAGGACGAGGACTACAACTGCTCGCTCATTACCTTCGACGTCCCGACGCTGATCAAGGATTCCGCGGAGCTTACCTACGAAACCTACCCGATCGGTATTATCGAAACGCCGGTATGCGTCGTGACGGTCTGCCTGCACCATACGCAGATCTTCGAGGACATCGTCGCGGGGAAGGTGAAATACGTCTTCACGAATCTGAAGACCCGGTTTATCCTGCAGATTCTGTACCGGGCTGCGACCCGCTTTCTGTATTTCCTGCGCACGATAAACAAGCGCAGCGCGGAAGTCGAAATGGCCCTGCACATCTCGATGAAGAACAAGGAGCTGTTCCAGATGCTGGAGCTCGAAAAGTCCCTCGTATTCTTCTCGACCTCGCTGAAGTCGAATCAGATGGTGATCGAAAAGCTGCAGCGCGGCCGGATCATCAAGCTGTATGAGGACGATGTCGAGCTGCTGGAAGACGTTCTGATCGAAGTCGATCAGGCCATCGAAATGTGCTCGATCTACAGCAACATCCTCAGCGGAGAAATGGATGCTTTCGCGTCGATTATCTCCAACAATCTGAACATTGTCATGAAGGTCCTGACCGCGATCACGATATTGATGGCGATCCCGACGATGGTCTCGAGTTTTTACGGCATGAATGTCGCAGGACTGCCCTTCGCAAGCTTCGGGCCGGTCGTAACGCTCACGGTTGTTCTGACCGCGCTTGTCGCGTTTGTCCTGTACAAGTTTCATATGTTCAGCTAGCTTAACAAAATCGACGAAAAGAGTAATATATTGCCTCTGCCTACTTGATAATCCTGTGACAGGTGCTATAATATAGATACAAATTCAAATAGTCTGTTTCAGGGCGAGGCGAAAATCCTCACTGGAAGTGATGCGCGAGAGCGATAAGTCTTCGAGCCGAAAGGCCGATCCGGTTAGAATCCGGAACCAACGGTATAGTCCGGATGAAAGTAACAGCAGAAACGGATGCTCAGCGTCCGATCTACCGCAAATGCCCCTGGAAATCCTTCCGGGGTTTTTTAATGCACTCAAACAGACTGTAAGGAGGAATTATGAAAACCAAAACCCTTACACAGATGGCCGTGCTTGCCGCACTGTCCATTCTGCTCATCGCACTGATCCATTTCCCGATCTTTCCCGCAGCGGCTTTTCTCGAATATGATCCGGCCGATATCCCGATCTTAATCGGAGGCTTCATGTTCGGACCTCTCGGCGGAATCGTACTGACAGTGCTCGTGTGCCTGCTCCAGGGTGTGACAGTAAGCGCATCCAGCGGAATTATCGGAATCCTGATGCACTTTATGGCGACCGGCAGCTTTGTGCTCACCGCTTCGCTTATCTATAAGAAGCATCATACGATGAAGGGCGCAATCGCCGGCCTCGCGCTGGGTTCGATTGTGATGACCATCATGATGGTCATCTGGAATCTCGTGTTCACGCCCATCTTCATGGGAGTTTCCGTCGATACGGTTATCCCGATGATCCTTCCGATTATCGTTCCGTTCAATCTGCTCAAGGCAGGCATCAATTCATGCGTGACCTTTCTCGTCTACAAGCCGCTGTCCCGTTTCCTCGGGATCTCGCACGCGAAGACTGAAAAGGCCTGACGCGAAATATAAATTCAGGATCTCAGATATCTCAAGCCGTCCGAAAGGGCGGTTTTTTTATTGCTCTGCTTTGATCCCGGCGCCGCCCAGCGCGTTTTATCATTAGCAGCGGATATATAGAAGAAGCGGCCCGTAGAAGACGGCTGAAAATTTTCAACTGGTATCTTCGCTTCGTTAACACTTAAGCAGACTGTATAAAACGGACTTAAATATGAAACAGAGTTATATATAAATCACATAACTTTATAAATATCTGTTAATATAAAAATATATAAGTTTAGACTTGAATAACTGGTTCCTACCAGCTATAATGAAATCATCAAATGCGAACACAAACGATTCGGAGGAAAAAATATGCGGATT
>CALMRA010000217.1 GCA_937872065.1 uncultured Eubacteriaceae bacterium | reverse complement strand
CTACGTCGACAAGTACGACGACGGGACAGGAGATCTGTCCCGTAAGAAAAAGAAATCCTTCGACTGGTATAAAAAGGTTATCGCCACGAACGGAGAAGAACTCTCCTGAAGCTGAGTCAATATCTTTTTAAATAAGGCTGTTACAGAAAAACGGATTCTGATTTAATCAGAGTCCGTTTTTTGCTTTTTGAAAAATCACGGAGAGGATGCAGCAGTTTAATTTTTAGTATAATAAGAGTAATAAAGCGAAGCGGCGGCGGGTAGATAAACGAACCCTTTTCATTTTAAAGGCTCTGAGGAAGGAAAGAATATGCTGGATAAAAAGATCGAATACTTTATGTGCACGGTTCAGGAAGGATCTTTTTCAGCGGCGGCGAGAAAGCTGCTGCTCTCTCAGCCTGCTCTTTCACAGCAGATCAGCCTGCTGGAACAGAGTCTCGGAGTACAGCTGTTTGACAGAGAAGGATATAGGCCTGTCCTGACGCGTCCGGGCCGGATGTTCTATGAAGGCTGCATGAAAATCTGGAAGCAGTGCGAGGCCCTTGAGCTGACTGTCCGGGACGCGGAAAACCGGGTAATCCGTATCGGCTTCACCGGGGCGAATACGAACAGAGAGCTGTTCGAGCTGGTGCGTATGTTTAAGCAGACCCATCCCAACGTCTCGTTTACGTTTCTGGAGAGCAGCTTCAACGGATGCGCAGAGAAGCTTCTCAGACATGATATCGACCTGACCTTCGGAATAGATTCCGAGAGCTGGGCTATCTGAAGCAGGAATCGAATCCGACAATTCTGTCCTTTATCGACGAGGCCTGTAAGTTTTTTAAATCCAGGCATGAGAATTGATCAGTCGTCCAGATTGACCCAGGCCTTCTCGCTCTCCTCCCAGTTGAGCAGCGTGAACCGGTTCTTGCGGAACGAAATAATTCCTTCCTGCTGCATCCGGCTCAGCTCGTGGGACAGCGCGCTCCGGTTCATGCACAGGTAGGCGGCCATCCCTTCCCGGGAAAACGGGATCTCGAAGGCGGGCGACTGTTTTTTATCCGCCTGCATCGTCAGGTACGTCAGGATCCGGTTGCGGATCCCGGTCTGTGACAGGATCGCGATATGATATTCCTTTTTGATGTTTTCATTGGAGATGAGTGTAAGCAGACGGGCCCGGATCTTCTCGCGGCTTATTTCCGAGATCATCCCCGGCATCAGCAGCATATCGGAGGGAAAGTAGAGAATCACAGAGGTCCTGGCCGCCTGAGCGGAATAGCGGGAGATCTGGGTGCCCGTGCAGACCAGATCCGCTCCGAAGACCTTGTTTTCCCCAAGTATGTTAAACAGGCTGTACTTGCCGCTGGGATACAGGTGCATCAGATGGATGCTCCCGGACAGAATGAGACCGAACTGCTCCATACGGTCGCCGGGTTCGATAATGCCGGCGCCCTTTCGGTAGGGCTGGCGCGTACTCAGCGGAAGAAGCTCCTGTCTGATGATGTCCTCCGGCAGATCGCAGAAAAGTATGTTGTTTTTAATGACTTTGACAAGATCCACAGAGGCGCCTTCTTTCCGACTGTACATTGAAGTTATTTTGATTCAAATCATTAGAATTATATAAAAGTCCCGAAGGATGCACAAGCGATAAACCGGCCGGTGATTCAGGATCCTCCCGCTGCGTCTGTCTGAAGGACCGTTTACACGTAAAACAACCGGAACGGCAGGAGTCGTTCCGGTTGTTTTTTGGATATTTTCTGTGAAGGCGTTCCG
>CALMRA010000216.1 GCA_937872065.1 uncultured Eubacteriaceae bacterium | reverse complement strand
TGAAAAGGGCGGCGAGATCGACGGAGATATGATTATCAATCTGCTGGCCGGCGCGCTTAAGGAACAGGGCGAGCTGGTTCAGGATACGGCGGTCGTAACGGTCATGAGCAATCTCGGGCTTCACAAGGCACTGGCTGCCAAGGGGATTAAGAGCGTGCAGACGGCTGTAGGCGACCGGTATGTCCTCGAGGAGATGCTGGACAAGGGTTATATCCTCGGCGGGGAACAGTCGGGGCATATTATCATGCTCAAGCGCAACACGACGGGTGACGGGCTTCTGACGGCGTCCCTGCTGACGGATATGCTGGGGCGTTCGGATAAGTCGGCTTCGGAGCTGGCTTCTGAAATGACTGTGTACCCGCAGGTTCTCGTAAACGCACAGGTTCCCAACAGTAAGAAATACAGCTATACGGACGATGACGTGATCATGGACAAGATAAGCAGAATCGAAGATCATTTCGAAGGCAGCGGCCGCGTTCTGATCCGCCCGTCAGGTACCGAACCGCTGGTCCGTGTTATGATCGAGGGGGAAGACCAGTCGGAGCTTGAAGCGATCGCGGGCGATCTCGGAAGTCTCATCGAGGAGCGTCTGGCGGACTGACCGTATTTGGTCACATCTGAAAGAATGTAATCAGTTTCGTCTGACTGGTTGTAAATAATTGTAAATAAAAAGCAAAAAATTTAAGAGAATTGCTTAAATAAGCCTGAATCAACTCAAGTTTTGAAAAAATCTGACATATTTTCAACAATCTGGCGGCAGTACTGTGGTATAATACACTGCATTCAGAGAATCGGAAAATATGCGGATCGAAACAGGAGGAGATCCAGGCTCGTTTTTTTATTCCGATGCAAGAATAAAAGCGCCAGAACTCTGCCGGGCCTGCGGAGTTGACGAGGACAGGGTTAATCGAATTTTCGGCGGGTGCCCTGAAATGAAGGCTGACAAATCCCGGGAGCGATCCCGGGGACAGAGATGCCTTCTGCAAATACTAGAACGAGGTACAAACACAATGTGCGGTATCGTAGGTTATATCGGAAGCAAGCAGGCTCAGGGAATTTTAACGGAAGGGCTGTCAAAGCTCGAATATCGCGGATATGACTCCGCGGGGATCGCGGTCGCGGATGACTGCGGAACGATCCATGTCAAGAAAAAGCAGGGACGTCTGAAGAATCTCGAGGATGTTCTCGAGAAGACGCCGCTTGAAGGTACGGTGGGAATCGGCCATACGAGATGGGCGACTCACGGGGAACCGTCGGATCTGAACGCTCATCCTCATATGAGCTCCGACGGAAAGATTGCGGTGGTACACAACGGGATCATCGAAAACTATATTATGCTCAAGGAACGTCTGACGGAACAGGGTCATCGTTTTGTCTCGGATACCGATACGGAAGTCATCGCGCATCTGATCAGCGAAAACTACGACGGAGATCTGCTCAATGCGGTCCAGAAGTCTACGGACGAGCTGCAGGGTTCCTATTCGATCGGCGTGCTGAGTC
>CALMRA010000215.1 GCA_937872065.1 uncultured Eubacteriaceae bacterium | reverse complement strand
CGGCGCCTTCCCTGTCAGGAAGCTGGAGATGGCGAGAAGCGAGTAAAACCATCCGCGTGTCTGGTCAATCCCTTCGCAGATAAAGTCCGCGGGGAACTGACTTTCCCACTTGTCCTTGTTTTCAAAGGGGTAATGATACTGGGCGAAGGGCATCGATCCCGAATCGAACCAGCAGTCGATAACGTCCGTGACTCTCGTCATACGGCCGCCGCATTTCGGGCAGGTCAGGTGAACATCGTCGACATAGGGACGGTGCAGCTCGATATTTTCGTCGATATCTTCAATCGCACGTTCGGCAAGCTCTCTCCGGGAACCGACGGAAGTGACTTCTCCGCAATCGTCGTTTTCGCAGCGCCAGATCGGCAGCGGCGTGCCCCAGTAGCGGCTTCTCGAGATCGCCCAGTCGTTCAGATTTTCGAGCCAGTTGCCGAAACGCTTTTCTCCGACAAAATCCGGATACCAGTTAACGCCGTCATTGTTTTTGACGAGCACATCCTTTATTCTGGTCATCTCGATATACCAGGACGGCTTCGCATAATAGAGCAGCGGCGTCTTGCAGCGCCAGCAGTGGGGGTAGTTGTGAACGACCTTTTCCTTCTTGAACAGCTTTCCGTTTTCCTTGAGCCATTTGATGATCTCAAGATCCAGTCCGTCTTCGAGAACGAAATGTCCCTTCCACGGCGTCGCCGTGTAAATTCCTTCTTCGTCCACAGGCTGGAGTACCGGCAGATTGTATTTTCTGCCTACCTGATAGTCGTCTTCCCCGAAGGCCGGAGCGATATGAACGATACCGGTCCCGTCGTCGGTCGTAACGTAGTCGGCAGTCGTGACATAGAAAGCCTTCTTCTTGACAGGCACGAAATCCATCAGGCGTTCGTATTCGATGCCTTCAAGCTCGCTTCCCTTGAAGCGGTCGATGACTTCGTAGTCGTCTCCGAGCAGCTTCGGCGCGAGGTTTTCCGCGCAGATATAGACGTCTCCGCGGCTCTTAGCGCGGACATAGTCCGCCTTCGGATTAACCGCAAGGGCGACGTTCGCCGCAAGGGTCCATGGAGTTGTCGTCCAGACGAGGAAGTACTCGTCCTGATCCGAGCGTTTGAACGCGCAGACTACCGTATTCGTCTTGTCTTCCTGATAGCCCTGGGCGACTTCATGAGAGGCCAGACCGGTCCCGCACCGCGGGCAGTAGGGCATGATCTTATGCCCTTCGTAGATAAAGCCTTCTTCGAAGAAGCGGTTCAGGATCCACCAGACCGATTCGATATAATCGTTGTTAAGCGTGATGTAGGGATCGTCGAGATTGATGAAATAGCCCATACGCTTCGTCATCTCTCTCCACATTTTTTCATATGAAAAGACGGATTCCTTGCAGGCCTCGTTGAATTTTCCGATGCCGTAGGCTTCGATCTCCGGCTTGCTTTCGATGCCGAGCTTCTTTTCAACTTCGATTTCGACCGGCAGTCCGTGGGTGTCCCAGCCGGCCTTGCGGATCACGTGCTTTCCGTTCATTACCTGATATTTATTGACGGAATCCTTCAGCGTGCGTGCAAGCACGTGATGGATTCCGGGTTTACCGTTCGCGGTAGGCGGGCCTTCGTAAAATACGAAGTCCTCGTTTCCTTCTCTATTCTTAGTCGAACGTTCGAGGATATTCATATCCTCCCATTTTTCAGAGATCGCAGACTCGGTCTCTTTGACGCTCTGATCCGGCAGCGGCTTGAAAATTGTCATGGTTCCTCCACTTTTTCCAGCGGTTTTTCCGTATAAAAAAATCCCATATGCGTCATTAACGCATATGGGACGATTAATCGCGGTACCACCCATATTGACAGAATATCTGTCCACTTCATTAAATAAAGATAACGGATTTACCGGGACTGTCTGGGTCTACGACGTTGAACAGTCCGGCTCCGAGGTGATCTCCTTATACTGCGAATCTGCTCTGTCTCAGCTTTTCAGAGCTTCTCTGTCGATTCGTCGCCGCGTAAGGCGTCCTCTTCACAGCCTTTGCCGCCTGTATACAATCTACAGACGTATTAACTATATTAGTATAGAGTAATTTTGAAAAATAATCAAGTTGAAGAGAAGGCTCGGACTGCGTTAAGATTAGGGTAATATGAAAATCCTAACTAAACCAATCTTTCTACTATTCTATGCCGCCCTTATCGCAACAACGATCGGAATCTCTGTGTGGAGGTCTAATCAGCATAACCAGGTTGTCTCTGTAGACACCGAGCAGACCCAGGATGCTGTTACGTCCGATAATACGAATTCGTCGGATTCTTCAACCACCGCAGCGGCCGATTCCTCCGAAATTGTCGTTCCGGAAGAAATGACTGCAATTATCGCCGAAAATCAGGAGAAGCTCGACTCATCGGGTGTAATCGACGATGTCACTAAAACCTATCCTGAAAATCTGGTCCCTCTGTACGACGCAGTTCAGGCCGGCGATTCAAACCCGATTACGACAGAAAACGGACAGCCGGGCTGGACGCTCATTTACGGCTCGGCATCAGATGTTTCAGAAGTCTCCTCGTTTTATCAGGAGTATTTGAAGGATCAGACAGATTATGCGGTGACCCAGACTGACGGCAGTACAAAAATAAGCGCCGTTGTCAGCGGATGGAATCTGTCCATCACGGTAAGTCCGAATAACCCGGAGCGAACGGGTCTGGATACGAAATCCGATATTACCGTACTGATCAGCCAGGTATAACAGCGGAGACTGCATGAGACGAACAAAAAAGAAATTCATCGAATACAACGGCGGCAGGGTGGAGATCACCCGCCGCACGATGAAAAACATGATCCTCAGGGTCGGTCCCGGAGGACTTCTGAAGGTGAGCTGTCCGTTCCAGGTTCCGGACAAGGCTGTCCTGACATTCATTGACAGCCGGAAAAGCTGGATCGACGGGCAGGATATCCCGGACCCGGAACCGGATTTCCGTGACGGCACGACTATCCCCTATTTTGGAGAAAAGCTCTATTTGAACGCGGTTCCAGGCTGCGGCGCATCTGTCAGAGACGACTGCAGTCTCAGAGTGTACGTCAAGAATCCGGCGGATCCTTCCCAGATCGAAAAAAAGGCGAAGGATTATCTGCGCGAAGAACTCAAGACCTATATCGAGCTGAGGCTCCCGTTGTGGGAGGAACGCGTCGGTGAATCCTGCAGCGAATGGAATGTGCGGGAGATGCGCGCGCGCTGGGGCTCATGTCACACGGACAAGCAGAAGCTGCTGTTCAGCCTGAAGCTTACGGCATATCCGCGCATCTGCACGGACCTCGTGATCGTACACGAGCTGGCCCATCTGGTCGAAGCGAACCACAGTCCGCGTTTTTACGACGTCATGGACCGCGCGATGCCCGGCTGGCGAACGACAAATCAGCTGCTGAAATAGAAGCTCCCCCTTCGGGATCTCAGGAGACCGACGGTTCACGGGAAGCCTCCCAGCGGCAGAAATCAGACAGGAAAACAAATGGCGATAACAGACTACCGGCTCATGGAACGGATCTGCCGGATGCATTATTACGACGGTCTGTCCCAGGACAAGATCGCAAAGCGCCTCGGACTTTCCCGCTCCGCAGTCTCCCGTATCCTGTCGCAGGCGAAGGACGAAGGCTGCGTCGAGGTCCGTCTGCGATTTAAAACGGAAAATTACTACGATCTCGAAAGACAGCTCGAAGAGCGCTGGGGGCTGCGCGAAGCGGTCGTCACACCGGACTGCGACCCGCAGGCCGATCTGAATCAGATAGGCGTTGAAGGCGCGATGTACTTGAAACGCCTGCTCAAGCCGAACATGATCCTCGCGATCACCTGGGGACGTTTCATGCAGAACGTGATCAGGGCCTTCGAGGAGGATGAGCTGCGCAAGGGGATGCGTTTTCCCGATGCGGAGATCGTCCCCCTCGTCGGATCTGTCAAGTCGGAGACACGTCCGGATAACGATCTGAGCATTTACACGTCGCTGCTGGCCGCCCGTCTTGCCGATATCCTGAACTGCAGCGTGCAGAGCCTTCCCGCGCCGATGTACGTGAAGAATCCCGAGGTCCGCGCTCTGTTTTTCGACGAGCCGATGATTTCCCACACGCTGGATCTGGCCAGACACGCCGATGCGGCGGTATTCGGCATCGGATCGATGCGTGAAGAAAACTGGATCGCCGCAATCCCCGAGCAGCAGCGCCGCGAGCTGGAAAAGACCGCGGCACAGAACGGGCGCGGAGAGATCATCGGCAGGATCTATGACAGCGGGGGCCGGGAAACTCAGTGCAAATACAACGACTGTGTGATCGGACTGAGCCTCGAGGAGCTTAAAAAGATTCCGCAGCGCATCGCGATCGCCTACGGTCCGGGAAAAATAGAAGCAGTCAGAGCGGCCCTCAACGGCGGGATTGCAAACGTTCTGATCACCGACCGGTCCACGGCGCTGGCGCTGCTCGAATGAAGCTGCGGCTGCGCCCGATATCTTTTACACGAACTCAGACAGGCGCATATGGACGGAACCCCGTCCGGCAGCAAAATGAATAAGCAGATCACGAGGAACGACCGGTTCTTCAAAATCGTCATCGAATCGAACAGAACGACTGCCGAAGCAGCCGTTTTTTTTATATCGAATATGACGCCGCCGTCATGCAACCACTTTCAGATGCGCTGATCCTCGAAGAGCCCGTATCCGTTCTTGTGAAATTTTGTTCATATTCTAATTGTAATTAATTTTTCATTAGTTTTATTCTTTTCTTTTTTTCAGAAAAAGACCGTATTAATTTTGTTCGGATAAGCCTTTATACTAAGTTTATCGAAAGAACG
Organism: uncultured Eubacteriaceae bacterium; assembly: GCA_937872065.1. Taxonomy (GTDB): domain Bacteria; phylum Bacillota; class Clostridia; order Eubacteriales; family Eubacteriaceae; genus UBA7485. The sequence goes on along the minus strand of CALMRA010000215.1, from coordinate 12,632 downwards.
GACGAAACGTGAGGACAACATGAGATGGTTTGACACCGAAACTCGATCCGCAAAAATCCTTCAGATGATGGAACGCAAGCTGATTTTCAAATCGGATCAGCTGAGCAGAAAGCTCGGCGTGAGCGAAAAAACAGTCGCCAATGAAATCGCCCAGCTTAACAGACAGCTCTCAGGCACTGCACTAATCGACCTGACAAGAGGAGAATACAGACTGTATCTGTTCGATATACCGTCATTTGTAAAGATTCGCGACGAGATCACGAAACCGATCCGGGATTTTGAGAATCCCCAGATCAGAATCTCCTATATCGCAGACGTGCTGATGAATACGGCAGACCCGAGCCGCATCGACGACATGGCGGAGGAGATGGATGTAAGCAGATCGACGCTCAACGGAGATCTGAAACGACTTAAGAGCATTCTTTCTGAATACGGGATCGAAGTGATCGGAAAACCCAATACGGGACTCAGTCTCAAGGGTGACGAATACGAGATCCGCAGGTTTATCCTCGAGAACAACTACGAGCTCATTTACAATCGTGACGTTCTCGACAAGGATATCTGGAACCGGTTCGAAGCGCTCACCCAGCAGTACGGACTTGAGAGCAATACGGTACGGCTGTTCGGCAGATACCTGACCGTATGTCTGGACAGATATCTGAACGGATATCCCGTCCACTTCCCTCATCCCCGTTTTTTCGAACTGAAACAGAGCGGTCTGTACAAGCCGGCCGACGAACTCGCCGACGCCGTCTCGGAAAGCCTCGGCATAACCCTTCCTCCGGAAGAACGCATATTTCTGACAATCCCCCTTGCAGGTATGCGCAATCCGGTGGAATGGGGTGAGATCGGAAACCTTGTCGATATCGGCGAGGAAACGGCGGAGCTGGTTCAGAAGATCATCGATGTAATCAGATCTGAAACCGATCTGAGCTTCCAGTTTACAGACGAACTCGACGAATTCATCTGCCATATTTATTTCCTGACCAACAGGCTCCGCTACGGTCTGCGTCTGGAAAACCCGATTAAAGACGAGATGCGCGCAAAGTTCCCCCTGGCCTGGAACATGGCCTCGAGGGCCGGGCGCATCGTCGAAGAAAGTGTCGGCTGTCCGGTCAGCGAAGATGAGATCGGTTTTCTCGCTTCGTATTTCGAGGTGTTTATCGAAGAACAGCGGCATCAGAATCAGAGAAAATTCCGGGTGCTCGTCGTACATCACAGCGGCGGCGCGGCTCAGAGGCTCATCGCCTACCAGCTGCGGCATATATTCGAAGAGGACACGGTCCTCGACATTATTCCGGACAGGCCCGGATGTCTCGACGATGTGCATCAGTACGATCTGCTTATCACGACAGACAGAAGATGCAGCGTCGAAGGCGTCCCGGTAATCTATCTGGACGAGGTCTTCGACGAAAAGATCCTCAGGCAGCGGATCGACCAGGTGCGCTACATCAACCAGCTGGACATCCCGGTCACCCACGGCAGCAACTCGGTTCTGCTTTCGCTGCTGGACGACTCGCGAATTTTCGTTTTCGAACCGGAAACGGCCTACGACGACATCCTGACTCGAATGGGCGGGGCGCTTTCCGGACAGGGACTTGCGGATAAAGGATTTACCGAACGGCTTCTGGAGCGCGAGCACAGATCGTCGATGCGGTTCAGCGAACAGGTATCCTTCCCCCATACCTTTCATCTGCTGGGCCGCTCCCCCGGCGCGGCTCTCGGGATTATCCCCCGCGGTCTCGCGGAATCCGGAAATGAAGAACTTCGCATCGTGATCCTCGCCGCACTGCCGAAGGAAGCCGAGGACGATGTGACGCTTGTCAGACTGTACGAAGAGATCGTACGGCTGTCTGAGAATCAGGACGTGATCCGAAGTCTTTCAGGAATGCGCTGCTATTCCGAAATCCTGCACTATTTTATCGCTGATAAACCGATTTTCGACCGGTAATACCGGATCAGAAGGGAGAAACGATGTTTGTAATCATTCTGTTATTTGTCGCAGCGTTCCTGCTTCAGTATGCGCTGACCTTTCTGCAGATGCAGAGCTTCACAAAGGTCTACAAGGAATATCGCTATGAAGGCTGGAGGGCCGCGATCGGCAAATTCAAGGGAGCGGTCAGAGCCGGCGCCATCGTCATGTTCGCGATCGACAAGGACGGCGTGATTGTCAAGGGAACCGCGATGCAGGGCGTTACGATCCTGGCCAGGTTCAGGTCCTTCGACCGTTTCAACGGACGCAACGTCGGAGATCTGAGCGAACAGGACTGCAGAGACCTGAAGCTGAGCTCCTCGATGACCCGGGCCGTCGTAGACGCGAACCGGAATTACCTGACCATCATGAGCGGCGAGGAAGTGCCGATGCCGCCGAGCCCGATGCAGAAGGCGGGAAATTTCCTGACCGGAGGATTCAGACGCCTCAGAAAAAGCTCAAGTTAATAAGACATCAGTCTTAATATATTTTATTCAAGGAGGATCCTATGGATTTCATTGTTGCATTCGCAGACGGTTTTATGGGGTTATTTGACTCGGGAGCCGAAACATTCATCAGCTGGGTAAGCACTATCGTTCCGAAAGTACTTCTTCTTCTCGTATTCATGAACGCACTGATCGCACTGATCGGTAAAGAACGGATTAATAAGTTCGCGCAGGTATGCTCGAAGAACGTTATCCTCGCTTACGGCGTGCTGCCGTTCCTGTCGGCCTTCATGCTCGGGAACCCGATGGCGCTTTCAATGGGCAAATTCCTGCCTGAGTACATGAAGCCCAGCTACTACGCAAGCGCTTCATACCACTGCCATACCAACAGCGGTCTGTTCCCGCATATCAACGTCGGTGAAATCTTCATCTATCTCGGTATTGCGGACGGCATCACGACACTCGGTCTTTCAACGACGCCTCTGGCAGTCCGGTACATGCTCGTCGGTCTCGTCATGAACTTCTTCGCAGGCTGGGTCACAGACTTCACAACGAACATGGTTGAAAAGCAGCAGGGCATCAAGCTCGCACGTACCTTCGAAGGACAGGACGAAACAGTCGCAGCATAATATCGCTGCACACTGCGTGATTTTTAGAAAGGAACTGAAATGGCAGAATATAAAGCAATTAAGATAACGGCCGGGAGCGGCGGATACGGCGGACCTCTCGTAGTCAAGCCTACCGAACAGAAGCACACGGTCATGTACATCACCGGCGGCGGAGCCGAACCGGAAATCGTCGAAAAGATCTGCAGCCTCACCGGCGCGGACGCCGTGAACGGCTTCAAAACAGCCGTACCGGACGACCAGATCTTCCTCGCGATCATCGACTGCGGCGGCACGCTGCGCTGCGGCATCTACCCGCAGAAAAAAATTCCGACCGTAAACATCATGCCGGTCGGGAAAAGCGGTCCGCTGGCGAAGTTCATCACACCGGAAATTTACGTTTCAGGCGTCACCAACGCACAGATCGAGCCGGCTCCGGCAGGCGCTGTCGCAATCGGACAGACTGAAGCCGAAGAAGGAACCGTTCAGACGGAAGCCGCTCCGGCTGCGAAGGAATCCGAACGTGAATTCAAGTATTCCGCGGACAAGAAGGTCTCCGAAACCCTCGGTAAAAACTCGAAATCCAGCCTGATTCAGAAAATCGGGATGGGCGCCGGGAAAGTCGTCAACACGCTGTATCAGGCGGGACGTGACGCCGTCCAGTCGATGATCACGACCATCCTTCCCTTCATGGCCTTCGTCGCGATGCTCATCGGCATCATCAACGGCTCCGGCTTCGGCAACTGGTTCGCAAACCTGCTGCTCCCGCTGGCCGGCAATATCTGGGGCCTGATCGCTCTCGGCTTTATCTGCTCCATCCCGTTCCTGTCCGCTCTGCTCGGTCCCGGCGCCGTTATCGCCCAGATCGTCGGCACGCTTATCGGCGTTGAAATCGGCAAGGGCAATATCGCTCCGAACCTGGCTCTTCCGGCTCTGTTCGCAATCAACACGCAGTGCGCATGCGACTTTATCCCTGTAGGTCTCGGCCTTGCGGAAGCGGAACCTGAAACGGTTGAAGTCGGCGTTCCGTCGGTCCTCTACTCGCGTTTCTTCGTAGGCGTTCCCCGCGTCCTCGTCGCATGGCTGTGCAGCTTCGGCATGTATTGATCGGAAATCATAAATCGTAATTAAGACAAAACCATATTAAGGAGTTTACTAATGTCAGTTTATCGCACTACGGTACAAAGCGCCGGATCCTCTGTCGACGCATTCGGCGGAGAAATGATGATCCTGTTCGGAGAAAACGCTCCGGACACCCTGAAAGATTTCTGCTACGGCATCGACGTGGTTCCGATCGAAAAGAAGATCGAAACCGGGATGTCCATCAGCTACGACGGAGTTCCGTATAAGATCCTCGCCGTCGGCGATCTGGCGGAACGTAATCTCGTAAGCCTCGGTCATCTTACGGTCAATTTTACGGGCACTCCCGACGAATGTCTCCCCGGAGCGATCGTTGTCGAGAAGAAGGACTCCCCGGATATGAAGATCGGAACCGTTATCGAAATCAACGAGTAAGCAGGAAGAACAGCCTGATGATTAGCAGAGAAGTCACGATCACAGATCCGGCCGGTATCCATGCGCTGAAAGCGGCGCAGCTGAAGATGCGTTCCGGCCGGTACGAAAGCGATACGTTTCTCAGAAACGACAGCGGTCTCGCCAACTGCAGGCATCCCGTATCCGTGCTGAGTCTTCGGATCCGGTACGGCGCAAGGGTGACGGTTCTCTGCGACGGAATCGACGAGCGGGAAGCGCTCAGAGAGGTCTGTTCGCTGCTTGAAAAATAAAGCTGTCGGATCGGACAGTATGGAACCCATGATTAAGGAGAATGAATGAGCTGGTTAAATATCGAAGGTAAAACGGTAGTCGTCACAGGCGGCGCAAGCGGAATCGGCAGGGCCGTATCCCAGGGCTTTATGGATCAGGGCGCGAACGTCGTCGTATGCGATCTCAATCCGAAGGAACCTGAATTCGAAGCGGCGCCCGGCAAAATGCTGTACTGCGTGACCAACGTGACGGACAAGGAAAGCGTCGACGCCGCGTTCGCAAAGGCAAAGGAAACATTCGGACCGGTGGACGTCCTCGTAAACAACGCCGGGATCAATATCCCGAGACTGCTGGTGGATCCGAAGGACCCGGAAGGTGAATTCGAACTGGACGAAGCGGTATGGAACAAGGTTCAGTCCATCAATCTGAACGGCGTATTCCTGTGTGCCCAGGCTGCGGCAAGACAGATGGTCGCGAAGAATGACGGCGTCATTATCAATATGTCATCGGAAAGCGGTCTTGAAGGTTCGGAAGGTCAGTCGGTATACGCGGCGACTAAGGCTGCGGTAAACTCGCTGACGAGAAGCTGGTGCAAAGAGCTCGGAAAGTACAACGTACGTGTCGTAGGCGTAGCTCCCGGAATTATGGAAGCCACGGGTCTTCGGACGCTGGCCTATGAATCGGCGCTCTCATATACGAGAGGGATTACGGTAGACGAACTCAGAGCCGGATACGCGAAGAAATCCGTAACGCCTCTCGGACGTTCCGGAAAGCTCAGCGAAGTCGCCAATCTGTGCATGTTCCTGGCAAGCGACAGAGGCGGATACATCGACGGAGTCACCTACAATGTGGCCGGCGGAAAGACCCGCGGTTAAGATTGTCCCCACAATCTTCTGCTTATTATATCAGAATAGATAACAGAATAAAAAAGCCGGACTCCCCGGTCCGGCGCAGGAAGCTTCGATTTCGGAGCTTCCTTTTTTATTTGCGTGATTTCCCGAAAAGGCGCTCCACAGCCGGCGTTATGGGAGCTGATACAGCAGCCCTCCAGTTAACTTACTGCTGCCGGCCTGCCTGCTCGAGATTGATAACCGCGTCCGTCAGTCTTGCGAAGTCCGCCGCGGTCAGCTTTTCCGCCCGGATCCCCGGCGAGATCTCCGCCGCGTCCAGCGCCTGCAGCAGCGTTTCCTTCGGATAGCCCGAATTCTGGGACAGCGAATTGATAAGCGTCTTCCTGCGGTTCGCAAAGCCGGCCTTGACGAGCTTGAGGAACAGCTTCTTGTCCGTCTTATGCTCCGGACCTTCCACCGTTTTTTTCGTCAGCGAAATCACCACCGAATCCACCTTCGGCTTCGGCATGAAAACGCCGGCCGGCACATTGAATTCCGGCTCGATGTCCGCGTAGTACTGGGCCGCGATGGACAGCGCCCCGTAGGCCTTCGTTCCCGGAACGGCGCACAGCCGTTCTCCGACCTCCTTCTGGACGAGGAAGGTCATCCGGGAAAACGGGATGTCCGATTCCAGAAAGCCCATGATCACCGGCGTCGTGATGTAATACGGCAGGTTCGCCGCAATCTTGACGGATTTTTCATCCGCCAGCAGCTTCTGAAAATCAAGCTTCAGAATATCCGCGTTGATCAGTCCGACATTCGGAAGATCCGACAGCGTCCCCATCAGGACCGGGATCAGCTTCTTGTCGATTTCCACCGTATAGACCTGCCCCGCCCGGGCGGCCAGCTCTCTCGTCAGCGTCCCTAGTCCGGGGCCAACCTCAAGTACCGTATCCTCCGGGCCGACATCCGAAGCCTCGGCGATCTTCGTGACGATATTTTCGTCGATCAGAAAATTCTGTCCGAACTGCTTTGCGAAATGCAGATCATTCTCCTGCAGGATCGCTCCGATCACCGTCGGTGACGTCAGCTTCTGTTTCAGAGGCGTCTGCCCACTGATATACGGGCGGATCACCGGCTCTTCCTGTATCTTGCTCATCTTTATTCCTCTTATCTGCCATATCGGCCAGGAGCGCGGTCAGCGCTTCTCTCGTATTCAGCGACGGTTTCTCGTATACGCAGTACAGCAGATAACGCAGGACCTCGCCGATCTCTTCGTATGCGTACCCGAATTTTTTGACGATGGAACCCGACATATTCAGCTCGCTCATCAGCAGCGGTTCGTTGGCCGCGTAGATCTCCCGGATCCTGAAGCGGCCGCGCTGAGCTGCCGAAAGCATTTCCGGATCCTCCCGTTCGCCCGCAAGCTCCTCCTGCAGCGACGTCAGAAGATCGATTCCCTCGATCCCGAGCTTCGCCGCCGCCGATTTAAACGGAATGCTTCCGGAATCCACCGTGATCTCAAGACAGTCTCCCATCGCCGTTACCTGCGCGCCGGTCTTTCCGGGATAGCGCATGGCGGATAGAAACCTGATCCGCTGTTCCCTCGTCATCCACGTCGTCAGCGAAAGGAGCCTGACATTCAGCTTCTCCGGCAGGTACAGACAGCGCGCAAAGGTGTCGACAAGCGTTTCTTCCGGCGGAATCTGAACGCCCGGCAGAATGCGATTGAGCAGGGACGGATACAGCCCGGTCCGCACCAGCAGATAGCCTCCCCAGTTTACCTTCGGCGCCAGCAGGAGCTTATTCAGTTCGACCTGAAGCCTTTCAGGCGCAACCTGAGACGTATCGGGATCGAAGTCAAGACTCATCCGGGTCTTCGAATCGAGCTCGAAGGCTTTCTCGGCGGCGAAACGGACGCATCGCCAGGTCCTGAGTCTGTCTTCGGCGAATCGCTTCACAGGATCTCCGACTGTCCGGATCACGCCGTTCTGAAGATCCGCCAGACCGCCGACACGATCGAAAACCGAGCCGTAGCGGTCCATATACAGCGCGTTGACCGTAAAATCCCGTCTGAGGATATCTTCTTCGACAGTCGCGCCGAAGCTCACCGAATCGGGACGACGTCCGTCCGTGTACTGATTGTCTGTCCGGTACGTCGTGATCTGAAATTCATCCGAACCCAGCAGGACCGTCACAGTTCCGTACCGCTTTCCGATCTGAACAGTCCTGTCAAACCACTGCTCGACCTCCTCGGGGAGCGCGTCTGTTGTCAGATCCCAGTCGGACGGCTCCGTGCCCAGAAGAAGATCCCGGACGGCTCCGCCGACCACATATAGTTCTTTATACTGCCGTTCAAAAACCGTGAACAGATATTCGAGCTTTTCACGGACTGTCAGGATATCGAAGACAGCTTCATTTTCATTCGTACTCATTAAACCTCTTCCGAGTCTGGTTTTTCTGCTTCCTGCCCCTTCGTTTTTCTGCCTGAATAAACGACGATATGTTCGCCGCTTTCCACTGCTTCAAGAACTGCGGTCTCCGCGCTCCGGACAAACTGAGACAGCGTATCCGTTTTACCTGGATAACGGGTGATCCCGATCCTGACGTCCGGTGAAATTCTCCGTCCGCGGATCGTCACCTTTTCGGACAGAACCTTCAGAACGGCTTCGGCAGTCTGCCGCGCCTCGTCTTCAGTCCTGTTCGGCAGGAAAATATAAAAACGATCTCCGCCGTCATGGGCGAGCAAAACGCCGGATCCCAGACAGCGTTTCAGACGTGCCGCCTGAGTCGCCACATACTTGACGGCGGCTTCTCTGCCCGCACTGTGGCTGACATCGGCCGCGCCGTACAGCAGAATGCTGATAAGCGCCATGCTCCGGTCCGATCTGTAGCGGTTCTTAATAAAATACCGCGAAACCTCGCCTTCAAACTTCTCAATATTCGGAAGCTGCGTTTCGGGAACATTTTCCGCCTTATATTTAAGACGGCGGCGGGAAAGCTCGCTCTGAGTCAGGTCGAGACCGATGCAGATCGTAAGCTCCCGCTGATCTGTCGTCGTGAATCTGGACAGACTCCACCGGATGCTCCGGCTTCCGAACTGAGAGGTCGGAAGGTCTGAAATCCCGGTGAAATAATGCTTTCTTGAAAACCGGTTGATGCCTTCTGTGCTCACGCTGCCGAAATAGTCCTTTGCCGGCTGTCCGACGAGTTCCGTTTCGCTCTTTCCCGTTAGCTCCGTCAGACAGGAATTGACGAGAACGATCTTGTCTTCGCTGTCCGTGACAAAAACGAGGATATCGGAATGATCCAGAATCGCCTTCGACAGATTGCGCTCATAATTCAGACTGTTCTCAAGAGAAACGACCTCCGTAACATCCTGCATAAACCCTGTCGTTGACAGCAGATTGTTATGACGGTCGAAGGTATGACGGATTCTGAGCATGATCTTTCGTTCTTCTCCGGCATGCGTCCTGAGCCTGAGCATCTGATCCACCGGCTTCTGATCCTGGAAAGCCGCGACAAACGCCCGGTTGCCCGAATTCTGATCCTCCGGCAGGATCATCTGATACATGAAGTCGAGGTTGGGCTTGACCGCATTGACCTCGTATTCGAGGATGCTGTACAGTCCCCTCGACCAGGTGACCTTTTTCGATTCGTTTGTCAGCTCCCAGCATCCGATCTTACCGAGACTTTCAAGCTCGCTGATCTTTTCCTTCTGTTCCTTCTGATAGGAGACCTCCGCGAGCTGTTCCTGAATATCTTTCGCGACTACCAAAAAGACTTCGCGTCCGTCGCGGGCATAACGGCGTATCTGAACCTGATGCGGAACCAGCTTTGAGCCGCGCTGAAGCTCCACGGTTTCCGAAAATATCTTGTCCTTCGAGACAGTCTGCGCGATCCGGTCCTTCATCATCGCGAACTCTTCGATAGACTGCATCCTGAGCAGGCTCGCGCCGATAAGCCTGTTGCGCGGGCGCGCCAGAAAATCGGCGCCGCTCTTGTTGATCCATTCGATCCGGCTGTCCGCATCGACGAAAATAACGATTTCCGATACCGTATCGAGAACGGTATCTCTGAGACTGCGCTCGTACGCAGTCTCGCGTTCCTCGTCTTCCATCCGTTTTCTGTTCCTGTATAAAATGACGCAGACAACCGCCAGGGCAATCGCGACGATCAGAATGACCGACGAAAAAATCCCGACGAAATCATCGAGCATATAAGCGTTCATGGCTACCTCGCTGCAGCTGAATTTTCTTTCTTTATTCTATCAGTATAAATTCTATTCGTATAATTCCTGTGATCAGTTTCATTTTATCAGTATTCTGTCAGATGTCACCCGTCTGCGGCTGTGTCGGAGCAGACTCGCGAAAGCCGTACCTATGCTAAAATAGAGAGACAGACTCATATTGAACGTAATATATGAAAATGATAAAATTGAATTCCACTTTAGTGTTTTAACGTAATAAACCAAAACGGCGTACGCCGGGAAGCAGAGGAGCAAATGCTGGCGAACTATACGATCGACGGATTTGAAAACATACAGTACCAGGGTTTCGGAAGACTCAGATTTATCGAAAACCTTCTGACGGATCTTTACGCGAATTTCGGCTACTGTCAGGTCGAAACACCGACCTTCGAGGCCTACGATTTTTATGCCAATGAAGATTCCATCAACAGCGACGACCTGTTCAAGCTCGTCTCAAGCACGGGCAAGGTCCTTGCGCTCAAGCCGGATGCGACACTTCCGATTGCCAGGATGGCCGCGATCAATCATCACGATCCTGAAGAAATCATCAAGTTCTCGTATCTGACGAACATCTACCGGGATTTTTCCGCTCCCGAGATCCAGAAAAAAGAAACGACCCAGGCCGGAATCGAATACTTCGGCAATCAGTCTCCCGAATGCGACGGAGAAGTCATCGCCCTTGCGATCCTGTCCCTGAAGCTTGCGGGCGTCGAAGATATCCATATCGACCTCGGCAACGTCGGCTTCATCAACGAGCTGCTGGGTGTGCTGGATCTGGATCCGGATCAGAAGCAGCGTCTCTTCCGGTATATCGAAAATAAGAATATCGGAGATATTCGGGATTTTCTTAAAAAAACGGATATTCCCGAAAAATACAAAAAGATAATCCTGACTCTGCCGCGTCTGTACGGAGAACCGGAAAAGATCTTCGGTCAGATGAGGGGGCTCGCCGTCAATCCCGCGATGTCGGCGGCTGTGGATCATCTGAGCGCGGTCTACGCGCATCTTGAAGAGCTCGGCCTTTCACAGTACGTTCAGTTCGATCTCGGCTTTACGAACAATATGAACTACTATTCGGGAACCATCTTCAAGGGCTACATCGAAAGCTTCGGCGAGCCTGTCATCAGCGGCGGACGATATGACACGATGAGCGCCCGTTTCGGAATCGAGAGGCCGGCCTGCGGGTTCGGCATAGACCTGCTTCGTCTGATGGACTATCTCGAAAAGAACGAGCTGATCCCGGAACAGGCCCACGCGAAAAGCGTCGTGCTGTACCGGCCTGAAGAAAAGCCGGCGGCTTTCCTCTTCAGCTCCGAAAAGAGACGGTCAGGCTCTGCGGAAATGTTCTCGCTCAAGGAAATCGGCGCGCAGGATATGGTCCGCAAGATCCTGAAGAACCCCCATTACAAAACCGCGGATATCTGGCTGCTCGATCACGGCCTGTTCCGTTGGGATAACGACCGCTTCGCACCCGCGGACGCGGAGAACAGCGCGCTGTACCAGAAATCGGGAGAAGTCAGATGAACGATACCCCACAGATCAGACTTGCGCTCGCAAAGGGGCGCGTCGCGAAAGTCGCGATAAATCTTCTCGAGAAGATCGGCTGGAGCTTTCCGGACTATTCGCCGGGCAGCCGTAAGCTCGTCTTCGAAGACAGCACCGGAAGGCTCGCGTTCTTTCTCGTAAAATCTCCCGACGTCCCGACCTATGTCGAAAAAGGAACGGCGGATCTCGGGATCGTCGGACGAGACGTCCTGATGGAACATCCGGCGAAGGTTTATGAAATGCTCAATCTGGATATCGGCCGCTGCCGCATGTGCGTGGCCGGCTATCCCGGAACCACCTTCAGCTACAACCGGAAGCTGACCGTCGGTTCAAAATATATCAATATAGCCAAGCAGTATTTCGACAGCATCGACCAGCCGGCCGATCTGATCGAGATCAACGGCTCCGTGGAGCTGGCTCCCGTACTCGGCCTGTCCGACGTCATTGTCGACATCGTCGAAACCGGAGACACGCTGCGCGAAAACGGACTCGACGTCCTGACGACGATCTGCGAGATCAGCTCCCGTCTTATCGTCAATCAGGTGAGCCTGAAGACCAAGACAGACGCGATTCTGCCCGTCATCGAAGCGTTCGAACAGGCGGAAAGCGGCGACTGAGAGGAACACATGAAAATATACAGCTACGAACAGGCCCGGGACGACCTTGACAGGATCCTGAGCCGGGAAGGCGATCCGGGCGAAGGCGTCGGCGGGATCGTCTCCGATATCATCACAGACGTACGGCGGCGCGGCGACGCGGCCCTCGTCGATTATACGAAGAAATTCGACGGCGCGGAAATCGACTCGCTCCGGGTCACTCCCGAAGAAATCGCGGAAGCGCGGGCCCAGCTCGGACCCGAACTGCTCACAGCCTACGAGGATGCGGCAGCCAATATCCGCAGCTTCCACGAAAAACAGCTGGAAGAGACCTGGACCTACGAAGCCAGACCCGGCGTAACGCTGGGCCAGAAAATCACGCCGCTGCGCAGAGCCGGCATCTACGTTCCCGGCGGCAAGGCGTCTTATCCTTCCACCGTCCTGATGAACGCGATTCCCGCGTCGGTAGCCGGCGTCTCTTCCATTGCGATGACGACTCCGCCGGACCGCAGCGGTAAGATCGACGCCCACATCCTGGCGGATGCGGACATTGCGGGCTTCACCGAGATCTACAAGGTCGGCGGCGCACAGCCAAACGCGCCAAACCCCTACGGACCAGAAAACA
>CALMRA010000214.1 GCA_937872065.1 uncultured Eubacteriaceae bacterium | reverse complement strand
AAAATTCTGGTTGATGGTCTTGACGGCAAGCTCGGCGCCGCCGAAGGCGTATGCCGCGTTAATCTTCTGGAACGTCGTTCCGTCCGACGTATCGACCTCGCAGAACGTATCCCGCATGACAGACGTAAGCTTGACGGTATTCTTAGTCGTATCAAGCGATGCGATCATAATGACGTCGGAACGATTCCCTTCAACGCCGACACGTCCGTCAACGCCGAAAATTGCGATGTTGATAACGCTGCTGTCCTCGACATTTTCATTGACACTGATATTCTCCGTGTTAAGCTCCGAATCCTTCGTACTGCCGATCAGATTGTAGGCGTAAGCCGCAGCTCCAAGCAGAACGACGAGGATTGTCGCAATGACGATCAGGACGATTTTTTTCGTTTTACTCATGAGGTTCCTCTTTCTTTTGAGCCGCTGCTCCGTCTTCGATATCTTCAGTTAAAAGACTGTCAGACTCCTCTGAGACTGACTCTTTGTGTTCTGCTTCAAAGGCGTCATTGTCCGGAAGGTCTTCCTGTTCCGCAAGACCTTCGAACATAAAATCGAACGAATCCTCTGAAGCAGTAACAGCAGATTCCCCCGACGGCCTGTCTTGCTTCGTCTGATCCTGTCCCTTATGCGCAGAATGGGATCTTCTCTTTTTCCGGTTCAGGTAATAAGTCGAAGTAAAAATAACGCCGATTATCAGATACAGCATCGATACGCCGCCCCAGACCGCCGTCACAAGAACCGAACGGGCGCTCACGTATCCGGCAAGTGTCGAATCTTTAATGAAAAAAGAGGCAGCCGAAGATTCGGAAAGTAAAAAGCCGGCAAAATAGGTGATGACCGCCGCAGCGAGGAGACTTCCTCCAAGCCATTTAAATACAGCTCTTCGTGAATGACGAGTATTTAAATGTCTGAGCCAGAAGCTGAGTCCGACTGAAATCAGGATAAGCGCGACCGCCCCCAGCGCCCACATATGCATCGCGGAGTGAGCCTGGGTGACGAGCTCCGGATTATCGGACTGAATCCTGCTAAGCGGGAACAGGATCAGACATAATACGATTTGATATGCGATCAGTGCGAATGTAAGCAAAGTGACCGCGGTCCAGCGCCAGAAGGCACGCTGACTGTGATTCATAGTTCCTCCAAATTTTCTGAAAAGCATTGTGTATAATGAAAACAAACATAACCTATTATATCTCTTTTCCTGCAGTTGAAAATCACTTTAAATCATAAATTCTTACTTCTGCATATTAATGCTTTAACGCGATGAATAAAATACTTGACATATTCTGTGTTTTTATTATGAAAATCAATTGAAAACGCCGTTAGCGCCTGCTATAATAGATATAGAAAAGCGCATAAAATGCAATAATACGGCAGTTGTTCGATTTCGCGGGCAGTTGCTTTTTGTTTGCAAAAAATCCGCTTCTATCTGATGAAACAATCGGCGAAAGCAAGATTTTGGTACCCTGTTTTTGAATAAATATTCAGTCTGAAACCAGACGGAAGAAAACTCATATGGATAAACATCCGGAATACAATCCCATCATCCGGGAATATCTCGATTACCTGCTTACAGTCAAGGGATATTCACGCCATACCCTCGATTCGTACGAATACGATCTGGTCTGGCTGTTCCGCTACCTGAAAATCAGGAACGGTTCCGCCGGAGAACAGATCGGTACCGTATACCGAACCGACGGGACCGGGCATCCCGACTATACGACAATCGACATCTCGGATATCGATACGGACGATCTGAAGGCAGTCCGTTTCCCCGATCTGTACGCCTTTCTGGGCTTCTGCGCCAGAGAGCTCGGAAACGACGAAGCATCGAGAAAACGCAAGGTTACGGCCGTCAAGGGCTTTTTCCGCTTTCTCGTACAGATCAGACGCTATCTGACAGAGGATCCCTCTGCAGAGCTCGAAGCGCCGAAACTCGGCAAGCATCAGCCCCGATATCTGACTCTCGAACAGGCCCAGGATCTGCTCGACGCGGTCTCGGGACGGCACGCCGTCAGGGATCGTGCGATCCTGACGATGTTTCTGAACACCGGCATGCGCGTATCGGAGCTTTGCGGCCTGAAAACTACCGATATCCAGAGCGATACCCTTCATATTACCGGAAAAGGCAACAAGGACCGCGTACTGTTTATGAACGACGCCTGTCTGCAGGCTCTCTCCGCCTGGCTTCCGCAGCGAGCCGCGATGCTCGACAAGAGCGCTTCACGGTCGGACTACGTCTTTCTGTCTCAGAAAGGCGGACAGTTTACGAACCGCGGCGTCGAATACCTCGTTGAAAAATACGTGATGAAAATCGGCCTGGATCCGCGACAGTGTACAGTCCATACGCTGCGCCATACTGCCGCCACTCTGATGCATAAATACGGGGAAGTAGACATCCGTACGCTTCAGGCCGTGCTGGGCCATGAGAGCACACAGACGACAGAAATCTATACCCATCTTGACAGCGGAGAGCTTCAGAAAGCGATGGTAAGCAATCCCCTCGCCTCATTTGAGACGACGGACGACGCGGACCTGTCCGCTGTCTTTGATTTGAACAAAAACAAGAACCTGAACAAACATTAGTCCTCCGGAGTCCGCTCCGGCGGACGTAGAACGGAGGAAGAAATGGAAAAAATTAAAGGAATGACCGCGGCGAAGAGCCCGGTATTTATCGGAATTCTGTGCACGCTTGTCGGCGGGATCTTCTGGGGATTTTCGGCGGCCTGCGGGCAGTACTTATTTGACAACTACAACGTGGACTCCACCTGGCTCACGGCGGTCCGGATGCTCGCTTCCGGAATTATCCTGATCGTCTATTCCGTTCTCGTCCGCGGGAAGGGAAAACGCAGGGAGGTCTTCTCGGTCTTTAAACAGAAGAAAGATCTGTTCGCGATGCTCAACTTCGCGATCACAGGTCTCCTGCTGTGTCAGTTCTCGTATCTGACGGCGATCCAATATTCCAACGCCGGTACGGCGACAGTCCTTCAGTATGTCGGACTCGTCCTCGTCATGGTCTGGGTCTGCTTCAGAGAACGCCGCGCGCCGGAAAAACGCGAGCTGCTCGCAGTCGGACTGGCGCTGGCGGGAACCTTCCTGCTCACGACCCACGGCAATCCCGGAGAACTTGTGATCTCGCGGGAAGGTCTGATCTGGGGACTTATCGCAGCCATAGGCCTTGCCTCCTATACGCTGGTGCCGACATGGATCCTCGAAAAGCACGGCGCTCCGGTCGTAACCGGCTGGGCGATGCTTGCCGGCGGAACCGTTATGGCAGCCGCAGGCCGTATCTGGACCGTACCGGTGCACCTCGGACTCGACGGTTTCGCGGCGCTTGCCGGAGTCGTTCTCGTCGGAACCGTATTCGCATACACGCTGTTCCTGATGGGCATTCAGAAAATCGGCGCGCTCAAAGCCTCCGTCATCGGCTGCGTCGAACCGGTGTCCGCAGCGATCTTCGCGGTACTCTGGCTCGGCTCGAAATTCGAACCCATCGATCTGATCGCGTTTGTCTGCATTATTTCGACGGTTTTCCTGCTGGTCAAAAAGGAAGATCAGGAAACGGAAGAAGCAGCGGAAGCAATCGGTCAGACAGCTTAATAAATGTACTGCAAAAAAGACCCGAAAGGGTCTTTTTTATTGCTTAAAGTTCTATTAAATGCTGACTGGATGAAAAAAACGCTTACAATTCGTGATAGAATACTGATATGACGCAGTGATTATTGAATACAACAGGAGGTTCATTATGAAAGCATACGTATTTCTCGCACCGGGATTTGAAGAAGGCGAAGCCGTCTCGACAACGGATATCCTTCAGCGTGCGGGTATCGATGTCTGTCTGACCTCGATCGACGATACGGAAAACGTGACTGGAGCGAGAGGATTTACGATTCGAGCCGACAGCCCGTTTTCCGGAACTGATTTTTCGGACGGCGACATCTTCTTCATACCGGGCGGAGTACCCGGAGCTGACAACCTGGCGAATTTCGCTCCTCTCGGCGCGGTTTTGAAACAGGCTCAATCAGCCGGTAAAACGCTTTGCGCAATCTGTGCGGGACCTATCGTCTTCCAGCGTTTCGAACTGCTGACAGGCGTCATGGTCACTTCCCACTCGAGCGTCCGCGATACCTTCGATCCGGCGTACTATTCGGAAGCCCCGGTCGTTAAATGCGGCAATATTTATACAGGACGCGGTCTGGCCTGGGCGCTGGATCTCGGACTCACTATCGTTGAAAATCTGATTTCAGTGAAGGAAGCAAATCGAATCAGTCTGGCTATCGAAAACGGCGCCTGGGAGCCGATGATGTATGAATACTAGGACAGCAGTCTTCCCCGATTCGTCGCAGGATAAGCTCATTACGCGAAGACTTCTGATCTATCTTGGCGTGACCTTCGCGATAAGCTGGCTGTGGGAGTTTCTCGTCGTATGGCCGGCCGCAAACGGAGAATCGACATGGATACCGTCGTCGCTGACATCCTATGCGGTTGCCGTAGTCATGTTCGTACCGGCCCTCTCCGTGCTGATCACGAGACTGGTCACGAAAGAGGGCTTTAAAAACTGCTGGATCGTTCCGAAGGATTTCAAAAAGACCTGGTGGCTCTGGCTTGCCGCCTGGTTCGGTCCCGCAGTTCTGACACTGCTGGGCTCGCTTCTGTATTTTCTGATCTTTCCGGGTCAGTACGATTCGTCCCTCGGATACTTCCAGATAATCATGATGTTCTCCGGCTATTCGCTGGATACGGACGCATTGCGGAACCTGATCTGGATACAGATAACCGTCGCTGCGCTTCTGGGTCCGCTGATAAACATTCTGACCTGCTTCGGCGAGGAATGGGGCTGGCGGGGCTATCTGCTGCCGAAGATGAGTCTGAAGCTTAAAACACTTCCGATGCTTCTCGTAAACGGTGTGATCTGGGGGATCTGGCACGCGCCGATGACCGCTCTCGGTCACAATTACGGCACCGGCTACTGGGGATTCCCGTGGACGGGGATTCTGATGATGTGCGGCTTCTGCATCGTTTTCGGTACGCTGTTTTCGTACGTAACGCTTAAGACGGGCAGCTGCATTCCGGCAGCATTCGCTCACGGAGGACTCAACAGCATCGCATCGGCCGGGATTTACTTTACGACGAGCGGCGGAAACGCTTTTGTCGGACCCGCAGTAACGGGGATCATCGGCGGGCTGCCCGCTCTGATCCTCGCCGGCTTCCTCGCCTGGAGGATGATGAAGCAGACGGAAGCCGATGATGAAATTATTATCTCTATCGAAGAGAAGGCACGATTTACCGAAAACAAGCCGGAACAGAAAGAGGCTTAATTTGTCGATAAAAACACAGTCATTTAATCTGGCGGGCTGTCCGGTCTATACCGAACAGCTCCCCGATTTTTCACCGGAGGTGATCATAAACAGCGGACAGGCGTTCCGCTTCTATGAAGACAGTCCCGGTTATTATGAAATTATTGCAGGCGACAGGCGCCTGTTTTTCAGAGAAGGCGAACACGATCTGTTCACCTTTTACTGCAGCAGACAGGAATTTCAGGATTTCTGGCATCAGTATTTCGATCTTGATACCGATTATTCGAAATTCAGGGAAATGATCCCGGAAAAGGACTGGTTCCTCACAGCAGCTGCAGAATTCAGCTCCGGTCTCAGGATTCTGCGCCAGGACACCTGGGAGATGCTCGTCACGTTTCTTCTGGCGCAGCGAAAGAGTCTGACATCCATCAGTCATT
>CALMRA010000213.1 GCA_937872065.1 uncultured Eubacteriaceae bacterium | reverse complement strand
CTGTCTCTCGTGGACAGATCCAGCGTCACCTCTTCGCCCAGCTCTTCGTTCTTAATTCCTACCAGCATCACGTCTCCGTCCGCCGCCGAAATACCGTCACATAGCGCTTTTTCCAGCGGAACACCCGATTCTCTCGTATCCATGCCGATTACGATCTTCGGCTTCTTTCCGCCTTCGGATAAAACCTTCGTACCGTAATAGCCGAGCTTCAGGGCAATATCGTCCGTCAGCTCCGTACCGTATACTCCGCGGACACCGTCGGTCCCGAATAAATTTCCCATCTCTCCCTGCTTTCTATATGAATGCCAAACTGCTGTAAGAATTATCTGATCTTCTGAAAAGCGCTGTTCTTCAGATCGCTCTTCTTATCCTTGATATATCTGATTTTCGCGGCTTTGCTGCGGTCCTCGAGACTCGTATCGATTTTGTCTGCTTCGTGACCGATCTCCTTGTTGACCGCCGCCGTTTTAATAATTTCGTATGTCAGCTCCGGATTGAGTACCAGCAGCGGTCCGAGGGTATTCGTAAAGATGCTGCTCTGAAGCCTGATTCCTTCGTCTTCGCCCTCGTTGTTGCCGAGACCGTACAGAATCCTGCCGAAGGGCTTCGCGCCGGAACGCGTCAGCTCCGCCATCTGGATCTGATTGCCGATAATCTCCATGTCGCGTCCGTTGTAGGTCGTCGTAAACCAGATATCGTCGCCGTAGACCGCTTCGTTTTCCGTAAACGTCGCCGGGATAATCCCGAGCCCGTCTACGATTTCGCCGCTTCTCATCGAGATCTGATCCCCGAAATACGCGCAGCTCGCCCCTGTAACCACAAGAGGTCTGCCCAGCGAGATAAAACGGCGCAGCTCCCCGCGTACCGGCGTAAGCTCGTCGATAATCGAATGCGCACGCGAGATTTCTCCAGCCGATACGAGAATGATGTCATAATCCAGCGGATGAAATTCTTCGCCAAGTTCGATGCGCGTGATCTCGCTGTCGAAGCCGGCTTTTTTCGCAATCCGGTCCACCGCGAGGGCATTTCCGCGTTCGCCGTGAAGATACAGTGTGTCCGGGTAAAGGACTGCGGTTCTGATCGTATTCACGCCTGTGCTCCTTCCGCTTTTTCAGTAGCCTGCTGATTTTTCTGTTCGGCTTCGACAAATTTCTTCATTTTATTAAAGGTATCGAGCCAGGTGATCAGATAAATATCGTCCGTTTCCGCCTGGTCGATCTGGGCGAAAATCTGATCGATATCGTCCGTTTCTTCGACCGTAATCTTTTCCGCCGGAACATCCTCGTAGATGAGGCGGTTCGCGGTGTCATAGCAGACAGCCGGCGAGAAGCAGTAATAGCGTTCCACATCGGAATCCGCAAGACGCGACCAGTCGCAGTCAAAGGTATAGAAGGTATTCGTATAGCCCGGGGTGAAATCGTGGATCGGATACAGTCCGAGACAGACCATCTTCTTCTCCGGATCCCCGGCGATCACATTGATCGCGTTCTGCAGAGTATCCGGATTTTCCTGCTTGATCCGCATATACTTGACGGTCTTGCCGTGATAATCGAAGGTTTCGAAGCGTCCGCCGATATTCTGAAACGACGGAAGCGCGGCCAGGATCTGTTCTTCCGTCAGACCCGCAACTTCCGCGCACAGCGCGGCTGCGCCCGCATAATTGTACAGCATGAAAGGCAGATCGTAGGGCATTTCGCCTTCGACGCCGTTAAGCTTAAACTTCCTGTTGTCGTAGTCGATGTCGGAGACCGTATAAGTCGCTTCCGGGCAGGAACTGAAACCGCAGTTCGAACAGTGGAAACGGCCGATACCGTCGGTATTGTAGTAATCGAAATCTACCTTATGGTCACAGACCGGACAGGCTTCAGTCGGATAAGTCTCGTCCTTCATGAAGGATTCCCGGTTCTGTTCGGTCCCGAAATAAACCGTGTTTTCCGAATATTTTTCGAAGGACTTGCTTCTCGGCTCGTCGTTATTCAGAAACAGCCGGACCTCAGGCTTCATGACAGAAGCGACCTTTTCCATGATAAACGCAGGATCCCCGTTTCTCTGGACCTGATCCTTCTGAAGATTCATGATCATCACGTTGGCTGCCGGAAGCTGCGCGTAAATAAGCGGAAGGTAGCGTTCATCCGTTTCGAAAACGAAATAATCCGCATCAAGCCTTCCGTTCATATCCGATTCCTTCGCAAGGCTCGTCGCAAGACCTGCCAGCAGGTTCGCGCCCTCGAGATTTGAGACGACGTTCTTTCCGTT
>CALMRA010000212.1 GCA_937872065.1 uncultured Eubacteriaceae bacterium | reverse complement strand
ACCACTTCCCCGACAGTTCCCGTTTTAAGTTTATATTCCGCCATTTTATCTCCTTTATTTCAATCAGTCAGATGCGCTTCATACCGGCAGGCCGATTATCTGACGCCCTTTGTCATCGGGATCAGCATGATCAGCGTGAAGATCCATTCGTCTGCCGCGTCTCCGTTCGACATCATTATGATACGATCTGTCTGTTTGCCTTTTGTGTGGCTATTGTTTGCGTTCTGTTAACGCTGAGCCTGTCGGAATCCTGACAATAAAGACCGATCCTTCCCCGGGCGTGCTGCCGACGGAAATACTGCCTCCGGAGATCTCGAGGACCCTGCGTACGAGGGCGAGCCCGAGGCCGTTGCCCTGGGTCGAGTGGGAGGTATCCCCCTGATAGAATTTGTCGAATATATGAGCCATGGTCTCCCTGTCCATTCCGCATCCGGTATCGGATACGGTGATCACAGCAGAACCAGGTTCTGTCCCTTCACACAGCCTGACGCTTCCCCCTGCCGGCGTAAATTTAATCGCGTTGCCGATCAGATTGTTCCAGACCAGCGCCATCAGGCTCTCGTCCGCCGAAACCATCCTTCGGTCTTCGAGGTCCGCATCGAATTCGATCTGCTTATTCTCCCACTGATCCTCATACGCGAGCGCGCACTCGCTGAGCTGGGCGCACAGATCGTATGAAACGGGCGCAGGCCGGATCTCCTGTTTCTCAAGCTTGTTCAGCTTGAGCAGATCGCCGATCAGAGACGACAGGCGCCCTGCGGACTGGTGGACTGCCGCCGCGTATTCCAGCCGTTTCTCTTCCGGCAGATCCCGTCTCTCCAGCAGCTCCGCGTAGTTCTGGATCGCGGCCAGCGGGGTTCTGAATTCATGGGAAACATTGGAAAAGAAATCAGTCTTCAGGGTCTCGATGCTCGCGAGCTCCCGGACCATCGTGTTGAAATCCTCGAAGACAACGTCAAGATAATCCGCCCGTTCTTCCGGATGGCGAGGAGTCAGCGAGACAGTGAAATCGCCGTTCGCTACGCGGCTGGCTGTCTGAGCGAACGTCTCGATCGGCTCCTCGTACAGCTTCTCGATCTGGTAATTCGTCAGCAGCGTGAAGCCCAGCGCCGCGACGAGCCACAGCACGACAATCGTAACAATCAGCGAGACCGGAAGATTTTCCGTATCGATATAATGGCCGATCACCTTCATCTGCACAGTCGTAAAGATCGCGAAGACGATAAAGGTCGTAACGAAAACGCGTACCGGGAACTGCTTCGCCTTGACACGTCTGTCCGGCCCCCCGTTCACGACAGCACCGCCTTGTAGCCGAGACCGCGAACCGTCGCGATCCTGAAGCCGTCGCAGTCCGCGAACTTGTCCCGCAGCTTCGTCACGTAGACATCCACCGCGCGAAGGCTCGTCGTCGTGTCGATCCCCCAGAATTCGTCGAGGAGCTGGGCCCGCGAAAAGGTCCGGTTCGGATAGGACAGCAGCTTGTACAGGATGTTGAATTCGCGCAGCGTGACCGGCGTGTCGGTTCCGTTTATTTCCGCCGAAACCGCGTCCGCATCCAGAGTCAGGTTTCCGACCGTGATCCTGCGGGAGGTTTCGATGTTCGCTCTCCGGAGCAGCGCCCGGATGCGCATCAGCAGCTCGTCCAGTTCGATGGGCTTGACCATATAATCGTCGATTCCCAGCTGAAATCCGCGCTTCTTCGACGTCAGATCGTCCCTGGCCGACATGAACAGGATCGGAATGTTCCGATTGATCCGCCGCACATTTTCGGCGAATTCGAAGCCGTCAATCTCAGGCATCATGATGTCGGAGACGACGAGCTCGTACAGACTGTTGTACATTTCGTCATACGCGTCCGACGCGTTCAGACAGCCTTTCGCGTTAAATCCGGAATCGTTCAGATAGGTGCAGACAATCCGGTTCAGATCATGATCGTCCTCTACCACCAGTATATTAATCATCTTGTTCTCTTTTCTCTGTTTATAATCCTCAGTCC
>CALMRA010000211.1 GCA_937872065.1 uncultured Eubacteriaceae bacterium | reverse complement strand
GTATTCGCCCTATGTCTACTACAACGAGCACTGCATCGTCCTGAATAAGAAGCATACGCCGATGGTGATCGACCACGGGACCTTTGAGAAGCTGACGGGCTTTACCGAAAAGTTCCCGCACTATTTCGTCGGAAGCAATGCGGATCTGCCTATCGTAGGCGGGTCCATCCTATCCCACGAGCATTTTCAGGGCGGCTGCTGCCGTTTCGCGATGGAGGATGCGCCCATCGAAGAGAAGGTTTCCTTCGACGGCTATCCGGATGTGACGGCGGGGATTCTCCACTGGCCGGTTTCGGTGATCCGGCTGCGCTGCTCGGACAAGAAACGGCTGATCTCCCTGGCGGACAGGATCCTCGCGGAATGGCGCAGGTATTCGGATCCGTCGGTCGGAATCTACGCGCAGACGGAAGGGAAACCTCACAATACGATCACGCCCATCGCGAGACGCAGGGATGAAATGTATGAAATGGATCTGGCGCTCAGAAACAACAGGACCAGCGAAGACTATCCTCTGGGGATCTTCCACCCGCATCCGGAATATCATCATATCAAGAAGGAAAACATCGGCCTCATCGAAGTCATGGGTCTTGCGGTACTGCCGGCGAGACTGGATACGGAGCTTGCGCTGCTGGGAAACGCCCTCGTAAACGGGACGGATATCAGAGCGGACGAACGGATCGCGCTGCACGCGGACTGGGCGGATGAGCTGAAGGAAAAATACGGGAGCTTTTCGCCGGATAACGTCGAAGAGATCCTGAAAAAGGAAACGGGTCTCGTGTTCGAGAAGGTTTTAGAGGACGCGGGCGTGTTTAAGAAGGACTCGGCGGGACGCGCGGCGTTTAGACGTTTTACGGACCAGGTGAACCGGGCGGCCGTCAACAACTGCGTCTTTGCAAAAAATCAGGTGGACGCGGTATGACGGCATCAGCCGAACCGTTCTTCTCGAAGGACGGGAATGACTACAGCCTGTATACGCTGAATAACGGAAAAATCACGGCGAGGATCACCGATTACGGCGGACGGGTCGTTCAGATCCTCGTGCCGGACAGAGACGGGAAACCGACGAATGTCGTCTTTTCCTATAAGGACCCGGCGGATTACGCGACGGACGACAAGTATCTCGGCGCCAGCGTCGGCCGATGCGCCAACAGGATCCGGGACGCGCGGTTTACGCTGAACGGAACGGAATATCCGCTGGCGGCCAACGACGGCAGGAATCAGAATCACAGCGGACCGGAGAGCTTTCAGGTCCGGAAATGGACGCAGGTCGACGAGGATAGAATCAGCCAAAGCAGCGAAAGCGGACAGAAAAACGGTCAGCCGGATCATCAGCTTCATGATCAGAACCATGATCAGCACTATGATCAGAATCAGGATCAGAATGTCCTGACCCTCGCGCTGACAAGTCCAGACGGAGATAACGGATTTCCCGGAAAGCTGGACGTTCGGACAAGATTCGAGCTGACGGATTCGGGTCTCAAGATCACCTTCACGGCGGTATCCGACAAGGATACGATCTGCAATATGACGAACCACTGCTACTTCAATCTGTCGGGCGACTTCTCGACGTCGGTAGAGGACGAATATATGCAGATCCACTCGGATACGCTCACACCGATGGATTCGGTCTCGATCCCGACAGGCGAATTCCGGGACGTAACGGGCACGCCGATGGATTTCAGGCAGCCGGCAAGAATCGGGGACCATATCGGCGACGACTACGATCAGCTGATTTACGGGAAGGGCTACGACCACAACTGGGTCGTCAGCATGGATCATCACGATCCGGTGGAAGCAGCCCGCGCATGGTCGGACACAAGCGGCATCGAAATGCGGGTGATCTCGACGGCGCCAGGCATCCAGCTGTACACAGGCAACTACCTGGGATGCGGCAGCACGGCCTCGGACGGATCGACATTCACCGACCGCTGCGCCTTCGCCCTGGAAGCCCAGTATTTCCCGAACGCAGTGAATATCCCTGAATTTACGACGCCGCTGCTGAAGGCGGGGGATACGTACAACGAGAGCATCGAGTACAGGTTCGGGATCGCAGAATAAACTACAGCAGAAAAGAAAATCAGAGAAGACGCGTGAGTTTTCGGAAGAGAACGCGTAAATCTTCATCATATATAGAAAACACCGCGGGAAACCGGAGAAACAATGCCGGGACCGCGGTTTTTTTATTGAAACTGATCAATAAGCTGAATTTCGTGGGATAATTAGCAATAGATAACTTAGGGCTCGACTTGACAGTCTGTAAAGCGTTAAAAGCTCTGATATCTTATATAAAGGAAGTGAAAGCATGAAAAAACGAATTCTGGCGATTCTGCTATGTCTCGCTCTGACAACGGCGGTGATGCCGGCCGCTGCGTTTGCGGACGGAGATGCTCCTGAAATCACGAGCGTAAACCTGACCCATGGTTATGACTACGTAAAGTACTCTTTTGACATACAGTCAAAAAATACCGGGAACGCGGTATGGAGCATTGCTGAAGGTACTCTGCCCGACGGTCTGACTCTTGATCCCGGAACCGGTACGATAAGCGGTACGCCGACAAAGGTCGGTTCCTGGACGTTCAAGGTTACGGTCACCACCAGCGCAGGCTCGGATGAGCGGGATTTTACGATTACGGTCAATTCAGCAGAACCGGTTATCACGCCGGATACAACGG
>CALMRA010000210.1 GCA_937872065.1 uncultured Eubacteriaceae bacterium | reverse complement strand
ATAAAAAACGATCCCGGTAAAATGCAGATTCTTCTTCCCTACATGAACGGCTATTCCTGGTGCGTACCGCCGGCAGTCGGTACCGGAATCGCGTTTGCGGATCGCAGCAGTATTTTCTCGGAACTGACGGAGAAATTCAAGGGTCTGGCGGAGCCTGTTAATAAAATTCCGTGCTGTACGCCCTCACGTATAGCGGTTAAGCCTTGCATCTCGAGTGAAAAAGGCTGGAGCAAGGATGAGGTCTCCGCGTTCCGATCGGAAAGACTGTCTCGTTGTCTTGACAGCGATACGCTTACTGTCGAACTGTGGGGACATGACGCCGATAAGGAACTGCTGGATGATATTGAGAAAACGCTCCGGGATTATCTCGGTGACGAATATGTCAGTATCAATGTGGAGAGGCGTGATCTTGCCGGCTTATCCGACTCGCTTACCGGCTCAGGACGTGAGTCTGAAGACGAAAGAATCAGGCTTATTACCGAGAGCATTCGTAAAGCAAAGAGGGTCGTTCCCTGTCTCGTTGTGCTGCAGGATTACAGGGAAACTGAAACTTCGGATCGAGATCCGAAAATGGGGATGCGCAAGGGCTTTATGCTGACAAATAGAGTAACTCAGTTTATCAAACCCGATGAATCGGCGGAAGAGCGGGAAAGCACAATTCATAAGAAAAAGAAACTTCGGGATACTGATGAGAACCGCAAAACGCGTATCAAACAGTCTGTGATGGATATTCTGCGTCAGATGGGTTACACGGTTCCGATCGAATCCAAAAACCTTAAAAACACCGATTTCGAAAATACGATTGCAGTGGGTGTCTATCTGTTTACGAATCTGAAGCCTGAAAAAACGGATTATCATAAAACTTATCCTGAATATCTTCCTGTGTATGTCGCGATGGATATCGAAAGCGGCAGGATTGAAGTGACCTGCAAGGCTTTGGGGGACGATATGCTGAGTTATCCGGAGGCGTTAATCAGACTCGGGGAGCTTTCAATACAGCCTGATCAATTCTATGATCGAACCCTTACGGCTGTCGATAAAGGGATAAAAGTGGAGCTCGCGGAACTGATCAGCAGGTATCAGGCGTCCGGGAAGAAGGTTGTCGTTCTGGCGGTCGGTGATAAACATGTCAGGAATAATTTCTGGCCGGGAATTTCGGATACGGCCATCGCGAGCTATCATTTTGCCAGATCACCGTATATGCCTGAAACGATC
>CALMRA010000209.1 GCA_937872065.1 uncultured Eubacteriaceae bacterium | reverse complement strand
GGGCCGCTGCACTGTCAATAAAAATTGACTAATGCAACAGCCCCTTTTTTCATGCCCTTAAAGCCGGAAAGGAAACTAAAAGAGGTTCGATCTGCAGCGCTGCGACTTAAGAACCGTCAAGATTAGGAAACGATTACAAATAACGCTTGCAATACAATTGAATCAGGTTATACTTTAAGCAGTGGATTGTTAAAAATTTATATTGCGGAAAGATGAAACGCCTATGAATTATTCTGATTACCGAAAAATGATCGGACCCGATCCGGTTGTTCCCGATTTCCAGGACGAAGCGGACAGAGAAGAATTTCTTCGAACGCTGGGCGCACGCATACTGGCTCAAAAAAAGGAAGCGTCGAGAAAGAATCTGGACGAACGATACAGGCACTGCCTGATTCTGGCGCTTATCGGCCTGCTCAGGCTGCGCAATACGGTCGCCGCTCATTACCGCGACATGGGCCCGCTCTGATTCAGGACTGTTGCCTTGCGGCGCTACTCAGGTTATAATTATTGAGATATAGGAGGAAATTATGGCACCGAAATACCACAGAGTACTGATTAAAATGAGCGGTGAAGCGCTCGCAGGCGATGAAGGCTTCGGGATCAATCCCTCCGTCGTCGAACAAATATGTAAAGAGATCAAGCGTATAGCGCTCCAGGGCGTCGAGATTGCGATCGTCGTCGGCGGCGGAAACTTCTGGCGCGGACGCTATGCGGAAAATATGGATAAAGCATCTGCCGATTATATGGGAATGCTCGCGACCGTTATCAACGCGATGGCGATTCAGGATGTTCTGGAACGCCTCGACCTGCCGACCCGCGTGCAGAGCGCGATTCAGATGAATACCGTCTGCGAACCGTACATCAAGCGCAAGGCGATCCGTCATCTTGAGAAGGGACGCGTCGTCGTCTTCGCAGCCGGAACAGGCAATCCGTTCTTTACGACAGACACGGCGGCTTCTCTGAGAGCCGTGGAAATCGACGCGGATATTATCCTGCTGGCGAAAAATGTGGATGCCGTATACAGCGCGGACCCGGCCGTCGATCCGGATGCTGTCCGTTACGACAAGCTCACGTACGAAGAAGTTATGGAGAAGCAGTTAAAGGTTATGGACCTCACGGCCGTCACACTGTGCCGCGAGAACCATATGCCCATTCAGGTGTTCGGCCTCAATGATCCGAAGAATCTCGTCAGAGCAGTGGACGGCGAGCCGATCGGTACTTTAATAGATTAACGAAGCGAGGACAGCATGCAGAACGAAATAAAAAGCAAAGCGACAGACAAAATGGAAAAGGCCGTCGGAAGTCTGCACGAAGCACTGGGCGGACTGAGAGCGGGACGCGCGAATCCCCACATTCTCGACAAGGTCACTGTCGATTATTACGGAGCGGAAACGCCGCTTCAGCAGATGGCTAACGTCAGTGTTCCGGAAGCCCGCATGATTATCGTACAGCCTTACGACATGAAGTCGATGAAGGCGATCGAAAAAGCGATCATCGCAGCGGATCTCGGCTTCAATCCGTCAAATGACGGCAAGGTGATCCGCCTGCTGGTACCTCAGCTTACGGAAGAACGCCGCAAGGAGCTGGTCAAGAAGTCGAGGAAATACGGCGAAGAATGCAAGGTTGCGATCCGCAATATCCGACGCAAGGCCGTTACGGAGCTCAAGGAAGCGCAGAAAGAAGCGCTTATTACCGAAGACGATCTGAAGACAGCGGAAAAAGATCTTCAGACGCTCACCGACAACGAGGTCAAATCGGTCGATAAGGTCCTCAAGGAAAAGGAAGCTGAGATTCTGGCAGTCTGACAGTTAAATCTGAAATCCGGAGTTCGGTCTGAGTATTCAGGCCGGACTTTTATTTTGCAGACTGAACGAAGGAGGAAGTCATGGCGAAGTTATCGAAAGAACAGCAGCTTTTCGAAATGCTCACACCGCTCATCGAGGAAGCAGGGTACGAGTGCGTGGATGTGTCTTTTGAAAAGACGGGTCCGGACTGGATCCTGACCGCGTTTATCGACTGTCCCGGAGGCGTCACGCTTGACGACTGTGAAAAAGTGAGCCGTGTGCTTGATCCGTTTCTTGATGAGAAAGATCCGATCGAACAGAGTTATTTTCTCGAAGTTTCATCTCCGGGGATCGACCGGCCGCTTAAACGGGACCGGGATTATGAAAAGGCAGTCGGAAAGAAGATCACCGTCAGTCTTTTTGTCAAAAAGGACGGCTCGAAAGAGTTTACGGGTATTCTAAAAGAAGCCGGACCGGACGAGATTCTACTTGAAACAGATGACGGAGATATTCGTTTTACGAGAAAGGAGATTTCCAAAGCGGCTCCGGTGATAGAGTTCTAGCCGAGGAGGATCCATGAACGCAGATTTTATAGAGGCGCTTAACGCGCTCCAGGAAGAAAAAAATATTGACAAGCAGGAACTGATCGAAGCGATCGAAAGCTCGATCAAGTCCGCTTACCAGAAGAATTACGCG
Organism: uncultured Eubacteriaceae bacterium; assembly: GCA_937872065.1. Lineage (GTDB taxonomy): Bacteria > Bacillota > Clostridia > Eubacteriales > Eubacteriaceae > UBA7485. The sequence continues at coordinate 8,238 of CALMRA010000209.1, read as the reverse complement.
GACGGCCAGGACCAGGATACGGAGGTCATACTAGACCCGGATACGGGAGAAATCAACGTATACGCCGCGAAAAAGATTGTAGATGAGGTTGAGAATCCGATGCTTGAGATCTCGGTCGAAGATGCCCGGAAGATCGACCCCCATTTTGAAGCGGGAGATATCTACAGAAAGACCATCACGCCGCGCAATTTCGGCCGTATCGCCGCGCAGAATGCGAAGCAGATGATCGTTCAGAAGATCAAGGAAGCGGAACGCAACCTGATTTATGACGAGTTTTCGGAACGGCAGGACGAGCTGCTCAACGGTATCGTCTCCAGAGCAGACCACGGTCTTGTCTACGTCAACGTAGGCAGCACCGAAGCGCTGCTCCTACCGTCGGAAAAGGTTCCGGGAGAGGTTTACACGCCCGGACAGAGGATCAAGGTGTATCTTCTGAGCATTAAAAAGACCTCGAAGGGACCGCAGATCAACGTGTCACGGACCCATCCGAATCTGGTTAAGCGCCTGTTCGAACAGGAGGTTCCGGAAATTTACGACGGGATCGTCGAGATTGTCGCGATCTCCCGTGAACCGGGATCGAGAACCAAGCTCGCCGTGTCGACAAACGACGCTGCGGTGGATCCGGTCGGCGCATGTGTCGGGCAGCGCGGAGTCAGAGTTCAGGGAATCATCTCGGAAATCAACGAGGAGAAGATCGACATCATCCGTTATTCGGACGATATCGAAACCTACCTGACCAACGCTCTGAGTCCCGCGAAGGTCCTGAAGATCGTCCCGAACAAGGAAGAGCGCACCGCGCTTGCCGTTGTCGACGATTATCAGCTGTCTCTTGCGATAGGCAAGGAAGGACAGAACGTCCGCCTGGCCGCAAAGCTGACGGGCTGGAAGATCGACATCAAGAGCAAGACGGATTACGACAAGCTTGTTTCGGACAATCCCGATTTCGACGCCGAATTCCGCGGAGACAAGGGGAAGAAGCAGGTGGAAATCGAGGATATCCCCGATGTGCAGATCGAGGACGAGTTTTACGAAAGCGACGCGCCGGTGGAAGATCCGGACGGCCTGTTCGAAGAATCCGCCGATCTCGACGCACTGTTCGAATCGTCAGACGATATCTGATGAGAACTGAATATGCGGCGCAGTCCGCCGCAGAACAGCCGTTATGAAAAAAGAAAAGAAACAGCCGATGCGATCGTGCATCGTCTGCAGAAACAAGTTCATAAAAAAAGACCTGACGCGTATCGTTCGAAACGCGGAGGGTGAAATCTTCTGTGATCCGACAGGGAAGGCGCCCGGAAGAGGCGCTTATGTCTGCAGGAATCCGAAATGCATCGACAGCTTTCTGAGCCGCTCGTATCTTGAACGGACCTTTAAGCAGCAGATCCCGCAGGAAACAGTGGAAGAGGTTAGAAAACAGGTCGGCCTGACCGGAGTCAAAGACGGAGAAGGCCGGGATGAATAAGCATAGGCCCGATCAGAAGGGCTGCAGCGGAGAAATAACTATGAACTGATCGATTAAGCAAAGGAGTACCGATGCCGAAAACTAGAGTATACCAGCTGGCGAAAGAATACGACATTCCGAGTAAGGATTTTGTCACGCTGCTCAACCAATACGATGTCCCGGTAAAAAATCATATGAGCGCGCTCACTGACGACCAGATAAGCCGGTTCAAGGGAACATTCAAAAAAGAAGACTGGGATAAGAACAAGAGCCGCAGGGCGGAAGCCCCGGCAGAACAGAAGCCTGCAGAAGCGCCTAAGCAGAATGCAGCTCCTGCACATACGGATCCCAGACCGTCCGAAAGCCGTCAGAACGGTTCGTCGCAGAACGGCGGACGCCAGTCCGGCGCACCCAGGAACACTGACCGTCAGAACGGCGGACAGCGTCAGGACAGCCGTCAGAATTCCGGAAACCGTCAGAACGGCGCCCAGGGAGACAGCCGTCAGGGCGGAAACAGGCCGGCTCAGAACCAGAACCGTCAGAACGGCCAGAACCGCAGCACTTCCGGGCAGAACGGCCAGAACCGCAGCACTTCCGGGCAGAACGGCCAGAACCGCAGCAGCTCCGGACAGGGCGGACAGAACCGCAGCGCTTCCGGACAGAACGGACAGCGTCAGAGTACCGGAAACCGCCAGGGCGGCGGACAGCATACAGCGCGTCCGAATCGTCCTACAGGTGAAGCGCGCGCCGCAGAGCATGCGCAGAACCGCAGACAGCATCCTCAGAAACAGAACGGGGACCGCAGCTTCGGACAGGACGGTGCTAAGCCGGGCAACGCGAAGCATCAGAAGAACAAAAACCGACAGAACGGACGTCCTGAAATGAGTGCAAAACTGCGCGACAACAGTAAAAAAACCAAGAGCAAACGTGTCGACTACAAAAAGCAGCGTGAAGAAAAGAAGGCGGATCAGAGAAAGAATCAGGTCTTTGAAATTCCGGAACTGCTGACGGTAGGAGAACTTGCGGAAATACTCGACATCGGGGCTACGGAAATAATCAAAATGCTGATGATGGCAGGCACGATGGCCACTATCAATCAGCAGATTGATGCAGAAACCGCTCAGCTCGTCGCTTCCGAACTCGGCTATGAAGTACAGCCGGTAACCTCGGAAGACGTCATGGAAAAAATCTATGAAGAATACGACAGCGAAGAAACAGGACACGAAGTCAAGCGTCCGCCTGTCGTCACCGTTATGGGTCACGTCGACCACGGGAAGACGTCGCTGCTGGACAAGATCCGTAAGACAAACGTCACGTCGGGCGAAGCCGGCGGGATCACACAGCATATTGGCGCGTATACGGTCAGACTTTCCAGTGACCGTTTCGACAATGAAAAGATCACGTTTATCGATACGCCGGGTCACGCCGCCTTTACGGCGATGCGTTCGCGCGGCGCTCAGATGACGGATATCGCGGTGCTCGTCGTCGCGGCAGACGACGGTGTCATGCCTCAGACTATTGAAGCGATCAACCATGCGAAGGCTGCGAACGTTCCGATTATCGTCGCGATCAACAAGATAGACAAGGAAGGCGCAAATCCCGAACGTGTCAAGCAGGAGCTTACCGAACACGGAATCGTCGTCGAAGAATGGGGCGGCGATACGATCGCAGTTCCGGTTTCCGCCAAGAAGGGCGAAAACATCGGCGAGCTGCTTGAAAACATTCTGCTTGTCGCTGAAATGGCCGAACTGACCGCAGACCCGAACCGTCCGGCCCGCGGCGCCGTTATCGAAGCGGAAGTCAAGAAGGGCAAGGGCCCGACTGCGTCGCTGCTCGTCCAGCAGGGTACGTTACATGTCGGAGATACGCTTATTTCCGGAACGACATACGGCAAGATCCGTACGATGATCGACGACAAGGGCCGCAGGATCAAGAAAGCCGGTCCGTCAATGCCGGTTGAAATTTCAGGTCTGTCGGATCTGCCGGAAGCGGGCGACGATTTTATCGTCATGGAAAATGAAAAAGAAGCCCGTTCACTGGCGGATCAGCGTCTTGAATCTGAACGCTTCGAACGCCAGCACAAGAACAAAATGAACCTGAACGACCTGTTCAGCAAGATCCAGGAAGGTCAGATCTCCGACGTCAACCTGATTGTCAAAGCGGATGTCGGCGGTTCCGTAGAAGCGCTGACCCAGTCGCTGGAACGTCTGAATACGGACGAAGTCCGCGTCAACGTTATCCACGGAGCGGTAGGCGCCATCAACGAAACGGACGTCATGCTGGCTTCAACGTCAAACGCGGTTATCATCGGGTTCAATGTCCGTCCGGACAAGAACGCGCTTGCGGCCGCGGAAAAGGAAGAAGTCGATATCCGTCTGTACCGCGTTATCTACGACGCGATCGACGACGTCAAGCACGCGATGGAAGGGATGCTCGAACCTGAATTTGTCGAAAAGGTCACAGGTACGGCAGACGTTCGGGATACGTTCAAGATTCCGGGCGGCAAGGTCATCGCCGGCTCGTACGTTACCGACGGCAAGATCACGAGAAACGACGAAGTCCGAATCATTCGCGACGGGATCGTTATCTTCGAAGGCCAGATCGCTTCGCTTCGCCGTTTCAAGGACGACGTCAAGGATGTCGCCCAGGGCTACGAATGCGGGATCGGAATCGACCGTTTCAACGACATCAAGGTCGGGGATACGATCGAAACCTTCGTCATGGAAACGGTCAAGAGAGAGCTTTAAGGCCTGCGTATCGTCCGAAAGGAGAACAACATGGCTACACATAGAATCGAACGGATCGACGGTCAGATTCAGCGGGAGCTGAGTCTGCTGCTCCGTCAGAAGGTCAAGGACTCGAGAATCCAGGAAGCGTCGATAAGCGTGACCAAGGTCAAGACGGCGCCGGACCTGAAGACAGCCGTCGTTTACGTTAGCATATTCGGCAGCGACGAAGAAAAGAAGGAAGTCCTGGCAGCTCTGCAGAAGGCTTCGGGTTATTTCAGAAGCGCGGTCGGAAAAATACTCAAAACACATTCGACTCCGGCCTTTACGTTCAAAATCGACGATTCGGTCGAATACGGCATGCATATAGACAGTATTCTCAAGGATCTTCATGAAAGCGGACAGGTTTCGGAAGAACTTCCGGAAGAAGAATAGCCGGGGGGCCTGAGGCCCCCCGTTTTTTTTCGGCAGAAAGGTTTTATACTGAACTGATGAAAATTCCAGAAAAAATCGGACAGATAATCGGGGCGGGACAGGATTTTCTGATTCTCGCCCACAATCATCCGGACGGCGATGCCGTCGGATCGGTCTCGGCGCTGGGGCGCGGACTGAAGAGTCTCGGGAAGCATGTGGATTATTACATGGATCCGGAGATCGAAGACAAGCTGGGCTTTATAGACGAGATCGAACTGTTCAAGCATGACGCGTCGCAGCTGGCGCCTAAGTACGACGCGGTGATCTACGTCGACTGCTCGACGAAAGACTACGCCTATGCGCCTGAACAGATGCCTGAATGTGCGAATACGATCGTCGTGGATCATCATAAAAGCAACGAGGGCTACGGCGACGAAAATTTCGTCGAGATCACCGGAGCCGCGGGCGAGCTCGTGTATCTGCTTCTGAAGGATCTCGGAGCCGAGATCGACGACGATACGAAGGACGCGCTGTTTACGGCGCTCAGCTCGGATACTGGCTCCTTTCAGTTTTCCAACGTCACGTCTCAGACACACAGGATCGCGGCCGCTCTTCATGAAAATGACAAAATATTTTCACCGATCTCGAAGCGTCTCCATTCGGAGAAGAGCTACGCCCAGATGAAGATGTACGGCGAAGCCGTTCACTCGCTGGAGCTGCACGACGACGGACAGGTCGCCTTCATCGAGCTGCCCTACAATGTGATCCGCAAATGGGGCGGCGCCCTGAATATTACGGATGATGTAAGCAATATCGGCATGAGCGTGATTCCGGTGATCGTATCGGCTCTGGCCAAGGAAACCGAGCCGGATGTCTGGCGTATTTCCCTGCGCTCGAAATCCCCCTATGACATCGACGTATCGGAGGTCTCCCTGGAATACGGCGGAGGCGGCCATCAGAGGGCTGCAGGCTGCACCTTCGAGGGCACCGAACAGGAAATGCGCGATGCGCTGATTCCCCGTCTCGAACGTCTCGTCGCTGAAGCCGGGGAGGACATCTGTGAGTCTTAACGGCTTCCTGATTGTCGACAAGCCGAAGGGCATGACCTCTCACGATGTTGTGAACCAGGTACGGCGGATTACAGGACAGCGCAGAGCGGGTCATACCGGAACGCTGGATCCAAACGCGACCGGCGTCCTGCCTGTAGCCCTCGGAGAAGCGACCAAGCTGATCCCGTATCTCGAAAATGACGACAAGCGATACGTTGCTCAGGTCCTGTTCGGGACCGAGACGGATTCCTGCGATATCACGGGTACCCCGGTGGATACGCGCGAATCCTTTGAAATCAGCGAAGCGGATCTCATGTCGGCGCTGAAGGACTTCACGGGGGAGATCCTGCAGAAGCCGCCTCTATATTCGGCGCTGAAGGTAAACGGCCGTAAGCTTTACGAATATGCCCGGGCCGGCGAGGAAGTCGAAATCAAGGCCCGTCCCGTGACGATCTATTCGATTGATGCGGATGCTTCCGGCCTTTCGAATTCCACGGAGCTCTCGGTAAGCTGTTCGAAGGGGACCTACATCCGCTCTCTGGCCAGAGATCTCGGACACAGTCTCGGAGTTCCGGCCTGTCTCGGCGATCTGAGGCGGACGGCCGCCGGATCGTTTCCGATAGACCGGGCGGTCATACTCGACGACCTCAGAGACGGCAGCATCCGGATCGAAGATGTCCTGATTCCAGCGGAAGATGCGCTGGGAGGGATGCCCGTGGTGACAGTTTCGGACGAAGGAATACGGTTCCTGAAGAACGGAAATCTGGTCCGCAGCTGCTATTTGTCGGGACTTCCCGACGCAGCGGCAGAAGGCGCCCCCGTCAGGATCCGCATCACAGGTACGAACGGACTGGCCGGAATCGGAAGGATTGCCGGCGACCGCGGCGGAAGACCGGCAGTACAGCCGGTCAGGGTATTTCAGGAGCCGATATGAATCCGGAAATTACTAAGACAGATTACGAAAAATACACAGTTTATTCGAAAAAGAACAATCTTCCGTCTTCCTTCAGAGATGTTCCGATGGTTCTTGCTCTCGGCTTTTTCGACGGAGTCCATCTGGGACACCAGCAGCTGCTGGGCAAGGCCGTCGAAGAGGGAACCAGGCTTGGATGCGGCAGCGCCGTACTGACGTTTCAGAACCATCCGCTGACGGAGATCTTTCCGAGGTATACGCCGTTTCTGCTGACGAGCAACGATGTCAAGGCGGAACGGATACTCGATCTCGGAATCGACTACGTGTTTATGGTTCCGTTCACGAACAAGCTCAGGAAGCTTTCTCCGAAGCATTTTCTGACCGACGTTCTGCTCAGGAACTTCGATATCCGCGCGCTGGTGGCCGGGTTTAACTACACCTTCGGCTTTAAAGGCGAAGGCGATTCAGAGCTGCTGAAGAAATTCGGAAGCGAATACGACTTCGACGTCTTTATCGAAAAGCCTCACTGCGAGAACGAGCTTCCGGTAAGCAGCACGGTCATCCGTGAGCTTCTCGGAACCGGCCGTGTCGAGGACGCCGCGGAGCTGCTGGGGCGCCCGTACAGCATCACGGGGCCCGTTCAGTCTGGCAAGAAGCTGGGACGCGAGTACAAGGTGCCGACTGCGAACATCAGGCTTGATCCGAAGCAGCTGCTTCCCCAGTCAGGCGTCTATTTTACACGCTTCACTGTGGACGGAAAGTCCTACGACGGGCTGACAAATCTCGGCTATAATCCGACATTTGAGAAGCACCCCTATGCGGTCGAGACGTTTATCTACGATTTCGACAGAAATATATACGGAAAAGAAGTCAGACTTGAATTCCTGAACCATATCCGCGGCGAAATGAAGTTCCCTAGCGTCGATGCGCTGTTCGCGCAGATCCGTCAGGATATCCTGTCCGCGGATACGCTGTACCGCAGGCCCAGGACGAAAAAAACGGCTGCCGCCGCACCCGTATCTCCGGCCTCGGAAAGCTCTGCTGAGTGAAGACTGGACAGCAGGGGTACAATAGAATAAGAATGCATGACTGTCCGAAAGGGCAGTCTTTTTTCTGCGTTCGTCAGGAGGATACAAATGAAAAATTTTCTTGATAAATTCGAGCGCTTTCAGCCGCTGATGGTTCTGGCTGCGGCGGGCATAGGACTGCTGATCGGCATGAACGATGCGGTAGCGGAGAGTCTGGGCGGTATGGAAGACCCGATCCTGATGGTTCTGCTTTTCTGTATCTTTCTGGATACGGATTACGATGAGATCGGATCGGCGTTCAAAAATTACAAATTTTCGCTTTCTGCATTGCTGATGAACTTCGTCTGGACGCCGCTGTTCGCCGCGTTTCTCGCGAATACGGTGCTCGGAGGCCAGCATGCTCTGCAGATCGCGCTGATCATGCTGCTGGTGATGCCGTGCACCGACTGGTATCTCGTGTTCACGGGGCTTTCGGGCGGAAACGTCACGCTGTCCTCCGCGCTGCTGCCGGTGAATCTGCTGTGCCAGCTGCTGCTGCTTCCGGTATATCTGAGCCTGTTCGTTCACGGCGGCGCCGCCTTCAGCTTCTGGGAAATGATCCTCGACGTCGTGTCGGTCGTAGGCGTGCCGCTTATTCTTGCGATTCTATGCCGGATCGCGCTGATCC
>CALMRA010000208.1 GCA_937872065.1 uncultured Eubacteriaceae bacterium | reverse complement strand
GCAGACTTTCTGCAAGTCGCCGATCAAGACGATCACGGGTCAGATCCGTGTCCAGGAAGGGTATTCTTTCGCTTAAGGAGAAATATGACTGATCATACAAGAGATATCGAAGCAGCTAAGGAACATTTCGGTGAGATTATCGAGCAGCAGCTCGCGAGGATCGACCGTCTGAAGGAAGAAGGAGACTTCGTCGACTTTCCGGCGAAGGACGAAATCGTCATCGGCGTTGTCGGAGGCGACGGAATCGGCCCGTTCATAACGGCGGAAGCACAGAGAGTTCTCGAATTCCTGCTGCAGGACGACGTCAAAACCGGACGCATCAAGTTTAACGTGATTGACGGGCTGACCATCGAAAACAGAGCGGCCTGCGGAAAAGCGATCCCGGACGATGTGCTCGAAGAGCTCAAGGCCTGCGACGTCATCCTGAAGGGACCGACAACGACGCCCCGCAAGGGAGACAAATGGCCCAACATCGAATCGGCCAACGTCGCGATGCGCAAGGAGCTGGACCTCTTCGCAAATGTCCGCCCCGTATCTGTTCCTGAAAAGGGAATCGACTGGACGTTCTACCGTGAAAACACCGAAGGCGGCTACGCCGTAGGCTCTCAGGGCGTGAACGTGAACGACGATCTCGCGATCGACTTCACCGTTGCGACTCAGGAAGGCTCGGACCGTATTATCCGCGCGGCCTTTGACTACGCGGCGAAATCCGGCAAGAACAAGGTTACGGTGGTTACCAAGGCCAATGTTATCAAGACGACGGACGGGAAGTTCCTCGATACGGCGAAGAAGATCGCCGAAGAATATCCCCAGGTCGAAATGGACGACTGGTATATCGATATCATGACAGCCAAACTCGTCGACGAAAAACGCAGAACGCAGTTTAAGGTCCTCGTGCTCCCGAATCTCTACGGCGATATCCTGACGGATGAAGCGGCGGAATTCCAGGGCGGCGTCGGAACTGCAGGCTCCGCGAACATCGGCAAGAAATACTCGATGTTCGAAGCGATCCACGGTTCGGCTCCCCGCATGGTCGACGAAGGCCGCGCCCAGTACGCGGACCCGTGCTCGATTATCCGTGCGGCTGGAATGCTCCTCGACCATATCGGATATCCTGAAAAAGCGAAGCAGCTTCAGATGGCTCTCGACGTCTGCGGCGATTACGAAAAGAAACTCGTCCTGACGGGCAGAGACACCGGCGCGACCGGCGCGGAATATGCGCAGTACGTCATGGATACGCTCTCCGATCCGAAGCTTCAGGAAAAATATGAAGGCTACGTCAACGCCTGATCATAATCTGGAAATATACAGCCCGCACGCAAGTGCGGGTTTTTTTAGTTTCAAAACGTCAAATGATTACGTTTTCTAAACAGATGCCGTCCGGTATGTGTATAATGAAATAAATGCGGAACCATACGCGGCAGAGAACAGAAAAAAGGAGAATATATGGGAAAAATCAGCCTTTCGGTTATGGAATGCCTGACGCTCGAAAAAGCCGAGAAGAAGCAGCTGGTCGAAAAGCTCGCGATGCTGCAGCGTCAGATCAGATATAAGAAGATCCCGGTTATGATCCTCATCGACGGCTGGGGTGCCGCGGGCAAGGGGACCATCATCAATCAGCTGATGATTCCGCTGGACCCGCGCTGGTTTATCGTCTACAACGAGGCGAGAGTCACTCACGAGCTGCGTCATCGTCCGATGCTCTACCGTTTCTGGTGCGATTCGCCGGCGGACGGTGAAATGGTGCTGTTCAACAACACCTATTATAAGGAAATCTACAAGAGAGCCAGAAAGGACGGAATGGTCCCGGAAGAGCTCATCAAGGAAATAAACGAATTCGAACAGTCTCTCATCGACAGCGGAACGGTGATTCTGAAGTTTTTCCTGCAGATCAGCAGAGAGGAACAGCAGAGACGCCTTGAAACCCTCGAAGACAATCCGATCACGCGCTGGCGGGTATCGGAGGAGGACTGGAAGGAAAACCGGAATTACAACCGGATCGCGTCCCACTGGAACAAGATTTTTCCGAAGACCGATACGAAGGCGGCGCCGTGGACCATTCTCGATTCCAACGACGTCAACGCGGCTTCGGACACGCTGCTGCTGAAGCTGACGACGGTTCTTGAAACCGTGATCCGTAAAAAAGAGGAAGCGGAACGCACGGCCGCTCCGCTCGTGCCGCTTGTCACGGCGGATGCGGAAGCCGCGAAAAAATCGCCCCTCGACCAGTTCAGCAAAAAGAACATTCTCTCGAAGACCGACTACCGGAACAGGCTCAGGGTCTGCCAGAAGCAGCTCCGGGATCTCGAGTTTCTCGTGTTCCGGGAACGGATTCCCGTGGTCATCGCCTTCGAGGGCTTCGACGCGGCGGGAAAGGGCGGAGCGATCAAACGTGTCTGCGAAAACCTCGATCCCCGTGGCTACCGCGTCTATCCCAGCTCGGCTCCGACGGATGAAGAAAAGGCCCACGACTGGCTGTGGCGCTACTGGCGGGGCATTCCGAAGCGGGGACATTTCAGTATATTCGACAGGACCTGGTATGGCCGGGTACTGGTAGAACCAATAGAAGGCCTCCTCTCAAAGGAAGACTACACGGAAGCTTTCGGACAGATCAACGAGTTCGAAAATCAGCTGGTTCAGTTCGGGACGGTTCTCGTCAAGTTCTGGATGAACGTCTCTCCGGAGGAGCAGGCCCGAAGATTTCAGGAAAGGGAGGCGGATCCGCTCAAGCACTGGAAAATAACGGATGAAGACTGGCGGAACAGGGAAAAAAGAGACGCTTATGTTGTCGCAGCGGACCGGATGTTCAAGGAAACCTCGACGAAGGATGCACCCTGGACGATCATTGACGGGGACGACAAGTATTACGCGCGAATCACCGTAATGGAGGCGATTATCAAGGCGATTACAGCATCGCTGTCAAAGAAATCACAGAAGCTCCTGTAAGTTCGGATAAATATTTGTGAAAAGGGTATCGCGGACGCTGAAAAAGGTTTACAATAGCAAATAGGTCGCACCATTATGCCGGATGATAGTAATTTACCTCCGGCAAGTAAAATGATTACTGCCATAAGTAAAATGATGATGGCAAGTTGGTTTTTAATGGTATAATTGTTATGTTTCGAACAATCATACTGAATAATCTGTAAGGAGGATTATTGATGTCCAAAAAAATGCAGACTATGGACGGTAACACCGCTGCTGCGCACGTCGCATATGCCTTTACCGAAGTAGCCGGTATCTATCCTATTACGCCTTCCTCTCCGATGGCCGAATGTGTTGACGCATGGTCGGTTGCGGGACGGAAGAACATTTTCGACGAAACTGTTCGAGTTGCTGAAATGCAGTCAGAAGGCGGCGCTTCCGCGACCGTACACGGCTCTCTCCAGGCCGGCGCACTGACGACGACATTCACGGCTTCACAGGGTCTTCTTCTGATGATTCCGAACATGTACAAGATCGCAGGCGAACTGCTTCCGGGTGTTTTCCACGTAACCGCCCGTACGCTGGCTGCTCACGCTCTGTCCATCTTCGGCGACCACCAGGACGTTATGGCCTGCAGAGGCACAGGCTTCGCGATGCTCGCTTCAGGCTCCGTTCAGGAAGTCATGGATCTGGCCGGCGTTGCTCATCTCGCAGCGATCGAAGGCAGAGTTCCGTTCGTACATTTCTTCGACGGCTTCAGAACTTCTCACGAAATTCAGAAGGTCGAAGTCATGGACTATCAGGATCTGAAAGACATGACAAACTGGAAAGCGATCCAGGACTTCAGAGACAGAGCGCTTAATCCGGAACATCCGGTTATCCGCGGTACCGCTCAGAATCCTGACGTATTCTTCCAGGCCAGAGTTGCTGCCAAGCCGTTCTATGACGCGATTCCCGGAATTGTCGTCAAGTACATGGAAAAAATCTCTGAAAATACCGGCAGAGAATATCATCCCTTCAACTACTACGGCGCTCCGGATGCGGAAAACATCATCATCGCGATGGGTTCTGTCACCGATACGATCGATCAGGTTATCGACTATATGTCGGAACATGAAGGCAAGAAGATCGGTGTCGTAAAAGTTCACCTGTTCAGACCTTTCGTCAACCAGTACCTGCTCGACGTGATCCCGGATACCGTAAAACGCATCACCGTTCTCGACAGAACGATGGAACCGGGCGGAAACGACGAACCGCTGGCGCTGGACGTCAAGTCCGCGTTCTATATGAAGGAAGGCGCAAGACCGCAGATCTTCGGCGGCGTTTACGGCCTGTCCTCCAAGAATACGACACCTGGTCAGATCAAGGCTGTTTTCGACAACATGTATGTTGAAAATCCGCACGATCACTTCACCATCGGTATCGAAGATGACGTTACGCACACAAACCTCGTTATCACGGACGAAATCGTCACAGAACCGGAAGGCACAACCTCCTGCAAGTTCTGGGGTCTCGGTTCCGACGGTACGGTCGGCGCGAACAAGAACGCCATCAAGATCATCGGCGACCACACCGATCTGTACGCTCAGGGCTACTTCGATTATGACTCGAAGAAATCCGGCGGTATCACGGTTTCCAACCTCCGTTTCGGACCGAAGCCGATCAACAGCCCGTACCTGATCGTATCCTCCGACTTCGTTTCCTGCTCTACGGAAGCGTATGTCTATAAGTATGATATGCTCGAAGGTCTCCGCAAGGGCGGCACGTTCCTGATGAACACCGTCTGGACACCTGAAGAACTCGAAAAGGCTCTGCCGGCGAAGTTCAAGAGAGAAATCGCCAATAACGACATCAAGTTCTACACGATCAACGCGACGAAGATTGCCGAAGAAATCGGACTCGGACGCCGCACCAACATGATCATGCAGGCTGCGTTCTTTAAACTCGCGGACATCATCCCGATCGACGACGCTGTCAAGTTCTCGAAGGAAAGCATCAAGAAGACCTACGGTCTGAAGGGTGACAAGATCGTCAACATGAACTATGCTGCTGTCGACGCCGGCATCGATCCTGCGAACCTCGTTCAGATCGACGTTCCTGAAAGCTGGAAGACAGCTGAAGAAGCTCCGGTCGAAGCGAAGGACGTTTCGAAATTCGTCAAGGATATCCTTGATCCTGTCAACGCGTTCAACGGAAACACAGTTCCGGTATCCGCTTTCACAGGCATCGAAGACGGTACTTTCCCGTCAGGTACGTCCAAGTACGAAAAACGCGGCGTAGCAGTCAACGTTCCGACATGGATCAGCGAAAACTGTATCCAGTGCAACCGCTGCTCGTTCGTATGTCCGCATGCGGCTATCCGTCCGGTTCTCGTATCCAAGGACGAAAAAGCTGCTGCTCCGGAAAACTTCGACACCATCAAGCCGGTAGGCAAACAGCTTGCGGATTATGAATACCGCATCCAGGTTTCCGTACTCGACTGCACAGGCTGCGGCAACTGCCAGGCGGAATGCCCGGCGAAGACCAAGGCTCTGGAAATGAAGCCGATCCATACTCAGGAAGCGCAGATTCCGAACTGGGATTTCGCTATGACTGTCGAACCGAAGGACGACATCCTGAACAAGTACACGGTCAAGGGCAGCCAGTTCTGCCAGCCGCTGCTTGAATTCTCCGGCGCATGCGCAGGCTGCGGTGAAACACCGTACATCAAGACGATCACACAGCTTTACGGTGACCGCATGATGATCGCGAATGCTACGGGCTGTACGTCAATCTGGGGAGCTTCCTGCCCGTCAATGCCGTACTGCACGAACAAGGACGGCAAGGGTCCGTCATGGGCTAACTCGCTGTTCGAAGATTCCGCTGAATACGGATTCGGTATGCTCCAGGGTGTCACGAAGAATCGTGCGACCATCGCAAGCTACCTCGAACAGATCGCTGAAGACGCTCCGGCTGACGTCAAGAAGGCCTGCAATGACTGGATCAAGAACAAAGACGACGCTGAAGGCTCGAAGAAGGCTTCTGCGGCTCTCGTAGACGCGCTCGAAGGCTACGAAGTTAAAGATCAGGATCTCAAGGATAAGCTCGGATTCGTTAAAGACAACGAAGATCAGCTCATCAAGAAGTCCGTATGGTCATTCGGCGGCGACGGCTGGGCGTACGACATCGGCTTCGGCGGACTGGATCACGTCCTCGCATGCAAGCAGGATATCAACGTA
>CALMRA010000207.1 GCA_937872065.1 uncultured Eubacteriaceae bacterium | reverse complement strand
ATCGCCCACATCCGCTACGCGACAGAAGGCTCCGTGCGTCCGGGAAACGTTCATCCGTTTCAGCTGGAAGACCCGGACGGAAGGCTGATGACTCTGGCACACTGCGGGAGTCTTCCGGCAGGAAACCCGGCCGATCCGTTCATTCCGTATCAGCTGGGATCCACCGACTCGGAACGTATCCTGCTGTTTATCGGCGACAGACTGCGGGCGGCAAAGGCCGGACGGAAATCTCCGCTTACAGGCAGCGAACGCATCGCAGTTTACGAAAAGGCTGCGGCGGATCTGTCCGATATGAATAAAATAAACCTGCTGATGACGGACGGCGAATATTTTTACGCTCACTGCAATGTCCGCGGCCGCCTTTATACAGCTGAAGACGACGGAACCGTCTACTTCGCGTCCTACAGAATCCCGAACAGAAAGCTTGACTGGAAGCCGCTTCCGCCCAATCGTCTGATGGTCTACCAGAACGGCTGTCTGATCTGCGAAGGTCCGGCCCGCGGCAGACTGTTCGAGCCCGCCGTCATTCCGCAGCGCCGCGAAGTGCTGATCTGACGGAGGCGGCATGAAACGTGCACTGCCGGATAAAATCAGCCTGAGGCCGAAACATCAAGTCTCTCAGTCCCTTCCTCTTGCGCTGCTGCTTGCGCTTAACGGAGGCTATCTCGAGATCTATACGTATACGACGAGAGATCAGGTCTTTGCGAATGCTCAGACAGGCAATATCGTTCTCGCCGCTCTGTCTGCGGCCCAGGGAGACTGGAAGGGATTTATTAACCATATGATTCCTGTCGTGACATTCGCAGTGGGGGTCCTGCTGGTTCTCAGAACGAAATCGCGGCTAAAAAAGCATATCCGCTTCCACTGGCGCCAGCTGCTGGTCCTGTGCGAAATGCTTATTCTGATCGCTGCCGCATTTATTCCGTCAGGTCCCTGGAACGCGGCCGTCACCTTCATGGTCGCCTTTGTATGCGCCCTGCAGTACGGAGGCTTCAAAAAATTCCGGGGCACCGCGCTGGCGACGACCTTCTGTACGGGAAATCTGCGCAGTGCCACCGAATTCTTTTATATGTGGAGAAAAAGCGGAGATCCTGAAAAGCTTCATAAAAGCCTCGATATCCTGGCCGTCACGACATGCTTTTTTATCGGAGCAGTCCTGGCCGCGCGGCTTACGCCCGTCCTTCACGAGCGTTCGGTTCTCGTCTCCTGCAGCTTTCTGGCTGCGGCCTTTCTGCTGATGTTCATTAAAAGCGAAGAAGAAAAAGGTCCGGCGGGCAGGCGAAAACCTGAATAACATGTGAAAAGTTTACATAAAAGAAAGTTTGAAAAATTGTTTTCTGCTCTTGTAATA
Organism: uncultured Eubacteriaceae bacterium; assembly: GCA_937872065.1. Classification (GTDB taxonomy): domain Bacteria; phylum Bacillota; class Clostridia; order Eubacteriales; family Eubacteriaceae; genus UBA7485. The sequence goes on along the minus strand of CALMRA010000207.1, from coordinate 4,600 downwards.
CTGTATACATTGATTTATAATCCAGTTATGAACAAAGACGTTCTGACATCTGTCAGGGCGTCTTTTTTTATTATTATGAAATAGTGAGGTAATCAAGTGATTAAAGTAGAAGCAGTCGTGAAAAGCGAACAGCTTGAACCGGTAAAAGACGCGCTTAACGCGATAGACGTTCACGGAATGACCGTATCCAATGTCTACGGATGCGGGATGCAGAAGGGCTTCGCTCAGGCGGAAGCCGATAATCTGGATCTTCAGCTAGTGAACGAAGTCAAGTTTGAAATAGTCGTTTCAGATGAAACCTGGGCGGACAAGGTTATCGATGCGATCCAGAGAACGGCCTATACCGGCGAATACGGTGACGGCAAGATCTTCTCCTACGATATGCGTACGGCAACACGTATCCGCACAGGCGAAACCGGCTACGCCGCTCTCCAGTAAGCTGCAGGCCAGTCTAAAATTTTACCCTCCGAAATCCAGCCGAAAACCGGCAGCTCCCTCCGCTGCCGGTTTTCGCTGTCTTTACTGATTTCACGTTACATAAATTCTCTACGATATGAAACCGCTCTGCTCTCGCACCACTTCTAAACCACATCACGATTCAGCTGTAGTGCCTGCTTTATATTATTCTTCCGTATACATCGGCGTCGACAGGTAGCGGTCGCCGTTGTCCGGGAACAGAACGACAATATTTTTCCCTTTATTTTCAGGACGCATCGCCAGCTTCCTGGCCGCTGCCGCTGCGGCTCCGGAAGAAATACCGACAAGTATCCCCTCGCTGCGGGCAATCTCGCGTCCGTTCACAAATGCTTCTTCATCCGTTACGGGAATAATTTCGTCGTATACGGAGGTATCGAGGGTATCCGGAATAAAGCCCGCGCCGATCCCCTGGATCTTATGGGGTCCCGCCTTTTCTCCCGCCAGCACCTGAGAGCCTGAGGGTTCGACAGCGACTATCTGAATATCCGGATTCTTCGACTTCAGATATTTTCCGATCCCGCTTACCGTGCCGCCCGTTCCGACACCTGCGACAAAAATATCCACGTCTCCGTCCGTATCCTCCCAGATTTCCGGTCCTGTCGTCAGCAGATGCGCCTTCGGATTTGACGGGTTCGAAAACTGTCCCGGTATAAAAGAGCCGGGGATCTCCTTCTGAAGCTCTTCAGCCTTCGCGATCGCTCCCTTCATCCCTTCTTTTCCGGGTGTCAGGACGAGCTTCGCGCCGTAGGCTTTGAGCATATTGCGGCGTTCGACACTCATGGTGTCCGGCATGACGATCAGCGCCTTATAACCTTTAGCTGCGGCGACGCTGGCAATGCCGATCCCCGTATTGCCGCTGGTCGGTTCGATCAGTGTGGCGCCCGGTTTCAGGAGTCCCTCCTTCTCGGCATCCTCGATCATCTGGAGCGCAACGCGGTCCTTGACGCTCCCGGCCGGATTGAAGCCTTCCATTTTTGCGAGTATTTTCGCCGGCAGGTCGTGTGCCTTCTCATAATTTGACAGCTCGAGCAGCGGAGTCTTTCCGACCAGCTCGCCTGCGCTTTTATAAATTTTTCCCATCTTTACCTCCGGATCATTGATTCAGTTTCCTACACTATAGATTACGCTTTTTCCTGCGAATAAACCAACATGACCGAATTACAATACAAAATCCGAAAATCAGACTGCTGCCGCCGGAGAATTAACGCCGGATAAGGTTCATGTTCTCAGCATAAACGAAATACAGAAGGTGGTTCTCTGTGAATGACGTGCGGAATTAATTCCGTACTTTTTGCAGTTTTTCTGCCGTTTCGAACCGTTTCGTATTATGATAATAATGATAACGGGAATTTACGGGAACAGGAAAAAAAATGAACATCTCCGACATCGCAAAAATGGCCGGAGTCTCTCCTTCCACCGTGTCCAGATATCTGAACAACGGATATGTCAGCGAAGAAAAAAAACGGGTGATCCGCAAAGTCATTGACGAAACGGGCTACGCGCCGCTGACCTCCGCTCAGAATCTCAGAAACCGCAAGATGAATGTAATCGGTGTGATTGTTCCAAAGATCAGCTCGGAATCGATCAGCCATATCGTCGACGGGATCACGGACAGGCTCAGGGATACGGACTATCAGATCTTTCTGGCCAACACCGACAATAATGTCAAAAAAGAAATCGAATACCTGGAGCTTTTCGAAAACAATTTCGTGGACGGGGTGATCCTTTCAGCCACCGACTTCACGGCGAAGCATCGTCAGATCCTGAAACGCTACAATAAACCGGTGGTAATCGCTTCTCAGAACGTCCCCGGTTTTCCCTGCGTCTACAACGACGACGAGGAAGCAGCCTACAACGCCGTAACCCATCTGGCGCAGCAGGGAGCCGGGCATATCGCCTACCTCGGCGTCATGGAGGAGGACCTCTCCGCCGGTCACGGACGTCATATGGGTTATCTGCGCGCCCTTGCCGACGCGGGCCTCGAGGCTGACAAAAACCTGGAGAAGATCGTCGATTTTACGATCTATTCGGGCTACAACGGCATACAGGAGCTTATCGACTCCGGCGAAAAATTCGACGGTCTGTTCTGCGCCACCGACAATATCGCGATCGGCGCGATAAACTGCATGCGCTATTCGGGCCTGAAGGTACCGGACGATGTGAAGACCGCCGCTGTCGGCGATTCGGTCGTCTCGAAAGCGCTGTTTCCCTCGCTGACGACTGTCCATCTGTATTATGACGAGATCGGCCGCGAGTCTGCGGATATGATTCTCGGCTTCCTCGACGGCACGGCTAAGTCCACGCGGCAGCTCAAGCTGAGCAGCGAGCTGTGCGTCCGGGAAAGCAGCACGTTTATGCCTGATGCCGTTTCATGAAACATTCCACAAAACCGTTCTCATCGGAGAGCGGTTTTTTTATGCTCAACTTTTCGCTTCAATTTTACATGACACAATCCGCTGTTTATGTCGCAGAATAGTGATGTAGAACTTCGTTCCATATGAAAACGAATATATTTATGGCATATTTCCATATTTTCAATAATATTTTTCACATTTTGTTTCATTTTCACCCTGTTTTAACCTTGACATAAGTATCCATCGGCTTTATACTGAAAACAAGTTAAGGAATTGATTCCATATCACTTCCACAATCATTTCCATACCGTTATCATATTCTAATATTCAGGAGGAACTCATGGATTACAAAAAAACTGCTGAAGACATTCTGGCCGCTGCCGGCGGTGCACAGAACATCGTTTCAGCCGCGCACTGCGCGACTCGCCTCAGACTCGTCGTTGCGAACGACGCGGATGCAAGCAAGGAAAAAATTGAAGACGTACCCGGCGTAAAGGGCGTGTTTCAGGCTCAGGGCCAGATGCAGATTATACTCGGAACCGGTACGGTCAACAAAGTATACGACGAATTCGAAAAAATGATCGGCTCAGGTGTCGGCGGCAGCAAGGACGAAGTTAAAAAGGCCGCCGAATCAAAGATGCCTGTCTGGAAGCGCATCATCAAGACAGTCGGCGACGTATTCGTTCCGATTATCCCCGCGATCGTAGCTTCAGGGCTCCTGATGGGTCTCCTGAACGGTCTCGTTCTTGTCTGGCCTGACATGGCGGACAACGGCTTCTATACGCTCATTAATATGTTCTCGAGCGCAGCCTTCACCTTCCTCCCGATCCTCATCGCGGTCAGCACCGCGAAGGTATTCGGCGGAAACATCTACCTCGGCGCTGTAATCGGGATGATCATGATCCATCCGAACCTGATCAACGCATGGAGCGTCGCAGGCATGGATGCATCGGAAATCCCGCAGGTATCCGTCTGGTTCGGCCTGTATAATGTTAATCTCGTCGGCTATCAGGGACACGTTATTCCGGTCGTCATCTCCGTATGGATCATGTCCGAACTGGAAAAATGGCTCCACAAGCATGTTCCGGATATCATCGACCTGTTCGTAACACCGCTCGTCACCGTTCTCGTCACCGGCTACCTGGCTATGACGATTATCGGACCCATCTTCTCGACTCTTGAAACCGCTCTTCTCAACGGCTTCCAGTGGCTCGTAGCCGTTCCGTACGGCATCGGCGCATTCGTAATGGGCGCTCTGTACGCACCGACGGTTGTCATGGGTATTCATCATATGTACAACGTTATTGAAGCCGGCATGATCGCCGCAGACGGCATGAATACATGGATGCCTATCGCATCTGCCGCCAACGTCGCTCAGGGCGCCGCTGCACTGGCAGTCGCACTGAAGACAAAGAACATGAAAATCAAGGAAATGGCTCTTCCGGCTTCCCTGTCCGCATTCCTCGGAATTACAGAACCTGCCATCTTCGGTGTCAACCTCCGTTTCTGGAAACCGTTCCTCGCCGGCTGCATCGGCGGTGCCTGCGGCGCGATGGTCTCTTCGATCATGGGCGTTTATGCAACTGCCTACGGCGTCACCGGCCTGTTCGGATTCCTGATCACCACCCAGACTGCTTTCGGATACCTGCTGACATGCGTCGTCGCATTCGCAGTCGCGTTCGCCTGCTGCTGGTTCATGAAGATCGACGAAAGTCTCTAAATCAAAACAGCCCCCTCGAAGCCTGCCTGAGTGCAGGCTTTCTTTCTAA
>CALMRA010000206.1 GCA_937872065.1 uncultured Eubacteriaceae bacterium | reverse complement strand
GCTGTCTTGCGGAGCTCTGCTGTCTCTGCGACGAACCGGAAGTCGTCCGCTGAGTGTTTCCCGAAGAGCGTTGAGAACCGGCGGTCGTTCCCTGCCGGGAGGCAGGCGGGCGCTTGCGCCCGATTATGGTTTTTGGTTTGTCTTTATCATTGTCGTACATTTAATATTCCTTTAAAACCGCTTTACTTCAGTTAAGTAAAGCTGCCGTCAAAGCAGTATGATTATAACACAGTGAAGCCGAGTCTAAATCAAAAGATGATACAATTTGGACAAGAGTCTTTAAAAAACTTCAGAAATATCATATCATAACCCGTGATTTTTGATATAATGCACGAGAATAGGAAGATTCTGTTTTTTTATAGATTGAATATATCAGTCAGAGGTTAGATATGGAATTCGGGAAAAAAAACAGCGGTAAAGCGGATCGCAGGACCAGAGATCTTGAGAATCGTGAAGCTTCGCTGGATAAGGAAATAGAAGTTCTGAAGGCTGAGACGACGGAGAAAGACCGGACCATCTCACGTCTTGAAAAAGAACGCGCTGCGGAAGAATCTGACGGTTTTACCCCTCTCTTCAGCACTTCTTCTACCGGGAAAGCCGAGGCACAGTCTGAAGGACAGTGTGAAGCTGTTTCCGATAAGGCTGCTGTCGAAGAGCAGACTCCGGCAGAAGAGCCGGCAGAGCTCAGCAGGGCGATGCAGGAAAAGATTGCAAGTCTCGAGGAACGGGAAAAAAGCATCGCGGCAATACTGACACAGCTCGAAAAGAGCTACGCGCAGCTTACTCAGCGTGAAGCTGCATTAAATAAAAAAGAGGAAACGCTCAATCGCGAGTATCTGAAAATACTTGAACTTGAGTCTCTGTATAAGGGCATAGACAAGCTCTCGAACGGACTCAATTCTGTTCTGCCCACGCTTACTACAGGTGAAATCAACCTCAAAGAAGCAGAGGCGAAGCTTAAGGAGGATAAATAATTTTTTATGGATGAAACGAACGACAGAATGGGCCTGTTGATGCTCATCGACGATATCGGCCTTCTAATCTCGACATTCGGAGTTCTGTTTGTATACGGAATGACTGTCGAGACGCTGAGCAGAAATGTCTGGATTATCTGTCTCTTTTTCGCGGGCATCAAGATCCTGCTTACGGGAATCGCGGATATTACGGGAATCGGCAGAAGACTATGGGTAAGCATCATATTTACCGCCCTGGCAGACGGTGTGATCATACTGATCAACCGCTTTATGTCCTTCGGCCTTTCGAATTACCTGCTTCTGTACACGACCGCCGCCGATATTGTCGTCATAACGATCGCATTTTTTATCTGGAAGAAGATCGCAGGCAAGGACATAGAAAAGGCAGAACAGCGGCGGGAATGGATCAGCTCGGATAATCCCGATGAAAATGTTCTCGAAGGAATATCAGACAGATCTCAGGCAGAAGCTGTGCCGGATCAGTCTGAAAAGACAGAAGCTGAACCGGTAAAAGCGGCAGTCGAGACTGCTCCGAAAGCAGAAACTGCAGAGTTTGACGCGGATGCGTTCGAATCGCTGTTCATAGATGATACGGATGAAATTCCGTCCGCAGACGCGCAGGCTGTGGAAGCGGTTTTTTCGGAGGAGCCTGCGCAGACGCAGGAACCCGAATATGCGGGGGAAAGCCTGTCGTTTGACGAAATTACAGCGCCGATACCGGTTATCGACGATTATGATCTGACCGGTACAGCTTCAGAAAAAACAGCCCCGGAAGAGGTCCTGCAGGCAGAAACAGAACCTGAAGCAGTTCCAGACGACGCGGAAGACCTGTTCTCGCAGATTACAGCGCCGATTCCGCTCATTGACGACGAAATGATCCGGGCCTCCGAAACAGCAGGCCGGACAGCTTCAGTTCAGGCGCCGGATGCCGTTGAAGAAAAAGCGGCTGCAGAAGCGCAGAAAGCCTATACTCAGACGGAAGATCAGCTCTGCAGAGAGCTGGACTCGCTTCTCAGCAGGGTTACAGAAACCGCACAGCGCTCGAAAATTCTCGAAGAAAATGTCACAAGCTTCTCTCAGGAAGTCGACAATATGCCGGCTCTCACAAATGAAGAGGATATTGTTGAAAGCGGCCGTCTGATCCGCAGCAAGCTGCGTACGATCATAGACAAGCAGTTCGTCATGGACGACGTGATGAACGAAGTGATCAAGACGTCGGAACGCGTTAACAAGCGTATCGAAAAGCTCAACAAGATCGAAGCGCAGCTCAAGGAACGCGAACGCAGACTCGAACAGCGGGAAGCCGGTATGCAGTCTTCGCTGTTTGAAGATCTGACGGCGCCTATAAACAAGATAAGCGAAACAGATGTGATCCGCAGTGTGGACAGCTCCGCGAAGAAGCTCGAAAAACGCCGCAGCAGCGGAGCGCTGAAGCCTAACGAAGTAGTCGTTCAGACCGGCGGATACGAGATCATTATTGATGAAAAAGATCTCGACGCAGTCAAGGCATATCTGGCCGCTCAGCAGTAACTCTGGTCTTCGGACTGCGTACTTGTAAAAATTCATAAAAAAGCCGAACGTAACGGATTACACCTGTCGGAATCCGTCTTCTCCGCTTACCCTCACAGTTTTCCACAGACTAAAAGTATGGTAAAATTTACACTAAGATTAAACTTCAAAGTCCAAGGGAGGGAATTATGAAGAAGTATCTCAGGTACGTATGCGTTTTTCTCGCATTTGCACTGCTGCTGCCTCTGACAGGCTGCGGTTCGTCCAGCGACGACAATCATTACACGATCGCTACGGATACGACGTTCGCACCGTTCGAATTCGAAGATAAGGACGGCAACCGCGTCGGTATCGACGTCGAACTGCTCGACGCTATCGCGAAGGATCAGGGCTTCACTTACGACCTGCAGGCGCTCGGTTTCGAGCAGCACCTCTTCCGACCATGGGACGGGGGTGTGCGCTGAGTCTCACGGCGGAAGAGGAGCGCCGACGGAGTGTGGGTGCGACGCCGGTCGACCGCGATCCCGGCCG
>CALMRA010000205.1 GCA_937872065.1 uncultured Eubacteriaceae bacterium | reverse complement strand
GTTCTTATAATAAGGTCGATTACCTGCTTAACACCTGCAATAGGGAAGTAAAGTGAGTAAATCGGGAATGGGCTTCTGCTATCAATTTGCTATCAAATGGCGAAAAAATGCCCCGAAAGTCCTGAGATATCAAGGCTTTCGGGGCTTCGTTATTTACTCCCACTCGATTGTCGACGGCGGCTTGCTGGTGATATCGTACACGATTCTGTTCACATGGGGGACTTCGTTGACGATTCTTGTCGAGATCTTCTCGAGGACATCGAACGGAATCCTCGCCCAGTCGCTGGTCATTCCGTCTACGGAGGTGACCGCGCGCAGGCCTATCGTGTAGTCGTAGGTGCGTTCGTCGCCCATGACGCCTACTGAACGGTTGCCGGGCAGCACCGCGAAGTACTGCCAGATTTCTTCGTCGAGTCCGGCCTTCGCGATTTCATCTCTGAAGACCCAGTCCGCTTCCCTGAGGATCTTGAGCTTGTCTTCGGTAACTTCACCGATTACGCGGATCGCAAGTCCCGGTCCCGGGAACGGCTGACGCCATACATGATCGTGGTCGAGGCCGAGCTCTTCGCCGAGCATTCTGACTTCGTCCTTGAACAGCGTACGCAGCGGTTCGATCAGCTCGAAGTCGACGTCTTCCGGAAGTCCGCCCACATTGTGGTGGCTCTTGATCGTCGCGGCGTTCTTCGTACCGGATTCGATAACATCCGGGTAGATCGTTCCCTGCAGCAGGTAGTCGAAATCGCCGAGCTTGTTGGATTCTTCTTCGAAGACGCGGATAAATTCTTCACCGATAATCTTGCGTTTGCGTTCCGGTTCCGTAACGCCCGCAAGCTTTCCGAGGAAGCGGTCCTGGACGTTGGCGCGGATAAAGTTCATTCCGAACTTATCCTTGAAGATCTCTTCGACCTGATCGCCTTCATCCTTGCGCAGCAGACCGTGATCGACAAAGATACACGTAAGCTGATCTCCGACTGCGCGGTGCATCAGCGCGGACGCGACCGACGAGTCGACGCCGCCGGACAGCGCCGCGAGAACCTTCCTGTCTCCGACCTTTTCGCGGATCTTCGCAACCTGTTCGTCGATGTAGTTGGCCATCGTCCAGGTGCCTTCGGCTCCGCAGATATCGTAGATAAAGCTCGTCAACAGCTCCTTGCCGTTTTCGGTATGTTCAACCTCCGGATGATACTGGACGCCGTAAAGCTTTTTATCTTCATTTTCGAAAGCCGCGACCGGACAGGTTTCCGTGATCGCAGTGATTTCGAAGCCGTCGGGAATCTGTTCGATATAGTCGGTATGGCTCATCCAGCACACCGAACCGTCGCCGACATTCTTGAGAAGCTTCGATCCGGCATTCTTAAGATCCAGCGCCTTCTTTCCGTATTCGCGGATTTCGGCAGAGTCGGTGTTTCCGCCGAGCTGCTCAGCCATGAGCTGAGCCCCGTAGCAGATCCCGAGGATCGGAATACCGAGATCGTAGATCGCGGGATCCACCTTCGGCGCGCCTTCCTGATGCGTACTGCTCGGGCCGCCTGTAAAAATGATGCCGATCGGGTCGATTTCCCGGATCCTGTCGATGGAGACATCGTAAGGAACGACCTCCGAATAGACCCTGTTTTCGCGGACGCGGCGGGCAATCAGCTGATTGTACTGCGCGCCGAAATCCACGATGACGATCGTTTCTCTTTCTGCCATGTTTCCTCCGTTTTTTCTTTCTTCAATTAAACAAACGAGCTCCGAAGCCGGAACCCGTTCAGTATTCAGGATTTTTTTCTCATACCGGAGCCGACCGCATCGAGCGCGGCTTCACCCAGCGCTTCAGCAACCGACGGATACGGATAGACAATATTGGCCAGGTCGTCCACCGTCCCTTCAAGGGTCATGACAGACTCCGCGATCGTGATTATTTCTGCCGCGCTGCGTCCGTAAGCCTGAACGCCCAGCAGCTCTCCGAAATGCGCGTCCGCTGAAACCTGCACGAAGCCTTCGTCGCCGTCCAGCATGACAGCCCAGTCGTTGAGGGACATCGGGAACAGACCGCTCTTGATATCGTAGCCCGCGGCGCCCGCTTCTCTCGGAAGCAGACCGATAGAAGCAGCCTCCGGAATCGTTTCGACTACCTTCGGTACGAGCCTGCTGTTGTACTCGGTGACCTCCGCTCCGCAGGCCGCTTCCGCCGCCGTAAGCGCGGCAGCCGCCTGACCGGCCTGCGAGCCGTGAATCAGCTCGCTTCCGCTCGGAGCGTACACATTGTTTACAGATGTCTTAAAGTGACTGTCCGTTTCGATCCAGCCGCCGTTCGTAACGAGCGGCAGCGCGTCGAGACCGCGCAGATTCGCACGGCAGTCTCCTGTCACATACAGGTCCTCCGCCGAATAATTCTGAATTTCTTCAGAATCCCTGGCGTGAGCTTCCAGATGGAAATTATAGGCCGAATCCCGGTATACCGTGCCGAACATCAGATTCGTGAAGATTTTGATTCCGCCGGCCGTGAGCGTTTCCCGAACCGACTCGTTGATCATATCGCCCATTCCCGGAAGCAGCTCCGTTCCTGTTAGCAGAAGCGTGACCTGGGATCCAAAAATCGAATAGATTTGCGCCGCTTCACACATCTTCGGCCCGCTCCCGCAGATGATGAAGGTTCTCGGCAGATAATCCGTAAGCCCGACCGTCCAGTCTGTGAGCACACCCGGAACATCCCGGAATTTTCCGGGAACATCGGGAACAGTGCCTCCCGCAAGAATAAGCTGATCCGTTTCGATAAAGCGGGTTTTATAGCCTTCTCTCGTGATTGCAATCGAACCGTCCGTACGAGGCGAGCCGGTTCCGATGTAAATTTCTACACCAGCCGACTTCAGCGAATCGCGCAGGACCGTAGCGAGCTTTTCGAGCTTCGTTTCATAGGCCTTATGGAGCGCTTCGATGTTCAGACTCACCTTACCGAAACGCAGCCCTTTATCCTTCGATTCCGTGCATGCGCGGATAATCTTCGCATTCTGCAGCAGGAAATGGATCGGAACCGTCCCGAGCTGACGCCCTGCTCCGCCCAGCGCATGTTCTTCAATCAGCGCGGTTTTCTTCCCGAGCTGCGCACAGCGCACTGCGGCGGTAAACCCGGTGAGTCCTCCGCCGAGAACGGCCACATCGTAACTTTTTCTGTTTTCCATCACCTTGCCTCCGTTCCCAGTAAAATTGATTCCGGATTATCCATGCAGATACAGATACGTTCAATCAAGGCGATCCCGTCCTTCGGACGGATTCTCGCCGGATCCAGTTCCAGCGTAAGCCGGACAATCTGGCTCTGCCGAATCTGCGCTTTAGAAAATCGCGAGCGTTCCTGCTTTCCTCCTATATTCAGTACGAGGGGACAGTTCGTTTCGATCAGTCCCGAACAGGTCAGCAGCGGAGTCTTCGAGTAATCAGCAATAACCAGCGAAATCGCAGCATCTTCCGCTTCAGCATTTCCCGAAGCTCTCTCAGCCGCAACCTCGGACAGCTTGTCAAGATTCCCCGCATCAGTCAGAACGCAGCGTTTCTGAGCCTCCCCGAAAACATCGAGCAGAATCGTCTGCGGAGACGCGTTGAATACGCTCCTGCAGCTTTTGATTGCCGACAGTACGGCAAAATCCGCCAGATCCGGTACCTGCGCGCCTTTTCTGTCCGCCATCTGCGCCGCAGCGGCCGCGATCTTTCCGAGGTCGACTTCGGCTGTAATGACGGCGCTTCTGACGGTACGCGGCAGCTCGGTCAGTTCGGGTCTGCCGCTTTCCTGCTGAGCTTTATCCGCTTCTTCGACAGAAGCAGCCACCGCCGCCATAATAACGGCAGACTCGTCAGTTCCTTCTTCAGGCTTTTGATCGGCAGACGCTTCTTCTGCCTCCGGTTCTGTCCCGAGTTCGATTACCGGTCCCGGTCCGCTCAGTTCGATCACCTGCGGTTCAGGTTCTTCGAGCAGCTCCGGTTCGGGGGTCTGGTCAAGCATAATCGGAGAAATCCGGGCTTCTTCCGTCTGTTCGGCTGCCTCGGTCTCTTCAGGTTCTTCTTCGGAAGCTTCGGGTTCTTCAGCCGACGTAAACACTTCTTCAACAGCCTCTGCTGTTTCAGGAGTGCTGTCAGTAATGACAGCCGCAGCTGTCTCCGCGGTTTCCGCTTCTTTCAGTTCGGCCGCCGGTTCTTCGCTCTCAGTTTCCACAGTTGCGGCGGATTCGACTTCTTCCGTTTCCGGATGGATATCATCAGATATTTCCTGTTCGATATCTTCCATCGCGGCGATTTCAGCGCTGACTTCTTCTTCATCCGGCTCATCTGCCGGAATCACAAGCTCAGGCTGAATTTCTACAGGAGGCTCCGATACGACCGGAGTCATTCGCGGCGCCACACTCAGCGCAGGGGTCTGAGGCTCCTTGAGATCAAGCGCCGTGAGAACGTCACTGCGGGTGATTCTCCCGCCCCGTCCCGTTCCGGCAAGAGTGCTCAGATCGAGATCGTACTGCTTTGCGATCCGCTTTGCCAGCGGCGTGGCAGATCCTAAACGAACTGCCGGTTCTGCTTCGACACTCTTTTCCGAACCCGCGTTCTCAAGTTCACCGATGGTCAGATCAAGCCGTCCAATACCGGGGTTGTCGCTCTTCTGCGCGCTGTACGTTCCCGAGGCGCTGTTCAGAACCTTTAATACGTCGGTCCGCTGAATACGGCCGTCCGGTCCGGTCCCTTTTACGGCGCCGAGCGCAATCCCATAGTCATAAGCCATATGACGGGCCGCAGGCGTCGCTTTAACATGATCAGCCGACCGAATGCGTCTCCGTTTTTTCAGACTCAGGGAACGGAGGATCTCCATATCCCTGCGGGAGAGCTTCTTTTCGATACGGATCTCACCGGCTTCCTCGCGGGAGACGATTGTCGCAAGACTGTCGTCCGCCTTGAAGACTTCGCCGTTGCGTACGTTCTTCCCGAGCAGAATCCCGTCCACATCAGACGAAACGGAAACAGGCTCCGCGTCGGCCCGAACCATGACGAGCGGTCTTCCCGCATCGACGAACTCCCCTTCCTCGATGAGCCATCGCTCGACGGTCAGGACAGCCGCGTCGGTGTGTGCGGTTAGTTTTAAATAAAATGCCATACGCCGCTCCTAGTCCAGTCCGAGCGCAGTGTAGATTCCGTCCGCTATAACGCCGGCGTCCGGAACCATCTGACGTTCCAGATTCTCCGCAACCGGGACAGGCGTGTCCAGCCCGCCGATTCTGACGATCGGCGAATCCAGATAGTTAAAGCAGTCGTTCTCGGCTACTCTCGCTGCGATTTCTCCACCGACTCCGCCCGTTTTCTGACTGTCGTGAACGATGACCAGACGGCTCGTTTTTTTTACCGATTCGAATATCGGATCCATATCCATCGGATATAGCGTAAGCGGGTTGATGATCTCGCATGAAATTCCTTCCTGCGCGAGCATCCTGACCGCTTTAATCGTCTCCAGCAGAGCGGGGCCCCACGAAACGACGGTTATATCCGACCCTCTGCGTTCAATGTAGCTTTCTTCCAGCGGAATAATGTAATTATCTTCCTGGGGAACCAGCCCCCTTGTATCGTAAAGTGTCTTATATTCAATAAAAACAACGGGGTTATTGTCCCGAATTGCAGATTTCAGAAGTCCCTTCGCCTGCGCAGGCGTACTCGGCGCGCAGACCTTGAGTCCCGGAACGTTGCAGAACCAGGCCTCCAGCGACTGCGAATGCTGAGCGCCGGCGCCGGTCCCGGAACCGGACGGCAGACGTACCACCATCGGAATCTGAACCTGACCGTTGGACATATAGCGGAACTTCGCCGCGTGATTGACCAGCGCATCCATTCCCAGCGTGATGAAATCACTGAACATCATCTCCGCAACCGGACGAAGGCCGGTCATCGCGGAGCCTGCGGCTGTTCCGATAATAGCCGACTCGCTGATAGGCGTCTCACGGACTCTCCGCTCGCCGAACTCGTCCAGCAGACCGAGCGTAACCTTAAAGCTCCCCCCGTAAACTCCGATATCTTCTCCGAGAAGCCAGACCGCGGGATCGCGCTGCATTTCCTCGCGCATCGCCTCACGGAGAGCTTCTCTATAACTCATTTCCTGTAGATTCATCACTTACTCCGCATAGACGTCCGTGTACACGCTGTCGTCATTCGGGACCGGCATTTCCTTGGCAGCTGCCAGCGCTACCTTGACGTCTTCGTAGGCGCGTCTTTCCAGCCTGTACAGATCGCCTTCTTCTGCCAGTCCGTGTTCGATCAGATATTCCGCAAATCGGGGGATCGGATCTTCTTTCTTCCAGTTTTCAACTTCCTGCTCGGACCGGTAAATCTGACGGTCGCTCTTCGAATGACCGCACTGACGGTAGGTCAGCGCTTCGATCAGAAACGGTCCTTCGCCTGAACGGGCATAATCCAGCGCTTTTCTGACGATTTCGTACACCTCGACGACATCGTTTCCGTCTATCGTAATCCCCGGGATTCCGTACGACTGCGAACGATCGGAAATATTGATGATGTTCATTTCCTTTTCAAGCGGGGTAGACATCGAATAGAGATTGTTTTCGATAAAAAAGACGACCGGAAGCTTCCATACGGACGCAAGATTCAGCGATTCGTGAAAATTGCCTTCGTTGACGCTGCCGTCTCCTCCGACGCAGAGCACTGCTTTTCCAGTCTCGTTGTACTGCTGCGTAAACGCCATTCCGCAGGCAAGCGGATAGGCGCCGCCCACAACTCCGGTCTCGCCGTAATTGCCGTGTTCGAGGTCGATAAAATGCATCGAACCGCCTTTTCCGCCCGAACAGCCTCCAGATCTGCCAAACATCTCGCCCATCAGCATCGTCAGATCCGCGCCGAGACCGATGGTCTCATTGTGACCACGGTGAGTCAGAATGGTCAGATCTCCCTGTTTGAGAGCCGCAAACGCGGCTCCGACTCCCGCAGCTTCCTGTCCGATCCCGAGATGCGTCGTTCCATGCAGTACCCTGCGATGAAACAAATCTTCGAGAGTTTCTTCGAAATGCCGTGCCTGAAGCATTCTATAGTACAGCTGACTTAACTCTTCGGTCGTTAAATTCATACCGGCTCCTCCAGCAGATATTCTTCTCTTCCTGAGCGGAACCGTGTTCTGCTCATATTTCAATTGATCGGATCAGCATTTTGGATCCGGCTGTGCAAACAGCGCTTCCGCGATGATCATGTCTTCGGGAACGGTGATCTTCAGATTGCGCCTGCTTCCCTTTGTGATCCTGACCGGCAGGCCCATCCGCTCGACAAGTGAAACATCGTCTGTGCCGGTAAAACCGGTCTTCTGAGCCTGTTCTGCAGCCCGCCGAAAGACTCCGATACGGAAGCCCTGAGGCGTCTGCGCTTCATACAGCGTATCGCGCTCAGGCGTCTGTACCGAAAAGCCTTTGCTGTTCGTGATCTTTATCGTATTTGACGCAGGTACTGCGGTGACCGCAGCACCGAACTCACATGCTCCGTGTATATTATCCAGTATAACAGCCGGCGTCACGAGAGGTCTTGCTCCGTCATGAACAAGCAGAACCGCGTCGTCGGGCATATCGTCCAGCGCCCGCAGGCCTTCATAAACAGAAGACTGTCTGTCCGCTCCGCCCGCTACAACTTCGATATCCGTAAGCCCGTACGGAACTGCGATCTCATCACGAAAGACGTCGAATTCGTCGGGATTGAGCACGACGATAATTCTGTCGATCTCGGGCATTTCTTTGAAAATCGAAATGGTCCTGGCCAGAATCGGCACTCCGCTTACCTTCAGAAACTGCTTGTTTCGCCCGGCTTCCATACGGACCGAGCTGCCCGCCGCGGGTATTACGACGGCAGCGCCGGAATAAATGTCTTTATCGTCCATCCGAAACCTCATCCGCAATTCCCAGCGCCCGCCCGATGGCTTCAACCACCGGAGCTTCTCCGGTAAACGTGAACGTTCTCTCATCCGGCGCTGTTTCGTCGGCAAGAATATCCACATAGACACAGGACGGTCCGTTCAGCTCGGCTTTTTCCGGCCATTCGACAAGCAGAAAAGCGGTCTCGTCTTCAAGATAGTCGTCAAAGCCAGTTTCGTACAGTTCGTCCGGATCCGCAAGTCTGTACAGATCGAAATGGTGAATCGGCCCGCGGGGCGAGTCGTAGGTCGCGGCGATGGTATATGTGGGGCTTGCGGTATCGTCAGTGCTTCCGGCGCCCTTCGCAAATGCTTTCGAAAAGGCTGTTTTCCCGGCGCCCAGCCCTCCGTTCAGAAGAAAGATCAGCGGCGCCTCGAGTTTCTCTCCGAGACGGGCCGCCATACGTTCAGTTTCTTCAGGAGAGCGGGTGCGGATACTCAGACTCTGTGTCATTTCTGTCTGTAGGTCTCGAGGAAATGCTCGAGTCTGTCCATGCATTCGTTGAGAACGACAGGGCTTTGCAGGAATACAATCCTGAAATGGTCGTTTTCCGGCCAGTTAAAGCCTGTCCCCTGAACGAGCAGTATCTTTTCTTTATTTAAAAGATCCAGGGCGAACTGGGTATCGTCAGTAATATTGAAGCGTTCGACGTCCAGCTTCGGGAATGCGTACAGAGCACCCTGGGGCTTGACGCAGCTTACGCCTTCCATCTGATTCAGGCGTTCATAGACGATATCGCGCTGGCGGTACAGCCGGCCGGTCGGCTTTGTCAGATCGTCGATGCTCTGATAACCGCCCAGCGAGGTCTGGATCGCATACTGTGCCGGAACATTCGCACACAGGCGCGTGCTTGCCAGCATATCGATGCCTTCCAGATAATCCGCCGTATCCTTCGTATTGCCGGTGATGATCATCCAGCCTACGCGGAAGCCCGGGATTCTGTGGGATTTGGACAGCCCGTTAAACGTAATAACGAGGGTTTCATCCGTAAGAGTCGACATCGGCGTGTACGGAATGTCATCGTAGATTATTTTGTCGTAGATTTCATCTGCAAAAATGATCAGATCATGTTCGACCGCGAGCTTGACGATCTGTTCGAGCAGCTCCTTCGGGTAGATGGCCCCGGTCGGATTGTTCGGATTGATCACAACGATCGCTTTCGTTTTGTCGGTTATCTTCGATTTGATATCCTCGATGTCAGGATACCAGTTGTTTTCTTCGTCACAGATGTAATGGACCGCTTTTCCTCCGGAGAGAAACGCGGAGGCAGTCCAGAGCGGATAATCCGGAGCGGGAACGAGAAGCTCGTCGCCTTCGTCCATCAGCGCCTGAACACAGATCGATACCATTTCAGAGGATCCGTTGCCGATGTAAACATGTTCCTCATCAAGTCCGAACAGCCCTTTGGTCTGATAATACTGAACGATCGCCTTTCTCGCCGGGAATATCCCTTTCGAATGGCAGTAGCCTTCCGCATCCTTCAGATTCACACGGATATCCCGAATTACCTCATCCGGCGCGTTCAGTCCGAATGCCGGCGGATTGCCGGTATTGAGCTGCATGATATCCATTCCGTCCGCGATCATTTTGTTTGCCCGTTCGACTACCGGACCGCGGATATCGTAACAGACATTGTCCAGTTTATGAGATTTATAAAACTTTCGCATTTCCGCCTTCTTTCTCCCGCCGCACGACTTTTTCGATGATCTGTCTGTACCCGTTGCCGAGCTTCAGACTGCGGTTGACACGGGAGATCGTCGCGGAACTGGAGCGAGTTTCCTTTTCGATCTCAACGAACGTCTTATGCTCGTGCAGCATCACTGCGATCGTAAAACGATTCGTCATTTCTTCGAGTTCCTTTTCCGTGCAGATATCACGAAGGAGTTCCAGGCACTCTTCCTCGGTAGAGACTGAAAGAAAAGCCTCTGCCAATAATTTTATATTGTCCATTTTGCAGCTCCTTTTTTATTCAGAGAGATCTCTTGTTTGTTCGTTTCGGCATTTAGAATATTTTATCATGCAAAAGCTCACATTTACAGAACTACCCGAAAGCGCCTTATAAAAGCAGGAAGATAAAGGGACCTCTATGTTATAATATCGATACCATTTTAAGTCCGTTCCGGCCGAAATTTCAAAGAAACGGACTGAAACAGAAGCAGAAAAGAGCAGAGATGAAATTATATAACACACTGACACGTATGAAAGAGGAATTCGTCCCGATCGAGGAAGGCAGGGTCCGTATGTACTCCTGCGGTCCTACGGTCTACGACTATATCCATATCGGAAACGCAAGACCCGCGATCGTCTTCGATGTCCTGCGCCGCTACCTCGAATACCGGGGCTACGACGTCACGTTCGTACAGAATTTCACGGATGTCGACGATAAGATCATCAACAGAGCCAACGAACAGGGCATCACAGCCAAAGAGCTCTCCGATAAATATATCGAAGAATACTTCAGGGACGCAGACGCACTCGGCATCCGCAGAGCCAGCGTTCATCCGCGGGTTTCCGAACACATGGACGAAATCATTGACATGATCTCGCATCTCATTGAAAACGGAAAAGCCTACGAAAAGAACGGCAGCGTTTACTATTCGGTTGAAAGCTTCCCGGATTACGGCGAGCTTTCACGCCAGAGCATCGAGGATCTGAGATCCGGCGCCCGGGTCGAGGTCGACGAAGAGAAGAACAGCCCTCTCGACTTTGCGGTCTGGAAGGCGATGAAGCCCGGCGAACCGTACTGGGAATCTCCGTGGGGCAAGGGCCGTCCGGGATGGCATATCGAATGCTCGGCGATGAGCACCTCGATTCTCGGAAAGACCATCGACATTCACGGCGGCGGCCAGGACCTGATCTTCCCGCACCATGAAAATGAAATCGCCCAGTCGGAAGGCGCCTGCGGATGCCGCTTCGCCAACTACTGGGTTCACAACGGATACATCAATATCGATAAGGTCAAGATGTCCAAGTCACTGGGCAACTTCTTCACTGTCCGGGATATCGCGAAGGAATACGATCTGGCCGCCGTACGCATGTTCATGCTGATGGCCCAGTACCGCAGTCCCGTCAACTTTTCCCGGGAAATGATCGAGCAGTCTGCGGCCGCTCTGGAACGTCTGACCAATTTCCGCGACACCGCTGAATATCGTATTGCAAACGCGGAAGACAGAGCGCTGACCGACGACGAACGCGCCTGGATCGACTCCCTGGACAAATACCGGTTCGCCTATGACGAAGCGATGGATGACGACCTGAATACGGCCGACGCGATTGCGGCGATCTTCGACCTGGTCAGAGACGCGAACGCGCAGCTTGACGATAATTCACCGAAGCCGATGATCGAAGCCGCGCTGGCCCTCTTCACCGAGCTTGCAGGCGTTCTCGGTATTGCTCAGAAAAAGGAAGAAGCACCCGGCGGTGAAGATGAACGCATCGAAGCGCTTATCGAAGAACGCCAGACGGCAAGAAAGAACCGCGACTTCAAGCGGGCGGACGAAATCCGCGACCAGCTCGCCGCAGAGGGCATCGAGCTGATGGATACGAGAGAAGGCGTCAGATGGAAACGAGCCTGACCGACGTCAGAGCAGCTCTGGACAAGGTCATGTCACCGGCGGAGGCCCGCGTGCTCAGTCCGCTGGTGCTCGCATGGATCGGAGACAGCGTCTACACAGACGCAGTCAGAAAATATCTTGTGACAGTCTCGATCGGTACGATAGACCGCCTGAACAAAAACTCCGTAGCCTACGTCAAGGCCGGCGGTCAGGCAGCCGCGATGCACGAGATCGAAGACAGCGGAGCGCTTACCGAGGATGAGGAGGGCGTCGTCAGACGCGGCAGAAACACCCAGAGTCACGTTCCGAAAAACGCCAAGGTTTCGGATTACAGATACGCGACTGCATTCGAAGCGCTCATCGGCTATCTGAGCCTCACCGGCGAAACAGAACGTATGAACGAATTCGTATGTGTCGGGATCGAAACCATCGTCAACGCGAAGAAAGCATGAACGTTCCCGTACAGAAACCGCTGAATTCCGCTTATCCTCATATCATGAGAACAGACAAATCATAAAAAGCACAAAAGCCGTCCGGACGGGCAGCTCCGATAAAGGAGCCGCCTGAACGAACGGCTTTTTTATTTACTTTTAGATATACATCTGATCTGACCGAATCATCTCAGGCGCGTTAATCCAGAACCGACGTAACGCCCTTTCTGTCCAGCGCGCGTACCATATTCGACAGCTGCGCAGCCGAGTTCGGGAAGAGTCCTCCCTGTCCGGCGTAATTTCTGACTGCGGTATCCGATTTGGTTCCCGCGCAGATCTTAAACAGGTCCGTCAGCGCCGTTTCGACCTGTTCTCCGCTGCCCGTAATTTTCGGAAGGATCTTCTGAAGAATGACGTAATCCAGCGCCTTTTCCTGACTCATCAGATTTTCCCTGCCGTTGTACAGCAGATACAGACAGATCTCGTCCATGACCTTCCGGCCGATTCGCGCATCCGCTTTCGCGAGAACGCCGTTCATCGCTTCGAGCAGGACGATCACATCGTTCAGCGATGAGATATCCCCTTCTGCGTCCGACAGGCTCAGATACGGTCCTGAGAAGAATTCCGAAGCATATTCTCCCGCAGGCCGTTTCTCTTCGTTCGGACATAGCAGCGGCAGCACCGGCGTCTGGATCAGATTCAGATGGTCGATTGTCTTCAGGTCCTCCGCATCCGCTCTCCCCGCTTCCGGTGAGACGATGACGAACAGATTGCCCGGCAGGACGCAGCGTCTGTCCGCTCCGTCCGGTCCGATAGTCCCCGGTGCGAACAGCGGATCTGTGACAATCCTTCGTCCGCTGCGGTGTCTCGAATCCGCCAGAGCCAGCAGCTCCCCGACAATATCCTGATCCGCGCTGAGCGGCAGATCCTTCAGATACAGGAAAAACGGCGCGTCGGGCTCCGCTTCCGCCTGACCGGCGAAGGAAGTCAGAACTCCCGGTATCGTCCTGCCGCTGTGGGGATCGTAGGAACCGAACAGGACGGCCAGCGGATTGTCCGTATTCTTAAGCCTGATCTGCAGGAAGCGGCCGTTTACCGCGTCCGCGCCTGAAGCCTCCGCAAACAGACGCACAAATTCGTCCCGGTCGCTTACGGGCTTGCCGGCAACTCCGGCAAGAGGCACCGCCTTCAGACTCAGGTACAGGTTCTGCACCGCTTCTTCCGGCACGGGAAATCCTCTCGAGCGCATATATCCGGTGATCGATTCCAGAGCCTCTCCGGCCTTCTTCGGATTCTTATAGATTTTTTCCGGACGAACCGCCGCCTTTTCCGTCGTTCCGCGTCTCTGTCGTGATTCCTTCAGAACTTCCTGCGCGTTTAAAATCGCTTCTCTGCTGATTCCGCTGTGCCTCTGTACAGGCGCGGCCGGAGCTTCAGACGAGATTTCAGTGAGTACATTGTCGACCTTGTCCGCAAACAGACTCTGACTTTCCGGTCTTGCCGGCCCCTTCGTTCCTGCTTCTGTTTCCGGCTCAGCCTCGGTCTCCGCTGTCAGACCGCCGTCAGCAGTCTGTGCCTGAACCGTTTCTCCGCTGTC
>CALMRA010000204.1 GCA_937872065.1 uncultured Eubacteriaceae bacterium | reverse complement strand
TGGAAGAAAGGTGACGGACTTGAAAGTTGAAATCAGAATAACCGAAGAGGCTTCGGAGCCCTACGTAATCATATATACGAATGAAATGACTGAAGGAATTGCTCAGATCGCGGCCGCTGTTAAGAACGTTTCCGGGAGAGTCCTTACGGTCAGAGAGGAGAACCGGATTATCGTGTTAAGACCAGAAGAAATTTACATGGCGCGGGTAGAGAATGAAAAGATTTCCGTTTACGGCAAAGCGAAGGTCTACAGCTGTTCGGGCCGTCTGTACAAGATTGAAGAACTTATGGGCAGCGGCTTTCTGAGGATCTCCAAATCCACGATCATCAATTTGAAATACCTGGACAGCGTGGAACCGTCTTTTAACGGGATGATGCTTGTTAAGCTCAAAAACGGGAGCAAGGATTACGTGTCGAGGAAATACCTGCCCGCTTTAAAAAAGTATCTGGGGTTATAGGAGAAACATTATGAAAAAGCTGATTAAAATTGTGTTTTCAGGTGTCAGCCTCGGTCTTTCGATTTTCGTGATCATCGGCATTGTGTTCGATATCGCCAATTCCGGAAATACAGCGATGTCAGACTGGCAGTTTACCAGGATGGCTGTCGCCGCAATGCTTATCGGCGTCGGATTTTCCGTTCCTTCACTGGTGTATACGAGCGAAAAGCTGTCCTACGGACTCAAAGTCCTGATCCAAATGGGGATAGGATGTACTGTTATGCTGATTGCTGCTTTTTACGCAGGCTGGATTCCTGTTGAAGCAGGGTGGAAGATCAGTGCGCTTGTTATTGGAGCAGAAATTCTGATCGCATTCATTATCTGGCTCTGTTTTTTCCTTCATTATAAAAAGCTGGCAAAGCAGATGAATCAGAAAATAAAAGAAAAAGAGTCCGAATAATTCACTGACCTTGACGGAGTCAGAACTAAACAAAAACAGAGGCGTACGCAGTAATTACTGCGCTGCCTCTGTTTTCTTTTTATCCGCCGCGGTTTCAATTGCCTTTAACGCACCGTCTGCGTGGACACGGACTACTCTGTTTTCATCGTCCTCCGAAAGCTCTTTCAACTGCGAGCGATATTCAAGCACGTATTCCGGCTTGCGCTTTCCGAGAACACGGAACATTTCCGGCGCTTCCATTCGGACGTAATCCGCAGGATCCTCTAGCATTTCGGCGAATACATCGATTTGATCCGCAAACAGCTCCGGCTTTTGTGTCGCGATGTTTTCGCAGGCCCAGATCACGTTCATACGGACCTTCTCAGACTGATCGTTTCTCATCTTCAGCATGGATGGAAGCCATGAGACGATTAAATGATAGTCACCCCGGCCGATCCTTCCCATCGCGCAGACCGCCTGTGCCCGAACCTTTTCTGAAGAATCCGTCCGGCATGACGCGATCTTTTTAATCAGATCATGATCCACATTGTCGGGATAGGAGAGACCCATTTCGCCCAGCAGGAACAGCGCCTTGTGGCGGATATTTTCCGACGGGATATCCAGCGCGTCGCTTACCTGATTAAACGAAACCGGCCATTTTGACTTATCCTGGGTAATATCGGTCAGCTCCCTGAGGATCGCCGCCGAATTCTCCCTGTTCCGTTCTCTTTTGATATCGCTCTTTTCAATTATTCTGTTAATTCTCGTATTCATGATGTCACCTGTATTTCTGGATTCATTTGTACTCTCTATAATAAACAGAATAACTTATGCTGACTCAAATGAGATTAACTGAAAACAGAGTACTGTCTAATGTTATGGTATTGTTGAAGTATGAGGAAAAAAGTAGACCGGACAAATTTATTGCGAGGTTACATTTGATGCTTAAAAATTACTCGGAGAATACCGGATAGTAACGATAATGACCTGTTTTGTCCTTTCTACTATTCGAAAAATGACTGTATAGTTTTTAACGAACAGCTGTCGATAGCCTTTACGTGCAAAAGAGCCGATTTCTCGTTCTGAATAACGATATGGAAAGATCTCAAGTCTTAATATTTCACTCTCGAACGAATCGAGAGCTTTAGACGCTATGTCCGGTTCTAATAAATGCTTGGAAATGTAATTATGAATTTCGTCTAAATCTCGAAGGGCTCTGCTCGTAAACTTTACTGAATATTTAGTCTTTAAAGTATTTCCTCCTCAAAGAGGCAAGCGCAGTTCTGGCATCATAGAGTTCTCCGTTTGACGCGTATTCCGCTTCCGCTTCCCTTATAGCCTGGTCAGTAGCCGCTGTATCAATCATTCTTTCATACGTTTCAATACTCATTATTACAAGATCGCCGTACCCGTTTTTTGTAATAAAAACTGGCTCGCTCTGAGAATGACAGATTTCAGAAATTTCGTTTGTATTCCTAAGATCTGTGATCGGTCTGATTTTCGGCATTATACTTCCTCCTTTATCCCCTTAATTTGTACATAATTATACCCGAATAATGAACAATTTTATCTGTAAATCTTATATATTAACAATGTCGTATTTAGGATTACTTCATTGCTTGCGTTCTACATCCCGCAGGCGTACACTAATAACGCAACTGAATAACGGGGAGCTTGTTTACAGGCTGAGAGGAAGGTGAGACCTTCGACCCATATACCTGATTTGGATAATGCCAACGTAGGGACTTGAGTAATGATACTTCTATTACGGGAAGCTGCCGGATCGGGCCGCTTCCCGTTTTCTTTTTTTGCGCTTCAGATTTATCAGTATGATTTATTGTTCATTTCGGATTATCGCTATGGATTCATTAAGGAGAATACACGATGGTGACAATCAACGGAGAAGCCTCGAGCTGCGCGGGTCTTGCGCTTTCAGATTATCTCGAGCAGGAAGGCTTCGATGCGACGCGGATCGCGGTGGAACGGAACGGAGAGATCGTTCCAAAGCCGCAGTATAATCGGACGATCCTGTGTGACGGCGATGCTGTCGAGATCGTCTGCTTTGTCGGAGGCGGCTGATGGCGGAGATGACCGGCGCAGTTCCGTCCCGTGAACAGATGCGAAGAGCTGCACGGGACAGACACGGGGATGATCTTCAGGACAGACTTGAACGAACGACAGCCGCGATATGCGGTCTCGGAGGGCTCGGCTCCAACGCTGCGGTCTGTCTGGCGAGAGCCGGGATCGGCAGGCTTATCCTGATCGACTTTGACCGCGTCGACGTGACGAATCTCCACCGCCAGCAGTACAAGGCGGCTCAGGTCGGGATGTATAAGACACAGGCGCTGTCGGAGAATCTTGCGGAGATCGCGCCGTACGTCGAGACAGAGACCCGTACAGAGCGGATCGGCAGCGGTAATTTCCGGGATCTCCTTGACGGTGCGGATATTATCATCGAAGCCTTCGATGATCCCCAGGCCAAGGCGATGCTCGTGAACGGCGTTCTTGAAAATCTGCCGGACCGGTACCTGATCGCCGCTTCAGGCATGGCGGGAACGGGATCCTCAAATACGATCCGGACACGGAAAATCACAGAACGTTTTTATCTGTGCGGAGACGGAATCAGCGATGTCGCGGATGATATAGGCCTCGTATCCTCGAGAGTGATGATCTGCGCGGCCCATCAGGCGCATATGGCGATCCGGCTGATCGCAGGAGAGACGGAAGCCTGGTAATCCGGTAATTCATATACGGTTTTTAAGAGAACATATTGAGATTATATAAGGAGAAAAAATGGCATTAGCAGAATTTAAACCGAAGAAAACACAGGACCTGCTGAAGATCGGAGACCGGGAATTCGGATCCAGATTCATTCTCGGATCCGGCAAATACTCGATGAGACTTATCGAAGCGGCGGTAAAGGACGCGGGCGCTGAAATGGTCACCCTCGCGGTAAGGCGCGCCAATACGAGAGATCAGGAAAACATCCTCGACTTTATTCCGGAAGGCGTAACGCTGCTTCCGAATACCTCCGGCGCGAGAACGGCGGAGGAAGCGGTCCGTATCGCGAGACTTGCAAGAGAAATGGGCTGCGGCAGCTTCGTCAAGGTGGAAATCATGCGCGATTCGAAATACCTGCTGCCGGATAATCAGGAAACTGTCCGTGCGACTGAAATCCTCGCAGAAGACGGCTTTACGGTTCTGCCGTACATGTATCCGGATCTGAACACCGCGAGAGATCTCGTGAACGCCGGCGCAGCCGCCGTCATGCCGCTGGCTTCCCCCATCGGCTCCAACAAGGGGCTGGCAACCCGCGAGTTTATTCAGATCCTGATAGACGAAATCGACCTGCCCGTCATCGTCGACGCCGGGATCGGCAGGCCTTCTCAGGCATGCGAAGCGATGGAAATGGGCGCGGCTGCGATTATGGCGAATACGGCTCTGGCGACGGCAGGGGACCTGTCGATGATGGCCCGGGCCTTCGGTCAGGCGGTCGATGCGGGCCGTCAGGCTTATCTTGCGGGCCTGGGCCGTGTGCTCACGAGAGGCGCTTCCGCCTCCGACCCGCTTACCGGATTCCTCGAAAACTGAGGCGGTCATGGAAAATCAGTTTATTTTCGACTCGCAGAAGCTCTCAGATGGAGCTCTTGCGAAGAAGCACAGACTCGAAACCGATCCCTCTTCGAGACGGGATTTGATGACTTATCTGCCCGGAATGGAGCAGATCGAATCGGATATCTGTCAGAAGGTGATCTCACAGATGGATTCCTACGACTATTCGGCCTATACGGCGCGGGATGTCAGAAGAGCGCTGGCGGCCTCCGTCTGCAGCGTCGACGACTTCAAGGCGCTGCTCTCGCCCGCCGCAGAACCCGTTCTCGAACAGATGGCGGAACGCGCCCAGCGTGATACCGGACGTCATTTCGGCAATACGGTCTATCTGTTCACACCGCTGTATATCGCCAATTACTGCAGCAACTACTGCGTTTACTGCGGCTTCAACTGTTACAATTCGATTCGCCGCATGAAGCTGTCCTTCGAGCAGATCGAGCATGAAATGAAGGTCATCGCCGACAGCGGGATGGAAGAGATCCTGATCCTGACCGGTGAGAGCCGGAAGGAAAGCGATGTCGAATATATCGGAGAAGCCTGCAGACTCGCCAGTAAATATTTCAGAAACGTCGGACTGGAAATCTATCCGGTCAATACCGACGAATACGCATATCTCCACGAATGCGGCGCCGACTACGTGACGGTCTTTCAGGAAACCTACAATACCGTCAAATACGAGACGCTCCATCTTCTCGGACACAAGCGCGTCTGGCCGTACCGTTTCGACGCTCAGGAACGGGCGCTTCGCGGGGGGATGAGGGGAGTCGGATTCTCCGCGCTCCTCGGACTTTCGGATTTCAGAAAGGACGCCCTCGCCACCGCGCTCCATGTCTATTACCTGCAGCGCAAATATCCCCACGCGGAGTTCTCGCTGTCCTGCCCGAGACTCAGACCCATCATAAACAACGATAAGATCAATCCGCTTGATGTCGGAGAAAAGCAGCTGTGTCAGATCCTGTGCGCGTACCGGATCTTCATGCCCTTCGCCGGAATCACCGTCTCCTCGCGGGAAAGCGCGAAGTTCCGCAACGGGATCGTCCGGATCGCGGCGACCAAGGTCTCCGCAGGCGTGTCCACCGGGATCGGCGATCACGAGAGCAAGTACAGCGGAAAGGAAGCGAATGCGGCGGAAGGGGACGAACAGTTCGAGATCTGCGATACGAGAAGCTTTGACCGCATGTATGACGATCTCGCAGACGAAGGTCTCCAGCCTGTCCTGAATGATTACCTGTATGTCTGACATCCTGTGCGTGACGAACCGGAAGCTCTGCGGGGACGACTTTCTGATACGAATCGGGCGGATCGCACAGGCCCGTCCGGCCGGTATCATCCTACGGGAGAAGGATCTCGACAGCGCAGAATACGAAGAGCTTGGAGCGGAGGTTATCAGGATCTGCGGGGAATATGATGTTCCCTGCATCCTCCACAGCTTCCCGCACGTCGCCGAAGCTCTCGGTGCGACAGCTCTCCATCTGCCGATGCCGGTCCTTCGACAGCTGCCGTCAGACCGTCGTTCCGGGTTCGAGATCCTCGGCGCATCCTGTCATTCGGTCGAAGAAGCACTGGAAGCAGAACGGCTGGGCGCAAGCTATATAACGGCGGGCCATATTTTCGAGACCGACTGCAAGAAAGGACTTGCCGGACGGGGATTGGAGTTTCTGAAGGAAGTCTGTGATGCGGTCGGTATTCCGGTTTACGGGATCGGCGGGATCAGTCCGGATAATATCGTGGAGGTCAGGAAAGCCGGATCATCCGGAGCCTGCATTATGAGCGGACTGATGAAATACAAGGATCCGGAGGCGTATTTAAAACGTTTCGAATGAGATCGGCAGTCTTAAATCTGTTAAACTGAAATTACAGTCAGAATCAGATAAAGGAGAAACAGCGATGCATTATGTCAAAGCAAAAGGGATTCTGTCGGCCGGGAACGGGATGAACCTGTACCGCGGCTGCTCTCACGGATGCATCTACTGTGATTCCAGGAGCGACTGCTACCATATGGAGCATGCCTTCGAGGATATTGAGATCAAGGAAAATGCGATTGAGCTTCTGGAATCGACATTGAAACGGAAGCGGAATAAGTGCATGATCGGCACCGGCTCGATGACGGACCCGTATATTCCGGCAGAGCTGGAGATCGGAAACGTCAGAAAGGCGCTGGAGCTCATCGACCGGTACGGCTTCGGAGCGACGCTCATTACGAAGTCGACCCGTGTCCTGAAGGATATCGATCTGCTCAGGTCCATCAATGAGAAAACGAAATGCGTGATCCAGATGACCCTGACGACGTTCGATGAAGCGCTGTGCAGGAAGATCGAGCCGAACGTCAGCACGACGCGGGAAAGGTTTGAAGCGCTGATCAGACTGCGGAAAGCCGGAATCCCCGTTGTGGTCTGGCTTACACCGATCCTTCCGTTTATCAACGATACCGAAGAGAACCTGAACGGAATTCTCGATTACTGTATTGAAGCCGGTGTCTCCGGAATAATCTGTTTCGGCATGGGGGTTACGCTGCGGGAGGGCAGCCGCGAGCATTTCTACGACTGTCTCGACAGAGACTTTCCCGGTATGAAAGAGAAGTATATCCGGACCTTCGGAAATTCCTACGTGGCGGGAAGTCCGGACAACGACCGTCTTATGAAGATCTTTCACAGAAGGTGCGGGGAGAATGGAATCCTTCATGACAACGACAAGATCTTCGCGTATCTGTCGGAATTTGAAGATAAGAGAGCGGGCGAGCAGCTGAGCTGGTTTTGATTCAGCTGGTATGATACTGATCGTGATCCTGCTGTATCAACGGACAGTTCGAAACCGTTCCGATACTGTAATATGCTGTAATAAATTTCAAAGTTTCCCTGTCAGAACAGCCGAAAACCGGCTGTTTTTTATTGTCTTAAATAATTTTGAATATTGTTCAAATTATTCCCTGCAAATATTGACATCCCGCGCGGACAGATCAACAATAAAATTAATTGAACGATATTCAAATCGGTTGAGGATATAGATGAAAGAAGAAAGATTTACACTCGGCGGGATTCCGGCTGTACTGTTCGGAGACGAATCGGACAGGGTCTGCCTGTTCGTTCACGGGCAGGGCGGCAGCAAGGAAGAGGCGGCTGCTTTTGCGGAAACTGCCTGTCCCGCCGGATATCAGGTGCTCGGCATCGATCTGCCGGAGCACGGGAAACGACAGGAATCGGCAGAGAAGCTGGATCCATGGACCGTCGTACCGGAGCTTAATTATGTCATGGATTATCTGGAGAAGGGCTGGGATATGATCTCTCTGCGGGCGAACAGCGTCGGGGCCTGGATGTCGATGCAGGCGTTCACAGACCGGCCTGTCGAACAGGCGCTGTTTGTTTCGCCTGTTGTCGACATGGAAAAGCTGATCGTCAGTATGATGGGCTGGGCGAATGTAACCGGGGAAGAGCTCGAACGCAGAGGAGAGATTCCGACAGATTTCGGTCAGACACTTTCATGGAAATATCTGCGTTATGTCCGGGAGCATCCGCTGCGATGGAATAAGCTGACTCAGATACTCTACGCCGGACACGACAATATGACAGACCGGGATACGATTGATACGTTCTGTGAAAAGAGCGGAGCCGGACTGACCGTTATGGAGAATGGCGAACACTGGTTTCATACGCCGGAGCAGCTTACTGCACTGAAGAAATGGGAATATGAGAATCTCGACAAAACATCAAACAGACGGATCATCGGGCATTCGAATAAATGACTATGATATGGATAGGACTCTTTACGAAGATATAGACAGATTGAAGTGAAATGATTCGCGGAAATTGAGAAACGCTGCGCAGTATGAATTATCTATTCTATTTTAGTGCGCAGCGCAGCGGTTCTTTGGAATCTTAAGAAAGCCGGCAGGGCAGATATGACTGACAGGAATCATTATGGCTAGAAAAACCGACGGCGGAAAACGGGAGGAGATCGTTACGGCTGCAGCCAGGCTATTTATGACCGGCGGCTTTGACGGCACATCTGTCCGTGAAATCATGAATGAAGCCGGTGGGGAAGCGGGCCTGTTCTATTATTATTTCAGGAATAAGGACGAAGTATTCGACTCAGTCCTTGACCGTTTATTCGCCTACTATGAAGGGGGATTTACCCGGATCGTCGAAAAGGGCAGGCGAAATCCGTGCCGCGTTATCGAAGACTTCTTCGAGTATATGGAGAACGAGACCCAGCGTTTTCGCGAAAAGTATTCGGACAATATTCACAGGACAGTCCGATGGGCTATACGCGAGCACACACTGATGATTATCGAACCGTTTCTTGAAGAGATTGTGAAAATCTACATCAGCTACTATGGCACGACGACAGCGCTGGAGCCGGATGTCGCGGCGATGTTTATGACCCACGGAATCGGCAGCTATATTCTGCATGAGGATCGAAGCAAGTATTTCCAGCGACGTCCCGAGATCAAACGCGGCACGAGCATGATCCTCGGTCAGCCGGCAGCGGAACAGGATCTCAGGATCCCGTATCCGGCAGAGCCTGCCGATATTCCCGGCGTGATGAAGCTTGCGGCTGCAGTCTGCGGCAGCTTTCCCGGATTTGATGAGTCAGAATTCAGGGAAGAGCTTGAAAAGCACATCAGCAGCAGTGAAGCCTGGCTGTACAGGTATCAAGGGAAGATCGTCGCGATACTGCTCTTCTCGAAGGAACGGACAGAACTCGATTATCTGGCGGTTCATCCCGACTATCGGGGCATAGGACTTGCTTCCCGCCTGATCGAAACCGCAGCCGCACAGTTTCCTGTGGGAACGGAAATTTCAGTCGTCACTTACAGAGACGGAGATGCATCCGGAATGGCAGCCCGCATTCTTTACGAAAAACTAGGCTTTATTCCGGGAGAAGAGCTGACGTTTTTTGACTATCCCTGTCAGCGGCTGAAAATGTTAACGCAGAACTGCCCTCCGGGCAGGACCGAAACTGTATTGTGATAAAATTATCAATAGATCAAAAATCAATCTCAGGAGATATAAATGGCTTACAAACTCGACAGTGTCTCGCTTCGCATGAATAATTCGGAAGAAGAAATGAACAAGCTCGCGCAGCTCTGGACGGACGTGCAGACCGGCAAGCTTCCGCTGATGTTTGATTCTGACGGAAAGTTTGCGGAGGGACTCTCTCCGATATCGATCTACTCGAATTATGAGGATGACATCAACGGCGCCTACGATCTGACGATTATGACCGTCGGTCCTGAATTTTTCCAGATGCTGGAACAGGAAGCTGCAAAGGGTGTCTTCAAAAAATATGACGCCGCATCCGATTCCGACGACTTCACGGCCTGCGCCACCGACGCATGGCAGCAGGTCTGGAATGATCAGCAGAACGGAACGATTCAGCGCCTGTTTGCGGAAGACATCGAAAGCACCGTTCCGGCCGCTTATACGAAGGACGGAAAGACCCACTGCTATCTGTATATTTCCGTCGAAGAGCAGGGCTGATAAAGAATCGACGAGCCAGATGATTACAATAAACAGAAAGGGAAAACAATGATCCAGGCGATCCTCTACACATCGAATTCAGGCTACACGGAAGAATACGCGAAGCTGCTGTCTGAAAAGACCGGCATCGAAGCCTGGCCGCTGTCAAAGGCGGTGCACCGTGTGGATCCGGGAGCTCAGGTTATCTATATGGGCTGGCTTATGGCCGGCGTTGTCAAGGGCTATAAAGACGCCGCTAAAAACTATGACGTACTGGCAGTCTGCGCGGTAGGCATGGGAGCGACGGGCTCGCAGCTTGACGAAACCAGAAAGAGCAACAAGATTCCGGCATCGACCGCACTGTTCACGCTTCAGGGCGGCTTCGACATCAATAAACTTCACGGAATCTATAAATTTATGATGGAGACGATGAAGAATACCGTCGGAAAGAAGCTTGCGAAGAAGAAGGACCGTACGGCGGACGAAGACGATATGCTGGACATGATGATGAACGGCGGAGACCGGGTTACAGAAGAAAATCTGACAAAGGTACTCGAATGGCTCGAGCAGCAGCGCCGCACGGATACAGCTTCCCATATCGCCGGCGCACACAATTATTGAAAATGCAGAACATTATGGGAAAGTCCTATCAGGTTATCGACGAAACATCCTGGCCGCGGGCGATGCACTGCGCAGTGTTCAGAAACAGCATCGAGCCGGCATTCTGCGTGACCTTCGATCTGGATGTCACAAATTTCCTGAAATTCGTCCGCGAGCAGGACTATTCGTTCACGCTGGCGATGACATATGCGGCCTGTCATGCTGCGAATGAGATCGAGGCGCTGCGTTACCGCTTTCTTGACGGGCAGATCGTCCTGTACGACAGAATCGACACGGCCTTTACATATCTGAATCCCGAGACTGAGCTCTTCAAGGTGGTCTCCGTTCCGATGTGTGAATCGATCGGGGAATATGCGGCGCTTGCCCGAAAGACGGCGGACGAGCAGGAAGCATATTTTACAGGTCCCCTCGGCAACGACGTCTTCCAGTGCTCACCGCTGCCGTGGGTAAGCTTCACCTCGATCACCCATACGAACTCTGGAAAGAAAGACAATGCGACTCCTCTGTTTGACTGGGGGAAATACTACCAGAAGGACGGAAAATTAATGATGCCCTTCGCCGTACAGGCCCATCATTCGTTTGTCGACGGTCTTCATATCGGACGGTTTGCAGAGCTGATGCAGCGGGAGCTGGACGGTTATTTAAATTAAAATTAATAGATAGTATTTTACAGCTTTTCCGGATATGATAAAGCAAAGGACTTTTTAAGTCTAATTCAACATGACGGGAGAGTTTGAGATGGTTACGAACAAACCGAAATTCGCTGCCGCAGTACTTTTCTTGCTTACAGCACTACTTATTTTGTCAGGCTGCACTCAGACCAAACCGGACGCGCCGGAATTTTCTCTAGCGGACGGAACGTATACCGGAACTCAGGCTGTCGCGATCGAAAGCGGGAATAAAGACGATACGATCTATTATACTGCCGACGGGTCGGATCCGATCGAGAACGGCGATGAATATAAAGGACCGCTTATTATCGAAAAAAACTGTACTTTAAAGGCTGTTGTAAAAGACAAAAACGGGAATTATTCGGATATTGCCACAGCCGTCTATATCATCGAGCAGTCACCGGTCGTGACGGAAGATACTCAGTCCCAGACAAACCAGAACAGTCAGTCGACTCAGAATACGCAGTCGACGCAGAGTTCCGGCGGATATACAGTAAATACCTCAGACGATATGCTCGATTATTTTTCCGGACGATATCAGGCTGCAGACGGAACGCTCGTTTATTTTGACAGCGCGCTTAAAACAGATACTCCGATGCTCTGGATTCGCCAGTATGCCAACGGAGAGAGCTGGGGAACAAGCGCTTATTATCGAGTTGACAGCGTCACGTCTTCAAGAGCCGTGCTGTCTCTGTACAACCTGGCCGGAGGCGGGCTTCCGGACTGGGCGGAAAGTCAGAGACTTGTGATTACGCCGGCAAATCTGACGACAGGGTCGATTAACGTAAACGGTGAAAATCTCGATTTTATCAATAACGATCCGATCAACTAATTCAGTAAAAAGATTCGCAGTATATTCGCACCGAATCGGTACATTAAAAAGACAAACAGCAGCTGCGAAGAGTCTCACCGCCTCGCAGCTGCTGTTTTATTTAGTCAGTTCTATGTTTTCTGTATCTCATCTGGTTTTCTCCTCTTTTTTCTCTTCCTGACTGTGATTTTCTCACCTGTTTCATTCTATACTGAGAGCATAAGAAAATGAAGCGGCCTGGAGTTTTCAGCCTGTCGGCGTTAATATGGACAGCAGATGAACGGATACAGACGAAATATTCAGGAAAAACAAACGGAGGACTGAATTGGCGCATTTCGGTTACAATCATCACGACATCTATTACAACGAGTTCGGTTTCGGCGAGCCGCTTCTTCTGCTCCACGGGAATACCGCATCATCCGTCATGTTCGACGAGATCGCCGCGGAATATGCGAAGGACCGCAGAGTTATCGTCATGGACTTTCTCGGGTGCGGAAAATCCGACCGCGTCGAGTCCCTGGCGGACGATCTGTGGTATGACGAAGCCGCACAGGCGGTTACGCTGCTGGATGAGAAAGGGTACACTGCAGTCGATGTGATCGGGACGAGCGGCGGAGCCCAGGCGGCGATCAATATCGCGCTGGAACGTCCGAATCTCGTGAACCGCCTGATCGCGGACAGCTTCGAGGGCGAGAAAGCGATGCCGGGAACCGCGGAGATGCTCGCGGCGCAGCGGGAAGCCTCGAAGAAGGACGCCGGCGCAAAAATGTTCTATCAGATGATGAACGGAGAAGACTGGAAAACGGTGATCGATGCGGATACCCGGGCCGTGTGCGCCCATGCGAAGCATATCGGAAGCTTCTTTCATAAACCTGTCTCCGAGCTTGAGCCGGAAATACTGTTCACCGGTAGCAGAGAGGATGCCTTCTTTCCGGAAGGCTTCTACGACAGTCTGTTTGACGGACTCATTACAAAAATCGGCCACGGCTCCCGGCATGTCTTCGAGCACGGCGGTCATCCGGCGATGCTTACGAATCAGGACGAGTTCCTGACATTAAGCCGAGAATTTTTCGATGCGAAATAACAGAAAGGGTATAATCATAGAATCGGTGCAGATACCGTATTAAAACTTATCAGATTCGTAAATTGAGAAAGGACGGGAATAAATTGGAGAATGAGACATTCGAGAAGCTGTTTTCCGGACGTTTTCCGTTCTGGAAGGAGCTTGATGCCTCCGAGAAGGAA
This sequence comes from uncultured Eubacteriaceae bacterium, assembly GCA_937872065.1. Taxonomy (GTDB): domain Bacteria; phylum Bacillota; class Clostridia; order Eubacteriales; family Eubacteriaceae; genus UBA7485. The sequence continues at coordinate 2,711 of CALMRA010000204.1, read as the reverse complement.
GCGATGCTGTCCGCATCGGAGCAGCGCCGTTATCCGGCAGGAGCAAGACTCCAGGATGAGCTTCGGGAATGCGCCGGAATGATCCTGATCCGCAGCGGAAGTCTGCGCGTCTATATGATCTCGGACGAGGGCAGGGAGGTCACGCTGTACAGGCTGTATCCTGACGACGTGTGCGTGCTCTCGGCAGCCTGTGTCCTCGATTCGATCACATTCACGGTGCAGATCGATGCGGAGGAGGATGCCGATGTCATCGTAACGGCTTCCCGTGCGGTACGTCGGCTCAGCGACGGAAATGTCTTCGTCCGCTGCTTCGCAAACGAGACGGCGGTCAGACGCTTTTCGGATGTCATGTGGTCCATGCAGCAGCTGCTGTTTTTGAAGGCGGACCGGCGGCTCGCCCGCTTTCTGACAGAAGAATCCCGGAAAATTGAAGGGCCTGTCAGGATGACCCACGAGCAGATTGCCCGGCAGATCGGCAGCGCCCGGGAGGTCGTAAGCAGACTTCTGAAAGACTTCGAGCAGGAGGGAATGGTCCGGCTCGGGAGAAAATCGGTCGAGATTCTCGATCCGCTCAGGCTTACGGAGACCGCTGAAGAATCGGCGCCGGTCAGAAAGCAGAAATAGATGATCCTGCGGTATCTCTCTTAAACGAAAACGAAGAGCCGCAGCGAGTGGAAATTTCACCCGCTGCGGCTCTTTTCATTATCTGAAAAAATCGACGGCTCTCAGACTGACATCCGGCTATTCGACCTCGAAAACCGCCGCGGTCTGGCCGTCCATCTTGATTACTCCGTCTTTCGCCCGGAAACCTCCGCCTACCGAGAACAGGCATTCGCCGGCTTTTCCGCTGTATGCGAGCTCAGCCGGCTGTGCGGAGGGGTTGATAACGACGAGCAGCTTTTCGCTGTCGTCGCTGCGGACATAGGCCAGAGGATAGCCGGAACCGGTCAGGAATTCTATTTCTCCGCAGCTCTGCAGCGCGCTGTGCTTTCTGCGGAAAGCGATGAGCTCCTTGACGGTAAAACGGATCGATTCGGGATCGTCCATCTGGCTTTCCGCGTCGGGTCTGTCTTCCGACGGATCGACGGGGATGTACAGCATCTCCGGCGAGGCTTCTGAGAAGCCTGCGTTGAGTCCGCTGTTCCACTGCATCGGCGACCGGGATCCTGTCCGGATATAGCCGCCTTCAACCGACGTCAGCCCTTCGACGTAGCGCATGCCCAGCTCGTCGCCGTAATAGATGAACGGAGCGCCCGGCATCGTCAGCAGGAATGCGAAGGCGATCTCGATTTCTTCCGGAGTCAGGAACTTTGCGAGACGGACCATATCGTGGTTGCCGCTGGGGATGCAGATCAGTCCCTTTCCGTCTGTTTTCGCATAATTCGCGTTGTATGTTTCAAGAAACGCGGAGACATCGCCGTTTCCGCGAGACGAGAAATAAGGCTCGTCACAGCGGAACAGATCGTTGTAATGAGACGGTCCGAAGTGGAGCAGGAAGTCCATGTGGAAACCGCTGGCGATCGACTTGTCGGGTTCGCCCCATTCGGAGATCATGACGGCGTCGGGATACTCTTCTTCAAGAAAGCTGCGGACCTGATTCCATAATTTGATTATTCCCGAGCCTTTTTCATCGTCGTTTTTAATCAGCGAACCTGCCATATCGACACGGAAGCCGTCACAGCCGGCCCCGAGCCAGAATCGCATAACGTCCTCCAGCGCCTTCAGCGTCGCCCGGGGACCTTCCGCATCCATCGCCTGCATCCACGGCTTCGTACAGCTGTAATAGCCGTAATTCAGCGCGGGCTGGATCGAGAAGAAATTGACCGCGGCTGCGCCGTCGCGGTCTGAGATCCCGCGCAGACACGGCATCGGATCGGTCGATTCCCAGATGCTGTCCGTCCAGATATAGCGGTCGGAATATTCGTTTCGTTCCGCCTTTTTCGATTCCTGAAACCACGGATGCTGATCGGAGGTATGTCCCGGCACCAGATCCAGGATGATATGCATGCCTCTGTCGTGAACCTCGTGGAACAGATTCTTCAGATCGCGGTTCGTGCCGTAACGCGGCGCCACCGTATAGTAGTCCTGCACGTCGTAGCCTGCGTCTCCGAAGGGGGATACAAAACACGGGTTGAGCCAGATCGCGTCGCATCCCAGCTCCTGAATATAGTCGAGCTTTTCAATAATTCCGGGAATATCACCGATGCCGTCTCCGTTCGAGTCGGAGAAGGACTGCGGATAAATTTCATAAAACACAGCGTTTTTTAACCAGTCAGACACAGCAGACTCCTTCTTATTTCATTCTATTTACTTACTATAATCTAAAAAGTCAAAAAGAAAACAATAAAAAAGCCGGATCTATTCGACCCGGCTTACCTGACAATTTAGATAAACAGATTCACATCGGATTCTTCCGCATCTCCGAGGTAGGTGCCGACTCCGCCGAGTTCGACGCCGTCGATCAGCTCTTCCTGTTTGATCCCCATCACGTCCATGCTCATCGTACATGCGATGATCTTCACGCCATTCGCCATCGCCTTCTTCACGAGATCTTCGAGAGAGTCGACGTTCTTGTCCTTCATGATTCTCTTCATCATCGCCGTACCCAGACCGCCCATGTCCATTCTGGACAGGCGCAGGTTCTTCGCGCCGCGGGGCAGCATATCGCCGAACATCTGTTCGACCGGCGTCTTTTTGACGTTCTGCTTCTG
>CALMRA010000203.1 GCA_937872065.1 uncultured Eubacteriaceae bacterium | reverse complement strand
CAAAAAAAGCCCGCAGATATAACTGCAGGCTTTGATATTAAAATTGTTTAAATCGTGTCTTCTATATCTACTCAGAGACACGCACAGGAAGGATCATATAGGTATAGCTGCTGCCTTCCACCGGAACGACAACCGCCGGCCCGTACGGAGTCGTGAGTCCGATACGGATCTTATCGTCGTCGATGACCTTGAGCGCATCGATGAAGAATTTCGAATTGAAGGCGATCTTCAGCGTCTCTCCGCTGTTTTCGATCTTGATCACTTCGTGAACACCGCCGACATCCGCGTTGGAGGTGATCGTAAGCTGATCCGGTTCAAAATCCATCTTGATCAGATTGTTTTTGCCTGCTTTTGCGAGAAGAGCAGCTCTTTCGCAGCTCTGAAGAAGGCTCTGCTTCGAGATGACGACATCTGTCGTACTCTGCTTCGGGATGATGCCTTCATAGCTGACGAATTCACCTTCGAGAAGGCGGGAAGTAAAGACCGTTTCTCCGAGCTTGAAGAAAATCTGCGATTTGCTGAATTCGACCTTTACGGGCTCCTCGATTCCGGCCAGCAGTTTAAAAAGCTCTTTCAGTGCGTTTCCGGGAATGATTACAGAAAAATCATCATCGACGCCTTTTTCAAGCTCGCCGCGTCTCAGAGCAAGCCGGTAACCGTCGAGAGAGATCATCCGGATATTTTTCTGATCCACTTCAAGCTTGATCCCGGTATGCACCGGAATACTTTCACTGAGAGCGACAGAATCCTTTGTCGAACGGATCATCTCACGCAGTAGAACAGGGGAGATTTCGAAGCTGTATTCCTCGCTTATTTTCGGGAAATCAGGAAAATCCTGAACCGGCAGCCCGTTCAGCACAAATTCAGAAAGAAGACTCTCTATTTTTACACGATTCTTTTCGTCACTCTCGAAATAAACTTCCTCGCCGGACAGCTTGCGAATTACATCGGTAATCAGAGCGGCATTGAGAATGATCTCTCCGTCATTCTGCGTCTGAGCAGGAATTTCCGTTTTAACGCCGATTTCGAGATCCGTAGCGGTAAGTCTGAGCTTATTATCATAGACAGTAAAAAGGATCCCCTGCAGTACGTCCATTGTACTGCGGGTCGATACGCCTTTGCTGACGATAGTCAGAGCGTTTAACAGATCATTTCTGGAACAGCTGAATTTCATTCCGATCTCCTTCCGGTGCGGCTGCATGCAGCAGGTTAAATACAATTATATATTAATTAATATTAATAATAAGGCCTGTGGATACTGTGGATAATCCGTCAAACTCCGCAGAGTGCGGAAAAAGCGGATTTTTTGCTGCGGATAAAGCTGTGCGCAGCCTGTGGATAACTAGTCCTCACGTGTGATTTCTTTTCGAATCATCAGTACGAGTCTCGAGAACTCCGATTCCTTGGACAGTTCCTCAGAAATCTTCTGACAGGCATGTACGACAGTCGAATGGTCGCGGCCTCCGAACGCTTCGCCGATTTTCGGAAAGCTGTTGTCCGTGAGCTCCCGGCACAGATACATTGCGACCTGGCGGGGCTGCGTAACCTTTTTCGTGCGCTTCTTCGAGTCAAGCTCGCCTGCGTCGACATCAAAGAATTTAGCGGTCGTTTCCTTTATATAGGGGATGTCGATAACGATGCTCTCGGTATGAAGGAGATCCTTCATCGCTTCCTTGGCTGTCGCTAGGGTAACCGGCTTTCCGTGAAGCTTCGCGTAGGCGGTTACTGTTGTCAGAGCCCCTTCGAGCTCCCGAATGTTCGAATGTATGTTTTCCGCGATATACGAGAGGATATCATCGCTGATGTCGCCGTCGTAGGATTCCGCTTTCTTCCTGAGAATCGCCATACGCGTTTCAAAGTTAGGCGCCGATATGTCGGTGATCAGTCCCATTTCAAAACGGGAACGAAGGCGTTCCGTCAGCTTCTGAATTTCCTTCGGAGGGCGGTCGGACGTGATGACAATCTGCTTGTCATTTTCGTAAAGCTCGTTAAACGTATGGAAGAAAGCTTCCTGTGTTTCTTCCTTGCCTGTCAGAAACTGGATGTCGTCGATGAGAAGCAGATCTGTGTTTCTGTATTTTTCCCGGAACTGCGGATTTGTGTTGTTCATAATCGAATTAATGTATTCGTTCGTGAAGCCTTCGCAGGAGATATAGATCACTTTTCTGTTCTTATTATATTCTGCCACATAGTTGCCGATGGCCTGCATCAGATGGGTCTTGCCGAGTCCGACACCTCCGTATATAAACAGAGGATTGTATTTCTTGGACGGAGATTCCGCTACTGCCACACTTGCGGCATGGGCAAACCGGTTGTTTTCACCGATAACGAAGCGTTCGAAGCTGTATCGGGGATTCAGCAGGCCTGAAACTTTTTCCGGCAGTTCTCCGGACGGCTGAGACGTCTGTTTCTCTGGAGGTTCTGTTTCTTCACTTTCGACAAGCAGTTTAACAGACTGTACGGAAGGGTCGATCATGCTCAGCGCGTTTTTAATCAGCGCGGAATAGCGTGTGTCAACCATCTCTTTATAGAATGCGTTCGGGGCTTCTAAATAGAAGACGCCGCTGACATATTTAGAAGGCTTAAGTGGACTAAACCAGGTTTTGAAAGTTACAGAGGTCAGCTCCGTTTCGAGCATTGACATCGCTTCTTTCCACATCTTCATAATATTATCCAAGTAATTCTCCAATCTATACGGGCTTCCGGCTTTCTTAGAACCCTTCTTACAGTGGATAAAACTGTTGAAAGTATACCGGGTTATAAACCTTATTGAATTATCCACAGGGCTGTGAATAAATATAAAAGTCTGTATGCACAGTAAAAACCGCAGTAAAATGCGGTTAGTAGAATTATTATCACACGAATCCACCGAATTATCCACAGTTCTGAAAAATTGTGGATAACAAAATAAGCAGGCAGTGAAAACTGTCGATAAGACGAAATAAAAGTCTTAAAAAAGAGTACGCGGAGGAACGTTCGTCAATTATTTTATTCCTTTCTTGACTTTTAAAAATGAGGATAATATAATCTATAAGAATCTTATGCACTAAAAACAGATAGACCAGACCAGTCAGGGGGTGTGATAGATGAAAAGAACTTTTCAGCCTAAAGTGCGTCAGCGTAAAAAAGAACACGGCTTTAGAAAACGGATGTCGACGAAAAACGGCCGCAACGTTTTAAAGAGCAGAAGACAAAAAGGCAGAGCGAAATTATCTGCATAACAGACCGCAGAAGCGGTCTTTTCTTTTTGTAAGACTAGACTCAGTAAGGAAGCGCAATGTTTTCCAGTTTAAAAAGCAAAACAGATTTCGATCATGTGTATGAGAAGGGTAAAATTTTCGGTAACCGGAATTTTACGCTGCGTTACGTTAAAAACGGGAAGGATGCCAATCGTCTGGGCATCGTTGTAAGCAAAAAAGTATCGAACAGAGCGGTCCACCGCAACAGGATCCGCAGACAGATTCGTGAAGCTTACAGATCAACGGAAAACGCAGTCAAGCAAGGTTACGACCTGATCATTACAGCCAAGCCGTCCTGTTTAGGGGAGGATTATTCGGTCTTAAGCAGATCGCTCAACCATCTCTTCTATAAACAGGATTTACTGAACAGGAATCAGAAGAAATGAAAAAGATATTTCTAGCCTGTATCCGTTTTTATCAGAAATTCATATCGCCGATGCTTCCGGGCTCCTGCAGATACATCCCTACATGTTCCGCATACTGCTACGAGGCGATCTCGAAATACGGAGCTTTAAAAGGCGGCTGGCTTGGATTGAAGAGGATTTTAAGATGTCATCCTTTTCATCCGGGCGGGTACGATCCCGTCCCATAATTTGAGGAGAAAATACTGAATGAGTTATTTGTACCAGGCCTTCGGATGGGTCCTCGGCCTTATCTTTCAGTTCGTTCATAGCTACGGATGGTCGATTGTTATCTTTACCATTCTCTGCAAGCTTATCCTGCTCCCGCTGAACATCAAATCGACGAAGTCGATGAAGGAAATGCAGGCGCTCAATCCAGAGCTTCAAAGGCTTCAGGCGAAATACAAAAACAATCCCGAAAAACTGAACGAAGAAACGATGAAGCTGTACAAGATCTATAAGGTCAATCCGGCAGGCGGATGTCTTCCGCTCCTGCTGCAGCTTCCGATTATCTATGCCCTGTTCGGAGTTCTGAGAAATCCGCTTGAGTATGTCGTCGGAATCAGTCAGGCGTCTATCAATGCGTCTTTTTTATGGATCTTGGATATGGGAAACCCGGATCAGTATTACATCCTGCCTATCCTCTGCGTAGTCTTCACTTATATTACGCAGAAGTTCACGATGTCGGTTCAGCCGAGCAGCGGCGGACAGGGAGAAAGCACCCAGAAGATCATGCTGTACACGATGCCGCTTATAATCGGTGTCACGGCAATGAGCATGCCCGCCGGTGTCTGCCTGTACTGGGTAGTTCAGAATATATTCTCGTTCTTCCAGCAGTTCTTCATGATGAGAAAGCCTGCGGAAAAGCTTGATCCGAAGGAAGTTGAACAGCGTCTTGCGGCCTACGAATCTGAAGAAAAGCAGAAAAAGAAGGACGCACGTCAGAACGCTTCAGACGCCCGTCAGGATATGTACAATAAGCAGAGCGGCAAAGCACCGAAAAAGCAGAAGCAGGGGAGCAGCGTTAAAATGACTCCGGCTTCAGGTAAAACGGTCAAGAGAAAAACGATCACGAAGATTCCTGAACGTAAGGACGATAAGGAATAGGTTGGAGAATTTCATGAATCAATCTGTTACTGGAACCGGAAAAACGGTCGAAGAAGCCGTCAATAACGCGCTCGCGCAGCTCGGTGTTCTCAAGGAGGACGTCGAAGTTACGATTGTACAGCAGCCTGAAAACGGCGTGTTCGGACTTTTCGGAAAGAAAGAAGCTGTCGTCGAAGTCGTAAAAAAGAATACGGCGGAAGACGCGGCAAGAGCATTTCTTACGGACGTATTCGAAGCGATGGAAATTCCGTGTGAACTTGAGATCGCAGAGAATGTCACGGACGAAGGAACGTTCCTGAATGTCAATCTGATCGGCGAAAATATGGGTATTCTGATCGGCCGCAGAGGCCAGACGCTGGATTCGATCCAGTATCTGACAAGCCTGGTCGTTAACAAGAAGGCTCAGGAATATACGAGAGTCATCGTCGATACTGAAAACTACCGTGAGAAGAGAAAGCAGACGCTCGAAGCGCTTGCCGATAAAATGGCTTCGAAGGTAGGCCGCTACAAAAAGCGGATCTCACTTGAACCGATGAACCCGGCGGAACGCCGAATTATTCACGCGAGACTGCAGGACAATGAAAATGTTGTGACTTTCAGCGAAGGAAATGATCCTTACCGTCACGTCGTGATACAATTAAATAAATAAATCTGAAGAACACCTGATGAAGGTGTTCTTTTTTGTAAGCAGGTATATTATGAACAGCAATCAGGATACGATCGCCGCAATCAGCACGGGAACGGGCAGCGCGGGGATTGGAATTATCAGAATAAGCGGACCCGATGCGGTCGGAACGGCGGCGTCGCTGTTCGTTTCAGCCACGGGAAAGGATCTGAGGACGGCCGAAGCTTCGAAAATGTATTACGGCCGCATCAGAAATCCACAGGACGATTCCGTTATAGACGAAGTGTTAATTGTCAAAATGAACGGGCCGCATTCCTATACTGCGGAGGATGTCGTTGAGATCAACTGTCACGGCGGCATCGTCCCGACACGCCGGATCCTCGAGCTGGTTCTCGCACAGGGAGTCCGTCATGCGGACCCCGGAGAGTTCACGAAACGTGCGTTTCTGAACGGCCGCATCGATCTGACTCAGGCCGAGTCGGTGATGGATGTCATCACGGCAAAGTCGGAAAAAGCGCTTGAGATCTCGGTCGGTCAGCTCTCTGGATCTCTACGGGACAAAATACGCGAGATCGACAGTCAGATTATCGACATGCTCGTTCTGATCGAATCGAATCTCGATTATCCTGAGTACGAGATCGAACAGCTGACAAACGAAAAGATTACTTCCGGAATCGAAAATGCCCGGACACTCGCTCAGAAGATCCTCGAATACGGGCGCAACAGCTATCTGATGAGAGAAGGCGTGCGAACTGCGATTATCGGTAAACCGAATGTCGGAAAGTCGTCGCTGCTGAACCTTCTTCTCGGGGAAGAGCGCGCGATTGTTACGGATATTCCGGGTACCACAAGAGATGTGATCCACGAAGCGATCCTGATCGGCGATATACCCTTTGTAATCACGGATACGGCGGGTATCCGCGAGACGGAAGATCAGGTGGAAAAGATCGGAGTCGAACGCTCCCTCAGCGCGGCAGAGTCTGCAGATCTGATCCTGTTTCTCAGAGATGCTTCGAAGGATCTTGATGATGATGAAGCGGCAGTGATCGGCACTCTGGACAGAAACAAAACAATCTTCATTGCAAATAAATCAGATAAGGCCGAAGATGTTTCACGTGAAACAAATTGGAATTATATATCTGTGAAGACCGGAGAAGGGATCGAGGATCTGAAGGAACGGATGAGCCGCGCTGTCACAGGCGGTTCGGTAGAAGGTTCAGGAAATGCCGTAATGCTCAACGAGCGTCAGGAGAATCTTCTCAGACAGACCATTCAGAGACTCGATGATGCCCGGAGGGCTATTGATGACGGACTGTCTGCCGAGTTTTACAGCGTAGATCTGACTGAAGCAGGGGAGACGCTTCGTCAGATTACCGGCGAATCTCTCGGAGAAGACGTGCTCGACACGATCTTCGAACGATTCTGCATCGGAAAATAAACAGGAAGATCTTTCTTCAAAACGCCGCAGATAGAGATACAGCGCAGGTAAAAGCAGTAAAATAGAAGCGGCAGGACGCAGCCGCAGTTCAAACAGTCATGGCGGCTTCAATCAGCAGAGGCGGGCTGCAGCAGAAAAACTAAGGAATAAATAATAGAAACTGCCGATTTTACATCGACGGTACTTTAGACCGGCACAGCCGGTATCGGAGGATTATGGAATATCAGGCAGGTGATTTTGACGTGATCGTGATCGGGGCAGGGCATGCGGGCTGCGAAGCCGCGCTGGCTGCCGCGAGAAAAGGGCTGGAAACCCTTCTTCTGACGATCAACCTGGATTCAGTGGCGATGATGCCCTGCAATCCCGCGATAGGCGGGACAGGCAAGGGACAGCTTGTCAGAGAAATCGACGCCCTCGGCGGAGAAATGGGCCGGAATATCGACGCGACGATGATTCAGGTGAAAATGCTCAATACCGGAAAGGGACCCGCGGTCCATTCGCTGCGGGCCCAGGCAGATAAAAAAGCCTATCAGCAGAGGATGAAGGAAGTCATCGAGCATCAGGAGCATCTGATTCTTCGTCAGCAGGAAGCAGTGGAGCTGACCGCCGAAAACGGCCGGATAACGGGCGTGAAGGTCAGAACGGGAGCAGTCTACGGCTGCGGCGCCTGTGTCATCGCGACTGGGACCTACTTAAAGGGGAAAATCTTTATCGGGGACGTCAGCTATGACGGCGGTCCCAACGGACTGTTTCCTGCGGAAGAGCTTTCCGGAAGCCTGAAGGATCTGGGATTTCCGCTGCAGCGGTTCAAGACGGGGACTCCGGCTAGGGTCGATAAGAAAAGTCTCGATTTTACAAAGATGATCGTGCAGCCGGGGGATGAAAAGATCGTGCCGTTTTCCTTCGAAAACGACAGAATCGATATCGAACAGGTTCCGTGCTGGCTTACCTACACGAATCCGGAGGCGCATCAGATCATTATGGATAATCTGGACAGATCTCCGCTGTATACCGGAGATGTGACAGGAATAGGTCCGAGATACTGTCCGTCCATCGAAACAAAGGTCATGCGATTCGCCGATAAAAACAGGCATCAGATCTTCATCGAACCTGAAGGGCTTAATACGAACGAAATGTACGTTCAGGGCATGTCGTCCTGTCTACCGGAAGATGTTCAGATCGCTGTTTATCGCTGCGTACCCGGCATGGAAGATGTCGAGTTTATGAGGAGCGCCTATGCGATCGAGTACGACTGCATTTATCCTACGGACCTGACAGCCAGTCTCGAATCCAAGCGGATTGCCGGACTGTTTTTTGCCGGTCAGATCAACGGAACCTCCGGATATGAAGAAGCAGGAGCGCAGGGAATTGTGGCCGGAATCAACGCTGCGGACTACGTACTCGGACAGGAACCGCTTATCCTGAGCAGGGCCGACGGGTATACCGGCGTGCTCATCGACGATATCATCACAAAGGGTACGCTGGAACCGTACCGGATGATGACATCCCGTGCGGAATACCGTCTTCTGTTAAGACAGGATAATGCGGATCAGCGGCTGACCCCTCTCGGAAGAGAGCAGGGACTGATCAGCGACGAACGCTGGGAACATTTCCTGGCCAAACAGAAACAGATCGATGAAGAAATTTACCGTCTTAAGCATCTGATTGTAAAACCCGGTGAAGCAAGCGCGAAGATCCTCGAATCGCTGAGCGCATCGCCTCTTCAGAACGGAATATCCTTTGAAGAACTCTTAAGACGTCCGGAAATTACATACGAAAACAGCCGAGGGCTCGATCCTGAACGTCCTGAACTCTCGGAATGGGTAACTCAGCAGGTGGAAGTCCGGATTAAATACGACGGCTACATTAAAAAGCAGCTCCAGCAGGTGGAACGTTTCAAGAAGCTGGAGCGTAAAAGACTGCCGGAACAGATCGACTATTCGGATATTAAGGGACTGAGAATCGAAGCCGCTGAAAAGCTCACGGAAATACGACCTGCAACGATGGGACAGGCTTCACGCATTTCCGGTGTTTCTCCGGCTGATATCTCGGTCATTCAGATTTATCTTGAGAGCCTGAAAAAATGAACCTACTGCAGATGATAGAAACGGGAGCCGCGGAGAACGGTTTTTCCGTAACCGGAGAACAGGCGGAACGACTGGCGCAGTATTCCTCCGCCGTTCTCGAGCTCAACAATAAAATCAATCTGACTGCGATCAGAGATGAAAAAGATTTTATCGAACGCAATATTCTCGATTCGCTGATGATTGCAGCGGATATTCCGGGAAGCGGAGCGTCAATCGCAGACGTCGGTACCGGAGGCGGATTTCCGGGGATTCCGCTGGCGGTATGTCTGCCCGAAGATTCCTTCGTTCTGATCGATTCGACCCGGAAAAAGCTCGATGCCGTCGAAGAGGCGGCGAAGCCGCTCGGCCTCGAAAATGTATGTTATCTGAACGGACGAGCGGAAGAGCTTGGCAGGGAAGGGGAATGGCGCGAGCATTTCGACTGTGTCGTATCCCGCGCCGTCGCATCTCTTCGCGTACTGACAGAATTATGTCTGCCGCTGGTAAAGCCCGGCGGAAAGATGATCGCGATGAAAAGCGCCCGGTATGAAGAGGAAATAGACGAAGCGAAAGAGGCTGTTGAACAGCTTGGCGGCAGGATCTCAGATGTACAGAAGCGATATCTACTGCATTCGGATATGCTTCATGTTATAATTACGATTGAAAAAATCCGGAAAACGCCGCAAAAACTGCCGCGTTCCTTCGGACAGATCAAAAAAAAGCCGCTATAACGCTTGCGCAGGCTTATGTCTGCATTTTAAATGTTTCACGTGAAACACCGGAGTTCTATGAGCAACCTTTCTGAGACAAAAATCTACAATATTCCGACTGATCAGATTTTACCGAATCCAAACCAGCCCCGAAAGCATTTCGATCAGGGGGCTCTCGACGAACTCGCCGAATCAATACGATCGTACGGGCTGATCTCGCCGATCCAGGTAAGACAGCTGAGCGACGATCTATACGAGCTGGTCGCAGGAGAACGAAGACTTCGTGCCTGCAAGATCGCCGGGCTGGAAACAGTGCCGGCGGTTCTTATCAGCATTACCGATGAGGATTCAGCTGTTATCGCGATCATGGAAAATATACAGCGTGAAAATCTTTCCTACTTCGAGGAAGCACGCTCGTACGCACAGCTTATCGAGTATTACGGTATGACACAGGAAAAGATAGCCCGAGCACTTGGAAAATCGCAGTCATTCATCGCGAATAAAATACGGCTCCTCAAACTGGATCCGCTTGTTGTCGACAAGCTCGTTCATTCCAATTTGAGCGAACGCCATGCCCGCGCGCTGCTGCGTCTTCCGGATCCCGAGCTTCAGCTGGAGGTCGTCGATAAAATCTCCGGAAGAGATTATACAGTCAAGAAAACCGAAGAGCTTGTCGAGAAGATCCGCAAAGATGTTTTGACGAATAATTACGAGGAGAAGATCACGCCTGAAAAGAAGGCGAGGGTCAAGTCCTTCATTAACGCTCAGATCTACGTCAATACGATTAAATCCGCTTTTAAAATGGTCAAAGAGAGCAGAGCTTCCGCATCTTATCAGGAAACTGATAAGGGCGACAAGATAGAGATCAAGATTACGATTCCGAAATAGAAAGGTCCATATGAATAAAATCGTTGCTGTATTCAATCAAAAAGGAGGAGTCGGAAAGACGACGACCGCGTTGAACCTGACGACTGCGCTGAGTCTGAAGGGATACCGCATTCTGACTGTGGATATCGATCCGCAGGGAAATGCCGGCAGCGGTTTCGGCCTGGACAAGACAGATATGAAACAGAGCGTATACGATGCGCTTATCGGCGAGGCAGATCCGAAAAATGTGATTCTGACCACCGGTTATGAAAATCTTCATATTCTTCCGTCGAACGTCGATCTTGCAGGCTCGGAAGTCGAAATGGCCTCGATGCCGGGCAGAGAGAAGAAGCTGAAGAACTGTCTGGATCAGGTCAGGGGCTATTACGACTACATCTTTATCGACTGCCCGCCGTCGCTGGGACTGCTGACGATAAACGCTCTGACTGCAGCCGATTCGGTACTTATCCCGATTCAGTGCGAGTTTTATGCTCTGGAAGGCGTAAGTCAGCTCATGAGCACCATCGAGCTTGTAAAGAACTCTCTGAATCCGACGCTGGAAATCGAAGGTGTTCTGCTTACGATGTTCGACAGCAGAACCAATCTTTCAGGGGAAGTCATGCAGGAAGTTCGAGAATATTTTAAGGACAAGGTATATCATACGATGATACCGCGGAATGTCCGTCTCGCGGAGGCTCCGAGCTTCGGTAAAACAATTTTCGACTATTCGTTCAATTCGAAGGGATCGAAAGCCTATCAGGAGTTTGCCGATGAATTCGAAAAAAGGCAGGGAAATTAAATGGCGCTCGGAAAAGGGCTGAAGGCGCTTATCCGCGAAGAACCAGAAAATCTGAGTTCCGCAGACGGCCGGATGGTCCTGACGATCTCGATAGACAGGCTGTTTCCGAATCCGGATCAGCCGAGAGTTCATTTTGATCAAACTGCGCTTGAAGAGCTTGCTGCTTCAATTCGCGAGCACGGCGTTATTTCGCCGCTGGTGGTCAGACAGACGGACGAAGGCTATCTGATCATTGCAGGAGAACGCAGATGGCGCGCCTCCCGGATCGCGGGGCTCACCGAGGTACCGGTGCTCGTCGAAAACATTCCCGATGACAAGATTCTTGAGATCGCGCTGATCGAAAATGTTCAGCGTGAAGACCTGAACGTCATCGAAGAAGCGTGCGCCTTTCAGAATCTGATCGATCATTTCGGCTACACGCAGGCACAGCTTGCCGAAAAGATCGGGAAGAGCAGGGCAGCCGTTGCGAATGTCTTAAGACTCAACGCGCTGCCGGATGAGATTCAGCAGATGGTCAGAGCAGGATCTCTGAGCTACGGGCATGCCCGCGCCCTTCTCGGAATTGAAGATCCGAAAACGGCCCTCGCGCTTGCCGAAGCAGCCTCCGACGGTAAAATGAGCGTTCGCCAGCTTGAAAAGAAGGCTGCCGCGTTAAAAAATCCCAAGCCGGAAACGGAAGTCCGTGAAAATCCTTATGTCAGGGATCTGGAAGACAGATTAAGCGGATATCTGGATGCTCCGGTAATTTTAAAACAGAAAAAAAACAAGGGAAAGATCGAAATTCCGTACGGTTCGCTGGACGAACTGGACAGGATTCTTTCTCTTATCGGTCTTAACAGACAGGAGGAAGAATGAATCTTTCAACAACAAGGCTCACGAAACGCCTGAAGATCTTCGATACAGCGCTGTTCTGCAACATCTTCTATCTGCTGCTGGTCCTGATCTTCAAAGGAATTCAGGGGCTGCTCGGCTCGAACGGTACGTACAATCTGATTTACGGCGTTATCGAATTTGTCGTCGTTACGTTTTACTGGGTCGGCTTTAACTGGATGATATTCCGGAAAAGCGGAACGAAAAGCCAGAAGGTCAGAATAACCTATATCCTGATCAATATGGCGCCGGCGATCATATTTACGCTGATCTCGATACTGATCATCTACGTATTCCCGGGATATGATTTCACAACTGCCTGGAATCAGTTCTCCTTTGCGATATCGCCGACACTGTTCTGGTATCTGCCCTACGGCTATCTGTATTTTGCCTTCGGCGCCGCAATGCCCATCGGACTGTTCATGTTGCTTTGTCTGGTCTACGCGTTCGGCGCGCAGGTTGTCGGCGTGATGATCGGCGCATCTCAGCAGCTTCATGAAGAAGAACATCAGAAAGAAGTCCAGCGTCAGAGGCAGCGCATCGCGAGACAGAAAGCAGCTCCGGTTGTGAGCGCTGAAAAGCCCCGGGTTTCGCCGGTACGCAGAAGAGACCGTGTTCTTGAAGCGACGGCAGCCAACCGTTACGAAAAAGAAGACGAGGATAACCCGTTCAGAGACGATTCGGATACGGAGCAGATTATCTATACGGAAGCGATCAGCACGATTACCGACGAGATGATCGAAAATTCTGTCCAGAACGGAAAGCTCTATTCTGATATTCCGTCTGAACCGGCAGAAAAAACAGAACCGGAAAAGAAACCGACGACGCCTCAGTGGGAAATCCCGAAAAAGACACGCCGTCATAGAAAGTAAGCAAAAGCCTGCAGACTGCTGCAGGCTTTTGCTGCATACAGGTATAAATTTATGAGTACAATCGTATTATTTTTGATTAATTTTCTTCCGCTTATCATCGCTCTTTCCTACGCGATGTCGGGCTGGAGAAAAGGAGCAGTCTGGGAGATTCTGAATATTGTCCGTTTCTTTGCGGCCTTCTTCTCTGCCCGGGCTTTCAGCGGCCCCCTGGCTTCCTGGTTTGTGTCCCTTCCGTGGGTCTCCTCATGGGAAGCGGGTGTGGCAGACAGCACGGCTGCGGCCGTATCTGACAAGACCTATAATATTATCGGAGCGACTCAGACCACGTCTGCGGTCAGTACGGGAATTTATTTCGTGTGTGTCGGGATCGCGTTTATCCTGATCATGTGGCTCGTATCTTTTCTGATCGGACGGGTCATGTGGATGACGCTCGGCGTGAATAAAATTCCGATTATCGGAACGCTTAATCGTCTCGGTGGATCGGCAGCCGGTCTTGTTTACGGTCTGCTCGTCGCGCTTATTCTGTACACGCTGCTCCAGTGGGCGTCATCGGCCTTCGGCTGGACGGATCTGAATCTGTATCTGAATCAGAGCTGGTGGAGCGAGATGATCGCGAAGTACGGGGTGCTGTATGGTCTATGATAATATCGGAGAAGTGATCCGCAATTTCTTTGCGAAATTCGATTTGTCCGTTATTACGGAGAAGGTAATCTCGATTCTCCTGACGATGCTGCTGTTCTTCATAATCTGGAGAATCTGCCTGCATCTCGTCACAAAGTTCTTCAGCGAAAAAAATCCGCTGACGACTTCAGACTCGAGACGAAGAATCACCCTTCTGAAAAGTTTCAAGAGCTTTATCACCTGGTCTATCGTGCTGATCTGCATGCTGGTGATCATGTCCTATTTTATCGATATCGGAGCTCTGCTCGCGGTAGCCGGGGTAGGGACCATCGCGATCGGCTTCGCGGCTCAGAGCATCGTCGAAGACGTGATGAGCGGCTTTATGATCATCCTCGAGGATCAGTTCAATGTCGGTGATTATGTCCGCATCGACGAGCATTACGGAACGGTCGAAAAGATTTCAGTACGGACAACGGCGATCCGTCAGACTGACGGCGGCGTCTTCACGATCTACAACGGCCAGATCAAACAGGCAGTCAACTACTCAAAGGGCGCGGTGATCGCAGGCGTCAATATCGGCGTCGGCAGTGTCGATAATATCGACAGGGTTATACAGATTCTGAAGGAAGGCTGCTCTGAGCTGGCCCGACGTTATCCGGAGCTGTTTAAAAAAGAGCCGACAGTCGTAGGCGTAACGGGTATGGATGCAAGTTCGATCACGCTGCGTGTCATCGCCGATTCGACGGCGCCTGACAAGGCAAGGTGCGAATCGCTGCTCTATACGCAGCTGAAAGACCGCCTTTCGACTGAAGGTGTCAAGATGCCGTTCTCGAAGATCGAGGTTCTTGATCCCAGCGTGTTCATGCCGCGTCGGGATCGCGCAGCGGACGACGCTGCGGAAGAGAAAGCGGCAGAGGCGGACAATGAATAAGGCAGCGGAAAACGAGGAGTTCAGACCCGGCATGAGGGTAATCCTGAAAAAACAGCATCCGTGCGGCTCGAGCTGCTGGGAAATACTCAGATCCGGCGCGGATGTTAAAATCCGCTGTACTGGCTGCGGTCATATACTGATGCTGCCCCGGATGAAATTTCGAAAAATGGTCCGCAGCATATGCGAAGACGGACAAAATAAGGTTATAAAACAGGAGAACGGGAAAGCTGAATAAAAAAGCTTTCCCGTTTTGTCATTTCGTGCTATAATACATCTCGTTATCCTTGCGCAGAGATGCGCCAGAGTCCATAAGGAGGTGAAAACCAATGAAATCTTACGAAACAACAGTAGTACTCCAGCCTGAACTGACGAAGGAACAGATCGACGCAGTTCTCGAAAAAATCACGGCTATAATCAATGCCGGCGGAGAAGTGGAAAATGTTGACGAATGGGGAAAGAGAAAGCTTGCCTACGAAATCGACAAAAAGTACACTGAAGGCTACTACATCGTTATCGAATTCAAGGCGACTCCGGAAGTTCTTCCGAATCTCGACCATCTGTATAAGATCAACGATGAATTTATCCGCAGCATTGTTATAAATAAAGAAAAGTAGAGGATACGGTTTTCATGAATGTAGTAATTTTAGTCGGACGTCTTACGAAGGATCCCGAGCTCAGAACGACAGGAAACGGAAAATCAGTCACTAGTTTTTCCGTTGCAGTAGATCGACAGTTCAAGCAGGAAGGTCAGCCGACCGCGGATTTCTTCAACGTAGTGGCATGGGGAAGACAGGCGGAAGTCATTAATCAGTATCTGCGCAAAGGGCGGGAAATCGCAGTGCGCGGACGTCTTCAGACCAGAAACTATACAGCCCAGGACGGAAGCAAGCGTTACGTAACGGAAGTTGTGCTCGAATCATTCGACTTCATCGGCAGCCGGTCAGATACCGGCGGTCAGAGTTACCAGAGAAGCGCTCAGCCTGCCGCTGCGGCACAGACCAACGACATTCCTCTTGATATCGACGACGACTTCAGCCTGCTGGCTGAAGACGACGACGTACCGTTTTAAGTGATTAAATAAAGGAGAACTCATGGCGAAGCCATACAGACGTAGAAGAAAAGTCTGCGAATTTTGTGAAAACAAAATCGAAAACATCGATTATAAAGATACGGCAACTCTGAAGAAGTACATTTCAGAACGCGGCAAGATCCTGCCGAGAAGAGCTACCGGCACCTGCGCGAAGCACCAGCGCAAGGTTACCGAAGCAATCAAGCGCGCAAGAAACGTTGCGCTGCTGCCGTACACTTCAAACCAGATCTAATTCCGGCTCAGCCGGAGAACCGGACCGAAAGGTCCGGTTTTTTTACGTCTGCAGTCGGTGAAAGTCTGCGTGCAGATCTGAAGAATGCGACTCTGGTTACGCTAACCTGCGGGGGAAACGATCTGCTGGGCGTTCTTTATCAGAAGATAGCCGATACATATAATGTCGGCCTGCCCGCGGAAAATCAGATAAGCGCAGCTGCTATTCCGTCAATCCTTTCAAGTCAAAGCACTGATCCTGCCGATCAGGCTCTGAAGTTTCAGGTATTATCTGCGGCTAACGCAGCTTTGACTGATCCTGCGCTTAGTACGGATATCTCTACAGCTGTCAGCTCCAGCGTAACCAGTCTCGTAACCGCAGTAAATCAGATTCATATGATTAATCCGTCGGCAGAAGTTGTCGTCATGACCCAGTACAACCCGTACAAGAACTTCGCTGGCAATGCTCTTTATACAGGGCTTAACGCTGCAGTAGAAACTGCTGTCACGTATCTGAGACAGGCAGTTGTACAGTATGCCTCCGCCGGAGGCTATCTCGTTGCGGATGTGTATTCTTCATTTGCTGCGGACAGTACAACGGAGCTCTGTTTCGCGTCGATGAATCCGCTTCAGCTTGACTTCCATCCGACACCGGCAGGTCATCAGCTTATCGCGGATACGTTCTATAGTGTTATAGAATCACATCTTCTTGCGGACGTCAGCTTCACCGAACAGCCGCAGGATATCACTGTTACGGCAGGAAGTATTACCGGAAGTCTGACTGCTAAGGTAGAAGCAGGATCCTCTGTTCCGGATCTCTACTGGTATGCGAGCGATGCAGAGGGAAACATCATCGGAGACCCCCTCGGAAACGGAGACAGCTTTGCAATTCCGGAGGACCTGACAGAAGGAACATACTATTATGTCTGCCAGGCAGTTCTTGAAGAAGCTGATTCTGTCGTTGATTCGAGAGCTGCAGCGGTCATGGTAAACGCGGCAGCAGTTGAAGAAACGACAGATAAAGAAGATGAAGGCGGTTTGTCTGATGCAGTCTCGACTGAAATCAGCAAAACGGCCCAGACAACGACGGTTTCCACCTCGCCGGGCACGGGCATCCATAACGAATACGGCGCAATGATTCTGGTTTTCTCAGCTCTGGCGGCAGCGGCTGTCGTGACGATCGTCGTTGTTAAAAGGAGACAGGCTTAAGAATAATCGCAGGTTCTGTCATTAGCAAATTCTGTTATTAAAAGAAATTTTATCAAAAAGTCGTCCTGGTAACTGAGTAGAGACGCTGTACGATATTCGTGCGGCGTCTCTTTTTAGATAAAATCGAAAAACATGAGACAAAGGGTCTGTCGGGGTAAAATCATTACAGAAGTTGTTCGATTTCGTATTATTAAATACTGAAAACTGATAAAGTCTGTTATTCTGGATATCGGCTCGGAAGGATGGAGATGTTATAATCCGGAGTCTACAGGAAGGAAACTCAATGATTATTGAAATATATGAAGCGCTCGCCCATGAGCGCAGCGACGAGGATATCCTCGTCGACGGGCTCCTCGAGGAGCTTATCGAAGCGGGGCACAGCGTGATCCGTCACGATCCCGCCGCGGAACCGGAAGCGTTCGAAGCGCCGCAGATCGTCGAGCTGCTGGAGACCTATGCGCTGCCGTATTTCTTCAAGGACGGCAGTCTGTGCTTTACCGGCAGCTACGATCTGAACGGACTGAACAGAAAGATCTCCTGCGGGGGCTGCTTGGGAGGCGGCTGTTCCGGAGGAGGGCAGGGATGTCCGAAGCAGGAGGGCGGCTGCGCCCGGGGCTCTTATCAGGAGGGCGGCTGCGAAGGATGCGGAGGCGGAACCAAACGGGAGAGCGGATGCTCAGGATGCCCGGGCTGTCCGAACAAGGCGGCCGGCTGCCTGAGGCATGAATAAAGCTGCTGAGACAGATAAAAAAACGGATTAGAAAATCGACTTATTTATCATAGACAGGACTGATGGAACTGATCAGGGAGATTGAAGAATAAAAAAGGATCCGAACGAATCGGATCCTCAGTTTCTCGGTACAAAGCTCTGATCATGCTTTAAGGGAATCACCTTGACCCGGCACGAATCGACCCGGATCCAGCGGTTCCCTGCTTTTATTTTCTGGACAAACATTTTGAGACGGACAGGGGAGCCCTCGACCTCGCAGTCCACGTCTCCGTTATCCAGATTTCTGACCCAGCCTGTAAGGCCGAGGTGAGCGGCCTCTGTCTGGCAGAACCAGCGGAAGCCGACGCCCTGAACTCTTCCTGAAAAAACGATGTAATAGCGCTCCATATGATCACCTCCGCCTGGTTCGAATAATCAGAATTTTACCGGACGGAAAGCCCGCCTCCTGTTCTGAGTTTTATCAGATTAATTATCTATTGTTGTCTGTTCTTTCGACATTGTCACATCATATTATATCGAAACGGAGCTGCGGCTGCATCATTTCGCTTCGCTGAGCAGGCGTTCGAGTTCGTCCTTCCCGAACATATATTTCGTATTGCAGTACGGGCAGACGACGGGGAAGTCGCGGTCTTCGGAAATCATTTCATTCAGGTTGTCTTTTCCCGCGCTGATCAGCGCCTGTTCCGCCTTTTCCCGCGAGCAGCCGCAGTTGAAGCGCACATCCTTTTCAAAATAGACTTCAGGCCTAAGCCCCGGCAGCAGCGCTGTCAGCAGCTCCTTCGGGTCCTCGTACTGTTCAAGCAGCTCGCAGACAGGTCTGCTCTTCGCAAGATCCTGTTCGAGAGCGGTGATGGTCTCTTCAGTCGTGTCCGGCATAAGCTGGATCAGGAAGCCGCCGGCTCTCCCGTCAGACTTCGTTTCGATATCTTCGCCGAGGGCGCAGGACGTCGGAGTCTGTTCCGAATAGGCGAAATAAGCGGTGATATCTTCCGCGATTTCACCGGTATACAGCGGGATGCTTCCGCGGTAGGGTTCGCCGACACCGAGCTCCCTGGCGATATTGAGAGTCCCTTCACCGATCGATTTCGACACCGTTTCTGAAAGATTTTCTTTGTCAAAGTCGATGAGCGCCTTGACGTCTCCGCTGGGAGCAGCCGTCGCGGTCACATAGGTAATGGCGCCCTCGCTGTTGACTGACAGTGTGAAGAGGTCGTCGTCATTTTTCATCAGCGAAGCTCCGAGAACCGCGCCTGTCAGAACGCGGCACAGCGTGTCGGAAGCGCTGCCCCCGGCATCGTGAATCCTGACGGCTTCCCGGCAGGCCTGCGTCGTATCCGCGAAGCGGACGACGATCGTATCGGCGGCAGATGCGTAGACGATTTTATTTTCCATAATACTCTCCTTTTTCAGCATTTAAGACCGAATTCATTAACGGATCTGTTCAAATTGTTTGCGACGGTGTTCCGTCCGGTTCTGATCATCAGCGGCGCCGGCCGCAGGTTTTGTCTCGAAACGGTCCATGCCTGTATGTACATTTGTCCGTCATAATCGTACGTTAAATACGAATGTGATATAATTTACAGATTAGAGCGGAATACTCTCCTTTAGAAAGGTTGATATGAAGACAAGAGCAATTACCGAAGGAGCTCTCCTTGCGGCCATTACGGTCATCACAGCGCTGATATCTAACTATATACCCTTCATGTCGGTATTGATATTTTTTCTGCCGGTACCCTGCGTAATTCTTTACCAGAGACACGGACTGGCCGTAGCGGCTGTATCGTCTGGAGCGGCGATCCTGATCCTTCTGCTGTTTATGGATCCGATAAGCGTAGTCAGCATCGGACTGTTCTCCTCATTCCCCGGACTCGTCCTGGGATGGTGCTATAAAAAGAAGAAGGACGGCTTCTTCAGACTGTGCGCAGGCTACGTTATTTATCTGTGCGTATTTATACTGGCAATACTGCTGTTTCAGCTGGTCTCCGGCGTAAGCTTCATGGAAGATTATATCAATACCCTGAACGAAGCGTCGAGCGGAGTCATGCAGGTTTATCAGTCCAGCGGCGTGCTCAGCACGGATCAGATCGCGTCTCTGCAGACAGAGGTCGATTCGCTGATGACAAGCTTCAAGCTGATGCTTCCCGCCTGCTTCCTGCTGATCCCGTTTTTCATGAGCTGGTTCACAATTGTTCTGTGCGACTATACGCTCAGGAAGCTGCGGATATCCTTTTATCCGCTGACGCCCCTGTACGAATGGCAGCTGCCGAGAAGCTTCAAGCTGTTCTCTGTCGTTCTGATTATCGGAACGGCGGTACTGATGTACGGCTTCCCCGATGTCTCGGAGACCTATTCGGTAACGATCATGGCGGTTCTGTCGGTAATCTTCGGGCTCATGGGCTTTTCGTTTATCTTCTGGCTCACACGTCTCAAGCTTGCAGGGAAAGGAAAATGGCTCAGGATCATGTACGTGATCCTGTGTCTGCTGATCCCGGTTCTGTTTGAAGTCGTATTATTTATCGGCATGCTCGATGTTTATATGGGACTGAGACGATTTTTCATCAAAAGCTAGACTGAGGAGGAACGGATCATGAAAAATAATACGAGTTTTATTATCCTGACGCTTCTCATCGGAGTTCTGTGCGGAGTCGCCCTGTACTTTTATCCTGAAGTGGGGGTCGTACTGACAGGATGTCTGCTTCTGCTTATCCTGATCAAGCTCATACGCGACCGCCGGATGCAGAACGAAGTCATGTCGGGAATCGACCGGATCTACCGGCGGTTTAACGACCTGAACCAGCATCAGATGAACCAGCTGCCTCTGGCTTTTGTCATAACGGACAAGGACGGACGCATCGTCTGGTACAACGACGCCTTTACAGCGTCATTTTATCCGCAGTCGGACGGAAAGCCCGATATCACCGGAAAGAAAATCGGAGAAGAGCTCAATCTGAATCTGGAGGAATGTCTGAAGGATCCGGATTTCGAATACTCGAACCGGAACATCGACTACAGCGTCGCCGTACAGGATCTGAAGGATTCCCGCGGCGATCTTCACATCATCAATTTTTTCGACATCACACTTCTCAAGCGTCAGAAAGAAATTTACAGCAAATACGAATCGGTATTCTGCTACATTACGATCGACAGCTACGACGACGTGATCGACTCGCTGCCGAGTCATGAAAAAAGCTCGATTCTGTCTCAGATTGACCTGAAGCTCACAGACTGGGCCAACCGCAAGGACGCGTTTATCCTGAACTACGAAACGGACCGATACCTTGTGATCTTCGAACGGGAAAAGCTGCAGATCATGGAGCGCGGGCGTTTTCACATTCTCGATGAGATCCGCGAGATCCCGACAGGCAGCACCTCACCGATCACCCTGAGTATCGGTATCGGAGTCAGCGACAAGCCGCTGACGATTCAGGAAGCGGACAATATTTCTCATTCCGCGCTGGAAATCGCTCTGGCCCGCGGCGGCG
>CALMRA010000202.1 GCA_937872065.1 uncultured Eubacteriaceae bacterium | reverse complement strand
ACGCCCTTCACTTCGTCTATCCACGGCATTTCGACCGGTGCGCCGTTGTGAAGTACGACAATCGTCTCTGGCTGTACCTCTGCGACGCGTCTGATCAGCTCGTTCTGATCCTCGGGCATGCGCATATGAAACCGGTCGTAGCCCTCCGATTCATACCGGTCCGGCAGCCCCGCAAAAATCACCGCGCAGTCGGAATCCTCCGCCGCACAAACCGCTTCGTCAATCAGAGCCTCATCGGCAGTATCCGAATCCGCATCGTATCCCTTCGCATAGACTATCTGAACATCCGGGTAGGCCGCAGCCGCCTCAAGCGCCGGCACGACCTTCATGCTGTTGATGTGCGAGCTTCCGGTCCCCTGATATCGCGGCTTTTCCGCAAAGCTCCCGATAAAGGCGATCTTTCTGTCTTTAGAGAGCGGAAGGATCTCATTTTCATTTTTGAGCAGGACGATGCAGTCTTCTTCGATTTCCTCAGCGAGCTGATGATGGGCTTCCCAGTCGGTCTCTCCTGATTCCGGGGCTTCCGCCGAACGGAAAATAAGTGCGAGGATCCGCTCAAGCGCCTGATCCAGCACCTCTTCCTTCAGCTCTCCGGACAGAACGGCGTCGAAGATCAGCCGGTCGTTCTTTCCGAGGGTCGTCGGCATCTCGAGATCGAGTCCCGCTTCCAGCGCCCTGACTCTGTCGTTGACCGCACCCCAGTCCGAGACGACACAGCCGTCGAATCCCCATTCGCCCCGGAGTACATCCGTCAGGTATTCGCGGCTCTCGGAAACGTAGGTCCCGTTAAGCTTGTTGTACGAACTCATGACAGTCCAGGGTTTCGCTTCGCGGACAACGCGTTCGAACGCCGGCATATAGATTTCTCTGAGCGTCCGCTCGTCCATATTCGATGAAGAGACCATCCGCTTGTTTTCCTGGCTGTTGGCCAGATAATGCTTCGGACTGGCGCCGACCCCGCGGCTCTGCAGCCCTTCGATCCATCCCCGGCCGATAAGACCCGAAACCAGCGGATCCTCCGAATAGTATTCGAAATTTCGTCCGCACAGCGGCGAACGCTTGATATTGAGAGCGGGACCGAGAAGGACGTTCACGTCGAGACTCCTGCTTTCTTCTCCGAGAGCTTCCCCCATCTTCCGGGCGGTTTCCGGTGAAAAGCTCGAGCCCAGCGCGCAGCCTGCCGGAAAGCATACCGCAGGCTCGCTTTCGTTGATTCCGAAATTATCCTGTTCCGTATTCTGTTTCCTGACGCCGAAGGGTCCGTCGGACATCGCCGCGGACGGAATCCCGAGACGCTCCAGTGATTCCAGTGTCCAGAAATCGGAGCCGGAACACATCGCTGCCTTTTCCTTCAGCTTCATTTTTGAAATAATATTTTTGATCTCTTCGCGGGTCATCGGCATTTACCTCTGTTAAAGTCAGAATTCTGATACTTAGTGTAGCAATTTCTGCTTAAAAATTCACCTTTCTGCTGATTCCGTTTACAGCCGGCGGTACGTATAATGGAATCAGCAGGCCGGCATAAGCCGGCAAGGAGGAGAAAATGACTATTAAGGGAAATGACAGCACGGCAGCTGCCAGACTCAAGCGGATTGACGACGCGATCGCGCTGAAGGAACCGGACCGCATTCCGTTCGTACCGTTTTTTGACGGCGTGATGCAGCGAATGTACGGATCGAGCTTCGCGGACAATTTTTACGATTACAGAAAAGCCGGAGACGCGGCCGTCAGCTTTTATAAGGATCATCCGCTGTGCGACGCCTATATTTTCGGGGCCTCGACGAGCGGCAGGGCCAACGAGCTGGCAGGCTCTTCAATGATCGACTGGCCGGGACGTCCGGGAACGAAAGTCGACAAGTACAGTACCCATCAGGTAATCGAACGGGAATATCTGGACCCGGAAGAATATCCGGAGCTCATCGACGACTACACCGGTTTTATGGTCCGCAAATATCTTCCGAGAGCCTATACGAATCTGAAGGGATTCGAAAATTTCAGTCTGACGCCTACTGTCGTACTGAGCACCGGCATGCTTGCCCCGCTGTATTCACCGCAGATGCTCGAAGCCTACAAGACGCTTGAAGCCATCGGCAAGGCGGATGCGGAAGCCGCGGCAGCTTCTGCCGTTACGTCTGAAAAGATGGGCGAACTCGGACTGGCGCCGTTCATCACCGGCATGTCGGAAGCGCCCTTCGATATCTTAGGCGACTATTTCCGGGGGACCGTCGGCCTGATGGAAGACCTGTTCGAATATGAAGACGAGATCGCGAAGGTTTGCGACATGTTCGCGGACCAGCAGATCGCCGCGCTGCAGTATTTTAAATACGCGCCGATGCCTGTCAAGCGTGTCTTCTTCCCGCTCCATAAAGGCATGGACGGCTTCCTGAGCCCGCGCCATTACGAAAAGCTCTACTGGCAGCCGCTCAAACGGATCATGGACGCCCTGATCGAAATGGACGTGACGCCGTTTATCTATACGGAAGGAAAATACTCGACGCGCCTCGATACCCTCACCGACGTACCGAAGGGCAAGGTCCTGTTCCACTTCGAAGACGTGGATATGGCGGAAGCGAAGAAGAAATTTGACGGAATCGCCTGTATATCCGGCAATCTTCCTGTACAGATGCTCGAATTCGGAAAGAAGGAACAGGTCGAAGACTACGTCAAATACCTGATCGATACCTGCGGTCCCGGCGGAGGATACATCTTCGATATGAACGGATCGCTGGAAAACGCGGTTCCTGAAAATCTGGATGCGATGTTCAATACCTTTGAAAAATATCAGTAATTTCTGCGGACTGAGGTTCGTTTCTGCTGCCGGAGCAATCCGGCAGTTTTTTTTCTTTAAATAAGCTTCAATCGGTTCTTGACAGACTCTCTGACTGCGCTATAATACTTAAGCAAGTTAATATTTAAGCCGCTAAATTAATTAGTTCCTTAAACAACTCATCAAATACATAAATCTGATCCGACATTTTGCAGAATCCGGACAGAAGAAAGGATCTTTCATGACCGATAGATGGCATTCTCAGGGCGATGGCGAACACAAGATGTTTCACTGCGAAAACAACCTTTCCGATGAACCGCTTTTTCTGGCATTTCAAAGTCTGAAACGGAGTCTGTATCATATGGTGCGAACCCAGAAAATTTCAGGGCTTCGCCACAGCGAATTCATCATGCTTATCCGTATTCACGATACCGTAACCGGCTCGAACAAACGTCGAAAAAAAGACGGACTCCCTCCTCTTCCGGGAGTGCAGAGCTCGACACTGTCGAAAATGACCGGCTGCTCCGCTTCAAGCGTATCCCAGGTGATCGGCGCGCTTGAAAAGAACGGCTTAGTCGAACGGATCACCTCCAGAGAAGACCGGCGGGCCGTGTTCGTACGCCTGACCGATAAGGGCCGTGAAACGCTTAAAACCGCACCGAATCCGGCTATGGACCGGATCCGCGAAGCGGCCGCTATGCTCGGAGAAGAAAAGAATGCGCAGCTCGTATCTCTGCTGAACGAGTTCGGTGAAAACCTGGACCGTCTGAACAGAGAAGCGGAAGCCGGAGAGACTGACGATTCCGGCAGGAGCATGTCAGAGAAGAATTCCCGGAAACTGAATGAAGAAAAAGCGCATTAAAACACAGGAGGCGCTATGAAACGTATCTTTAAAATTCTCAAACCCTACACATGGGCCGTCGTTCTCGCCGTCGGGCTGCTGTTCGTTCAGGCCGTATCCGACCTGAATCTGCCCAACCTGATGAGCGATATCGTCAATGTGGGCATCCAGCAGAGCGGTGTCGAGCACGGAGCTCCTGAAGTCCTTCCGACAGACGGTTATGACTTTCTGACTGCCTTCATGACAGACGACGAAAAGCAGACTGTCTCGGATGCCTACACCCTCACGGACCCGGACGATCTGAGCCAGTCCGTCAGGGATACCTATCCGGATACGGCGGATGCTCCGGTTTATGTGCTGAATGATCCGAAAAGCGCGGATTATACGACGCTGGATGCGATCTTCGGGACAGCCGAATGGACCTTCATCGATTATATGAAGGATAACGGTTCGGATATCGGAACGCAGATCGTCTCGATCGAGCTTAACAACGCGAAGACGTCGATGACGGAGCAGCTTGTCGCCCAGGGCATGCCTGAAGAGCAGGCCGCCTCCCTCGCGGAGCAGCAGATCTCTGCTCAGGCGGAGCAGATGCAGGAGACGGATTCGGGTTCCCAGACAGATTTCGATACCGCGGATATGTCCTCCGACATCGATAATATCGATCTGAGCAGACTGTATCAGTTCACTCCGTATATCTCCCAGCTGCCCGCGGAATGGATGGATACCGCCCGTACCCAGGCGGAGGCGACGCAGGACTCGATCCGGACTCAGACAGGCGCGGTATTCGCGGGACTGTTCTACAAATCCCTCGGCGCGGATCTGAGCAGAATGAAGACCGCCTACATCGTCAAGATCGGGCTGTATATGCTCGGACTCTCGCTGCTTGCGACAGCCGCGGCAATCGGCGTAAGCTATCTTGCAAGCCGTACGGCCGCAGGAACCGCCCGCGATCTGAGACGGCAGCTCTTCAAAAAGGTCGAAAGCTTTTCGAACACCGAATTCAACCGTTTCTCGTCGGCCTCGCTGATCACCCGTTCCACCAACGACGTCACCCAGGTCCAGACCATTATCGTCATGGGTCTCAGGATCCTGTGCTACGCGCCGATTCTCGGAATAGGCGGCGTGATCATGGCGCTGCGCCAGAGCACCTCGATGAGCTGGATTATCGCGGTCGCCGTCCTCGTACTCCTGGGCGTCGTCGCGGTGTTCTTTACCGCGATGCTCCCGCGTTTCCGCAAAACACAGAAGCTCGTGGACCGGCTCAATCTGGTCATGCGTGAAAACCTGAACGGCCTGTCCGTAATCCGAGCCTTCGGGAATCAGTCCTTTGAACAGAAACGCTTCGAAACCGAAAACGAAAACGTCACGTATAACAACCTGTTCATCAACCGCGGCATGGCGTTCATGATGCCTCTGATGATGCTGATCATGAATATCGTCACGCTGGTCATTATCTGGACAGGCGCTCATCAGATCGCGGAATCGACGATGCAGGTGGGCAACATGATGGCCTTCATGCAGTACGCGATGCAGATTATCATGTCCTTCCTGATGATCGCGATGATGTTCGTCATGGTACCCCGGGCCGCGGTCTCGCTGGACCGAATCGGAGAGGTGCTCGATACCGAGCCTGTAATCCGCGATCCCGAATCTCCCGCACAGCTTCCTGCTGATGCAGGGGCGCTTGTCTTCGATCACGTCGATTTCAAGTACGCAGGCGCC
>CALMRA010000201.1 GCA_937872065.1 uncultured Eubacteriaceae bacterium | reverse complement strand
GTTCCGGGATATGCGGAAGCGAACTTGACCCCGGCTTCGTACGCGCCGCGGGCTGCCGCTTCGTTCCCGGTCATTAACTGTTTCATATTTTACTCTCTCATTCCGGCTGTGCCTGAAATCACGGTTTATCCGTTTCAAATTATTGTATACAAAAACAGACTAAAATGAAAGCGTCGTCATACTTTGAACAATAAAAGCGGCGCTGTTCCTGCATCAGGAAACCGCGCCGCCTATGGTTTTTATCAGTATTTATGATGTATTTAATAATTTCTGAAAAAATCTTCGTTCCGATCCGAAACCGCCGTTTCCACCGATCCTTCGGGAAGTCCGTCCCGGATAAGCTCCTCAAGCAGATTGACCACCTGCTTCTCGGTTCCGAAATGACCCGCGTCAAGCACCCACATCCCGTTTTCCTTCGCGCGCTGCGCGTCGTGATACTTCAGATCTCCCGTCACGAAGACATCCGCGTTTCTGATCTTGGCCAGTCCGATAAATTCGGCGCCTGAACCCGTACACAGCGCGACCTTGTGGATCTTCTCCGGAGGCGTACCCGCAGAGCGCAGATGTTTGAGATTAAGCACCTTTTTCGTATGCTCGATAAATTCGTCCGGCGTCATCTCGTGCTCCAGCATCCCGATCTTGCCCAGGCCGCTCTTCAGACAGATCTCCGCCTGTTCCATCGGAAACAGGTCGTAGGCCATATCCTCATAGGGATGGGCCTCCTGAAGCTTCGGAAACAGATCCTTCAGAATCCGTCCGTCGACAATGGTCTCGACCCGGTCCTCCTCGACGGAGACCACATCGCCCGGCTCTCCGATAAAGGGCTTCGCCCCCTCCAGAGGCTTGAAGCTGCCGGTCCCGCGCACTCTGAACGAGCAGTGGGAATAACGTTCTCCCGTAAAGCCCGCCCCGCCGTCTCCGAGTACCTTGAGGATCTTTTCCGTATAATCCGTCGGCACATAGATTACGATCTTGTACAGCATCGCGTCCTTCTCGGGCTTCAGTACGCGCCGTTCGTCAAGCTCGAAACGCCGCGCGATATAGTCGTTGAGTCCGAGCTCCGCCTTGTCGAGGTTCGTGTGAGCCGAATAGACGCAGATATCGTGTTCCAGCAGTTTTTTGACCATCCGGCCCTTCATATCGTCCGTATCGATGTGACGGATCCCCTGAAAAATAAACGGATGATGAGAAACGATCATATCGAAGCCGCCTTCGCAGGCCTCGTCGACCACTTCCTCCGTCACGTCCAGCGTTAGAAGGACCTTGTTCACGTCCTTCTCCCTGGAACCGACCTGCATTCCGACATTATCCCAGGACTCCGCCAGATACTCCGGCGCCGCCTTTCGGATCGTGTCAGCCACTGCGTTGCTCTTAACACTCACTCTCTTTCTCCATCTTCTGAATTACGATGCATCTGTCTGAGCCGGTCGAGCTCCGCCGCCAGCTCTGCGATAAACTGCGTCGTCTCCCCGGCTCTTAACCTTGCCGCATCCGATTTTCCGCTGCGTTCGATCGACGCGAGCCTAAGCCTGCTCTTCTCAAGCAGCTCCGTCAGATAGCCCTCATATTCCGGTCCCGTTTCCCGGACCCCGCGTCTGCCCGTGTGATATTCGAACACGGAAAGCGGAGCGCTTTCCCCCGGACTGCAGACGATAATCGAATAATAACGCCCGTTTTCGGCGGCGGTAAGCT
>CALMRA010000200.1 GCA_937872065.1 uncultured Eubacteriaceae bacterium | reverse complement strand
ACTTATTATGGATTCACTTTATTAAATAGAAGATAATTTAAAAGACTGAAAGAGACAGCCGGCGGCAGCAGAATGAACCTGCGCCGCAGCGCTTCCCTTTCAGTCTTTTTCAGTTTCAGCCTTTCGCAGCGCAAGGGCAAGCTGGGCGGAACAGCTCGTATTTTTCGATCCGCATCTGATGCTTCCGCACTTACTGATAATTGAGGGCGCATCCAGACCGTCGGCCAGCGCGGCGATCGCTTTCAGGTTGCCGTCACAGCCGTTCTGAAATGTAATATTTCTGACGACCTTCGTATCCGTATCCATATCGAACTCAATCTGTGTCGAGCACGTCCCCCGCGTTTTATATTTATGATGTACCGATGCCATTATGACTCCTTATCTTTTAAATTCCGGGATTTCAATTTAAAAATTTTTTTCGATCGTTTCTTTATTTTAAATCAGAACAAGCATTGCGGCAACCTCGGCGCTTACCCTCACTATCTGGGTATCCAGTTATAATCGAACTCATTATTGAAATCGAATTGACAAAGACTGGAGGAAAAATTACCATGAACTCCGATTCGACTGATAAAAAGCTTCCTGCAGAATGCGATGAATGCATCGACGGTCTTCAGCCGTGTCTGAAAGAAATTAACTGGCTCAAACAGAAGCAGCGGGAAAAGATCATAATCAGAACGTCAATAACCGGACTGTCATTTAACGCGGTTTTCGGTTTAGTTAAAATGCTGATCGGATGGTTTACCCATTCTCTGACGATCACCGCGGACGGGATCACCAACCTGACCGACGCGCTTCGGTCTGGTGTTACGGTTTTCGGTATCCGGCTCGCCAACAGGAACCCGAGCAAACGTCATCCGCTGGGCTACGGCCGGATGGAGTACCTGACCTCGCTGGCAACGTCCCTGTTTATCGTATTCGCCGGTTACGAATCCCTGCGTCAGTCCGTCGGAAGAATCAATACGCCCAGTCTGACGCCTCTTTCCTCACTGTCCATCGCGTTTCTTGTGATCTCATTCACGGTGAATATTTTTCTTGCCCGACACGAATATACAGAGGGGAAACGCGTACACTCACCCAATCTGATCACCGCCTATGTGAATACGGCCATCGCGGTCGTCTCCTCCATTCTGACGTTGATCGCGGCTGTCATCGCGATTCACCGGCAGGTCGATATAGAAGGCTGGGTCAGTCTGCTTATTTCAATACTGATTATTCTGTCAGGGATCCGAACAGGTTGGAACGCTGTCGACTCGATCCTCGAAAAGCCGGCCAGCGATCAGCTGGCAGAGTCTATCCGAAAAATTCTGATTTCATATCCGCCGGTTTTAAACTCCTGCAATCTGGTTGTCAACAGCATCGGCCCTGAAAATAAGATCGGCACAGTCGATATCGAAATACCTGTGAACGCAAAGGTCAAAGAGGTCTACCGTGCGATAACACTTGCAGAAAAACAGATCTATAAAGAATTCGGGATCAATCTGACTATCGGGATTCTGGCAGTCAATTATGAAAGGCCTGCGGTCACACCTATATACGAACAGATTCGGGCAGCCGTCCTGGAAATCCGCGGAGTAAGCGGAATCTTTGCTTTTTACTGGGAAGCGGCTTCGAAAACCGCTCATTTCGGACTGACCGTATCTGAAGGGCCCGCAGATTTCCCGAAACTGCGTGAAAAGGTCGAGAGAACGCTCAAAGAGCGCTTTCCGGGCATTCAGTTCGATTTCGGATTTACGATAAACGCAGTCGGAAATCCTAATGTCCATAAAGGCAGGCTGAGCAGAATCACCGGGTGACATATATCACAGGCTCTGCAAAAAAGAAAACGATCACCGACCCGGGCTTAATTCCCGGTCAGTGACCGTATTTATCTCTTCTTTATCAGATTCTGTCCCGATTAAAACTTGCCTTTCCCCGGCGTTCCGATCATAACTGTCATCGGTCCGGTCAGGATGATATCCTTGTCTCCCGACGTCACAAGCGCGCTCATGCCCGGTCTGACATTTTCTCCGTCAATCGTCCCGCTGCCTTCGACAACCGTAAGCATAGTAAAATAGCGGTCTTCGGGAATCTGCGCCTTCTCTCCGACCTCGAGCTTTTCAGCTGTGAAAAATCTGCAGTTCGTAAAGCGGGTCATCTTCCCGCCTTCTACCGGAATTTCAACCGGTTCTCTGGATGTATCCGGCGTCGGGCATACCAGCACATCCTTTGCTTTCTGTGTATGCAGCTCTCTCGGCTGTCCGTTCTGCAGGCGGCCGTAATCGTATATCCTGTAGGTTTTATCACTCGACTGCTGAAGCTCGTAAATGAGGGTGCCTCCCTTGATCGCGTGAAGGGTGCCGGGTTCGATCATAAAGAAATCACCTTTTTTAACCGGTTTTTCGACGAGCAGCTTATCCCATTCCTCATTGTCGATCATATCGCACAGCTCCTGTTTCGTTTTCGCGCTGTGTCCGGTGATGATCGTCGCTCCCGGGTCCGCGTCCAGCACATACCAGCATTCGGTTTTGCCCAGCGCGCCGTTTTCGTGAACCTTCGCATATGCGTCGTCCGGATGACACTGAATGCTCAGATCCTGTTTTGCGTCGATAATCTTCGCGAGCAGCGGAAAAACGTCTCCCGGATAATCTCCGAACAGCTCCGGATGCTCCTTCCATACATGAGAAAGTGTTTCTCCC
This sequence comes from uncultured Eubacteriaceae bacterium, assembly GCA_937872065.1. GTDB lineage: Bacteria > Bacillota > Clostridia > Eubacteriales > Eubacteriaceae > UBA7485. The sequence goes on along the minus strand of CALMRA010000200.1, from coordinate 356 downwards.
TGATAAGGTCCGTTCAGGATCTGGCAGTCTCCGGACGGATGGGCGGACAGGGTCCAGTCCTCCCCGGTCGTTTCAGTCGGGATATCAAGACCGTATAAAGCGCCCAGTTTATTTCCGCCCCATATCATAGATTTCAGTTCAGGTTTCAGCAGCATCGTCTGACTCATCGTTTCTCCCTTTTCGGAATGTTACTCATATCTCCGTAGAATACAGCACACTTACAACATGATTTATCTATAAAACATTATAATCTATTATTCATATGATAGCATCTATTTTTACTCTCTAATAAAAATTATAAATCCTTTTCCGCTTGTTAAAAACTCATAAAATTAGAGAAACAGATAATAAAATGG
>CALMRA010000199.1 GCA_937872065.1 uncultured Eubacteriaceae bacterium | reverse complement strand
TCAGGCTTTTCCGACGCTGCCGCAGACGTCCATTTTCTGCATGACGTACTTCTTGACCTCGTCCCGTCCGGCTGCGTTGTATTTTTTCGGGTCTATCGTGTCCGGATTCGCGTTGAGCACCGACGTGACGCCCTTCGTGAAGGCGATTCTCAGGTCCGTCGCGTAATTGACCTTGCAGATCCCCCGTTTGACGCATTCTCTGACGGTGGCGTCCGGTACGCCGGAGGTTCCGTGGAGTACCAGCGGAATATCGACGACCTTGCGGATTTCGCTCAGTCTGTCCACATCCAGCTTCGGTTCGCCCTTGTAAATCCCGTGAGCCGTTCCGATGGCGACTGCGAGGGAATCGATGCCGGTCTTTTCGACGAATTCCACCGCCTGGGCGGGATCCGTATAAGGATTGTCGTCTCCGCCTTCGAGATCGTCTTCCTTGCCGCCCACCTTGCCGAGCTCCGCTTCCACCGGAACACCCGACGGATGACAGGCGTTTACCACCGATCTGCTGACTTCGATATTGTCTTCGAAGGAATCGTGGGAGCCGTCAATCATGATGGATGTATAGCCGTCGCGCAGGGCGCGCATCGCCAGATCGAAGCTGTTCCCGTGATCCAGATGGATCGCGATGGGAACCGACGCATTTTCTGCCGCCGTGCGGGCATTTTCATAAAAGAACTTCAGGTCTGCGTATTTGACTGTAGACGGCGTCGTCTGCATAATCGCCGGCGAATGCTGTTCTTCGGCGGCAGCCGCGACTGCCTGAACCATTTCCATATTTTCAACATTGAAGGCGCCGACTGCGTAACCGCCGTCCTGCGCATCTCTGAGCATCTGTTTTGTAGTGACTAAAGGCATATCTGTTTTTCCCTTAATATTGAATGAATTCTTATCGAATTTTACTGACTTCCGTACGGCTCAGCAGAGAATCGAGATCCTCCTGTCTGAAGCTTCCGGTTTCGCTTGAAAGCGCGTTGGCAGTTGCGACGGCAGAAGCAAATCTGAGCAGATTTTCTGAATCTGAGTTTCTGTCCATCCCGACCGCAAAGGCGGCGACCATCGAGTCACCGCAGCCCACGGTATTGACCGCTTCGATCTTCGGCGGTCTCGCGACGTAGGCGCCCTCCGGGCAGACCATCATCGAGCCGTCTTTTCCGAGAGAGACGACGACATAGTCGATGCCCCGTTCCCGAAGCTTGTCCGCGGCGCGAAGGCAGTCCTCTTCGGTTTCGACTGTTTCGCCCAGCAGCGCTTCAAGCTCCTCTTTATTGGGCTTGACCATCGTCGGAAGCCCTTTGAGACCTTCGGTGAGCGTTTCGCCGCTGGTATCCAGGATCACCGCTTTCCCGAGAGCTTTCGCAGTCTCGACAAGCCTCCTGTAGATATCGGCGGACATTCCTTTCGGAACGCTGCCGGACAGCGTAACGACCGCACAGCTGCGCAGAGCTGCCGGAAAGGTTTCGGTAAGGAATATTTCTTCTTCCTGAGGAGTGACGTCGCATCCGGGTTCGAGAAATTCGGTGGAGCCGAACTTCGGATCGAGGATATTGATGCAGCTCCTCGTTTCACCTGCGATCCGCTGGAACGCGCATCGCAGTCCGTCTTCCTTTAACATGCTTTCGAGGTAGGCGCCGTTGAAGCCGCCGGCAAGACCTGTCGTCAGAACGTCTTCCCCGCACAGCTTGACGATGCGCGCGACGTTAAGTCCCTTGCCGCCCGCGGAGTTTCTGCACTCCGCAACCCGCATGACCTCTCCGCCCCCGATATCGCGGTCCATATGATAAGCTTTATCGACCGATGCGTTTAACGTTACGGTTGTGATCATCGTCTGTCCTCAGGCGCGGCTGTCGATCAGGATCTTGCCCTTGACGGTGCCCGGCGTTTTGTACATGTCGAACGCTTCGTCGATCTGCGACAGCGGCATTTTCCTGAATACAAGCGAATCATCGAATTTCAGATCGCCGTTCTTGAAGTAGTGAGCGGCCATCTTCCATTCCTTGCCCGGGAACGGCGCGCTGTAGGACATCCAGGAACCGGTGAGCATGAATTCCTTGCGGTTGATGTTTTCCCATTCCTGAACGGTGAAGTCGAGATCCCTCGTCGGAGTCCCGACGAAGCATACCTGCGCCTTGTTGGCAGCCAGGTCGAATGCCATTCTCATCGTGACGGTGTTGCCGGCAGTTTCGTAGACATAATCGAAGCCCTTGCCGTCCGTCAGATCCATCGCCTGCCTGATAAAATCCTCATCCTTCGTGTTGATCCCGGCTGTCGCGCCCAGCTTCTTACCGAGCTCGAGACGTTCGTCCGCGATATCGAAGATCACGACCTTTTCAGCACCGAAAATCTTCGCCCACTGCATGACGAACAGTCCGATGGTCCCCGCTCCGAGAACCGCGACGGTCTTTCCGCCCTGATAGTTGACTCTCTGAAGTCCGTGGAGCGCGACCGTTGCCGGTTCGAAAAACGCGCCCTGCTCGAAGGATACTTCATCGTCGAATTTCACCGCGTTGCGTTCCGGAACGACGACGTATTCCGCGAAGCTTCCGTACTGGCGGGAGCCGATAAAGCTGTAGTGCTTGCACAGCGAGTAGTTGCCCTGGAGGCAGTCTTCACATTCCATGCAAGGAACCAGCGGGACGCCTGCGACACGGTCGCCGGGTTTCAGATTCGTGACCCCTTCGCCGACCTTGTCGACAACTCCCGAAAATTCGTGGCCCAGCACGTTCGGGAAGAAGTGGCACGCGTCGCCGTTCACTCTCGGAACGTCGGAGCCGCAGATTCCCGTATACTGAACGTGGATCCTGACTTCTCCTTTTTTCGGTTCCGGCTTTTCTATATCTTCATAACGGATGTCGTTCTTAGCGTGAACGACTCCGGCTTTCATCTTGTCCATCGATTTTCCTTTTCGTTAAAATCCTGATATGACCGCGGCGCGGATTATCCGCGCCGCATTTGCGAGTCAGAGACTCAATATTCTTCTTCCTGTTCCCGTTTCAGAGCCAGTTCCGCAGCGCGCTGCTTCGAGCATCTGACTGCGAAGACCATGCAGATCGCATAGCCGATGCCTACGACCAGCAGTCCGGGTACGTTCTGCATCGTAAACAGCTGCGTGAAGATGTAAGTGATGGGGCTGCCGCCCTGGTCCATCGCGGCGACAAGACTGTTGTCTGTGATAGAGCCGGTGGTCTGAGCAAGCTTTGTGACCCACGGAATCGTTTCGTTGGCGATCCAGATCGTAGACCACATGATCGCGATGCCGGAGATGAGCGTTCTGAACAGATTTCCCTTGCAGACCGCAACTGCGATCGCGATAAAGAATCCGATTGTCGCCAGGTCGCCGAAGGGCAGCACTCTGTTGCCGGGTACGAGGACCGCGATGAGAAGCGTGATCGGGATAAAGATCAGGCCTGCTGTAACAACCTGAGAGTCTCCGAGGAGAATCGCCGGGTCAAGGCCGATGTAGAATTCGGAATCTCCGAATTTGGAGTTCATGACTTCCTTCGCCCGTTCGGACAGCGGAAGCAGGCCGTCCATAATGCATTTGACAATCTTAGGCATCAGGACCATGACAGCCGACATCTTGACGCCCAGCTGCAGCGCCATCGTGACGTCGTATCCCGCGAGGAAGCCGATGCCCGCGCCGAGGATAAAGCCGATGATAACAGGTTCTGCGAATACGCCTACTTTTTCCTGCAGCGTATCCATCGAGAAGTCGATTTTGTTCAGTCCGGGAATCTTGTCGATAATCGCGTCGACGAGGCACGCGATCGGAGCCATGTAGGCGGATGTGCCGTGGGGAACCGTGATGCCGTCGAGGTCGAAGTAATCGGCCATCAGAGGCGCCCACAGGTCGCCGAGCTTATACGTGAACGCCGCGTGTACGACGACGCCGAGAATGCCGATCCAGAAGTTGCCGGTGACCGCGTAGGCGATCGCGCCGGTGAATGTCATATGCCAGATGTTCCAGATGTCGATGTTTACTGTCTTCGTCCATTTGAAGAGCAGCATGATGATGTTTACGCCGATTGCGATCGGAATCGCGACTGTCGCGATGCTCGATGCCCATGTCATCGGCGAAGCGCCCGGCCAGCCGACATCGACGACACTCAGGTTAAGACCGAAGCGTTCGGACATTGCCTGCGCCGCAGGTCCGAGCTCTGAGTTCATCATCGTGACGATCAGGCTCAGTCCGACGAAGCCTACGCCGATCATAAGTCCGGAGCGGATCGCCTTGCCGGGCTTGACGCCCACACAGATGCTTAAGATTGCGATAACAATCGGGAGCATGACTGATGCTCCCATATTGATAATGTAATTAATTCCGTTTGCTAATGCCTGCCACATATCTGTTGTCCCCCTTGATATTCTGTTCTGATGCTCAGTCCTTCAGTACGTCTAAGATCGCTTTTTCGGTCTTGTCTACGCCGATGCCGGAGATAAAGGGCATGCCCGTGATAAGCGGAACGCCGTAGTCTCTTCTGACCTTCGAGGTCGTGACGATAAGCTTGCAGTTGTCAAGATTGGACTGAATTTCCGAGATACGGATCTGGCAGATGTCGACGTCGATGCCGTTCTTTTTGCACAGGTCTACGATGTGGTTTGCCGCGATGGTTGAAGTGGCGACTGCGCCGCCGCATGCTACGATAACTTTCTTTTTCATAATGTTTCCTCTTTGTCCTTTATAATTGAAATGATTTCGTTCTGATTGTCCGCTTCGAGCAGTCTGCTTAAGACGTCTCTGTCCTGAATGATATCGACCAGTCTCTGGAGCTGGTCCACATGCTTGCCCGGGTCTGTCACAGCCATCATGAAGACGAGCTGCGCGTCCACCGGTTCGTCGTCCATTCCCATCTGAATGAACTGTACCGGATGCTTGAGATTCGCAATCGCGATCCCGTGTTTAAGTACGTGATCGACGGATGTGTGAGGAATCGCAATCCCGATTCCGCCGATGTCGAGTCCTGTCGGAAAATCCTTCTCCCGTTCGATCAGGGCGTCTACGTAGTCGTCCTTCGCGTAGCCTTCGCGAATGAGCGTTCCCCCGATCTTCTCGAACACATCCGACGAGTCTTTCGCGTCCAGATGGTTCATAATAAGTGATTCGTTCAATTCTTCCCAGATCATTTATTTCTCCTTTATTTCTCAGCGCGCTTTGTTTCTTGCAACATCATAATATCAGCCTCCAGGTGTAGAAAACAGTCAAGCCTGTTTCCCGGTTTTGTGCAAAAAAATAGAACGGTGGAAACCCGTTCACAGTTTTGTGAAAAAGTTTCCATCGCTCCGTTTTAAACGTATTTTCTGACCTCTTTCATGCGTCGAGACTGTATTCCAGCCGTTCGATCACCCGGGAAACCTCCACCGGGTCCGTGCACGCGTCGAGCTCCTCGAGCAGGCTGCTCTTCCTGAGCAGATTGATCAGATTGAAAAAGGCCTTCAGATGTGTCTTATGATCCACCGCGCTCAGACAGCAGACGTAGCGTACCGGCCCGTAGTCCTCGTCGTCGAACCGGACCGGCGTTTTGAGCCGGATCAGATTCATGCCCACCTGGACGCTTCCCTTCTCGAGACCTTCGTGGGGCATCGCGAAGCCGTCCGCCAGGATGATGTACGGCCCGTTCTCCTCGACGTTCTCGATCATCGCGTCGACGTATCTCGATTCGATATAACCGATATCGAGGAGCTTCTGCGCGGACCTGCGGATCGCGTCCCGCCAGTCCGTGCACTCGACATCGAGCTCGATAAATTCAGGCGAAAGCAGATGATGAAGGCTCGGCGCGAAGATCTCCGCGTCCGCCTCGACGGACTGGTTGAAGTAGCCCCGCACGAGCTTCCTGATCTGCCTGTACAGATCCGGCGCCTTCTCGGGGACCGCGTCGAAAATTGCCGGCTTGAGCTGCTCCAGCAGTCCCTTTGCAGTCAGATCCTTCTCTCCGATTCGCGACGGGAGATGGCGGCTGTCGCGCAGCGCGTCGATCTTGTTGCCGACGCGGATATAGTCTTCGTCCGTCAGGAACGGCGACACCGTCACGTGCTCGATCCTGCAGCCCCTCAGCGGGACTGTGGAGATCACGAGGTCCGCGCGGTCAGGCTCCATATTCTTGACCTCGTGGGAGGCGACGACATCGACGATCTGGAAATTGAAATGCTTCTTGAGCTTTTCCATCAGCAGCTGGGATGTGCCGATCCCGCCGCTGCACGAGACGATCACGTGGAAAGCGACCTCCTTGTTCTTCCTGCGTTCGAGGGCCGCGCAGATATGGATCGCGATATAGCCGATCTCGATCTCCTGCAGTTCTCTGCCGGCAAAGCCGCGGATCACGCCGATGTTGTTCCGGACCGCTTCCAGCACGTCGGGATGCTCCTCGAGTACCTCGTTGATAATCGCGTTCTCCGGATAGATCGGCGACTTGACGGTGAGCACCGACTCGAGATGATTGGACAGATTTTCGAAAAACTCGTAGTCGCTGTTCAGATTCACCTCGAGCTCGTCCGATACGTGCTCGATAAACTGACGGGTCAGCAGCTGAACGCGGATAATCTCCTTCTGATCCGAATGCTGTCGCATATATTTCGAGTCCGCGAGGATCTCGCTCAGAAACTGAACCTCGTCCTCGGTGGTCTTGATCCCGCAGTACTGGGTGACGTATTTTAAGATATCCTGGGCCATCAGATACTTGTTGGTCTCGATATGGGGACGCTTCTCGATATATTCGCCCTGCAGATTCCGGTTCACGAGGATCCCGAGATACAGCAGAATCTGGCGGAAGGAATCGTCGGTCAGAAAGCTCTGATGCATATGCTCCTGCTCGCTGATGATCTTCTGGATCGTGATCCGGTTCCCGGCCTGGATGCCGGTCTGCCGGTTCACGGCGTCGCTGCCGGTGCGCCCGCCCAGCTCCATCAGAAACAGCCGCTTCGCGCTTTCGCTTCCGTCGACACGAAGTCCCTTGTTGGGGTGAGAGGAAACGTTGAGCCCGCTCCGCCCGATGAGCTCCTTGATCTCGTCGAGATCCTTGATAACGGTCGCCCGGCTTACGAAGAGTGTCTCTGCGATCGTCGAGAGCGTGATAAATCCCGCGGAATTGACGAGGAGAATCGACGCGACCTCGATCCGCTCCTCCTTCGAGAGCTTGTAGTCGTAAAAATCGCCTTCGCTGACCAGCGGCAGCAGCTCTCCGAAATTGTCTCCGATTTTGATCCGCCCTCTGCTGAGCAGCTCCAGAGCGTCGAGTCCGTTGTCAGAGAGCGCGTCGTTTATCGCGTTCAGATCGTTGCGCACCGTCCGCTGGGAGACCGAGAACAGTTCGGCCAGGCTTTCGATCGTAAATTTTTCGTCAGGATTTTCGCTGAGCCTTCGTATAATCGAAACCGTTCGTTTCTTCATTGATCCTCCTCCGATGCGCGATCCCCGAAATCGTCCTGATCTTCCGGAGAATCGGGCTGATCCTCCGCAAAGCTGATCCTGTAATTTCTGCTTCTGTATTCTCCCGGCGTCATGCCTGTCTCTTCTTTAAAGACCTTCGAAAAGTAGCTCTGAGAGTGAAAGGCCAGCAGGGAGCTGATTTCGGCCGCCGTATAATCGGAATGCTTGAGCATGTTTTTCGCAGTATCGGTGCGCTTGTCCAGGATGTACTGAGTGACGGAAATCCCCGTCTCCTTCTTAAACAGCGTGGACAGGTAGCTCGCGTTGAGTCCCGTCGTCTCCGCGAGATCCTTCATCCGGACGGTCTCGTGGAGATGTCCGCAGATATATTCGATCGCTGCGGTGACGTGGGCGGAATAGATATTCTTTTTTTTCGCCGCCGCGCTCTTCTTCGTAAAATATTCGAACATCTCGGTCTGCAGAGACTTAAGGTCGTCGATGCTCCCGCAGCGGTCCGCCTGCTGGATATACAGATCGCTGGCGTTGTAGGCTGTCTCTCCGTCGACACCGCCTTCAATCGCAAAGCGGGTCGCGAGGGTCGTCGACGCGACAAACAGATATTTGAAGTTGCGCAGCGGATCATCCGACAATGTTCCGAGCTCCGACGACGAGAACATCCTGACGCTTTCGGGAATCGCGCGCATATCTCCCGCCTTCAGATATTCGTACTGGAGCATTTCCTCATTGTAATAGTGATGGCGGAAATCATTCTCGCGGTTCAGAAAGGCGAGAACGGCCATCCGTTTTTCATCTACTGTTCTTTTCATCATACACCCGATTCGTTTTATGCAATTATATTATCAAACTTCTAATAATTATGATATCTTTGCCTGTTCAATCCCTGTATTATATAGATAAAGCCGCAGACATCTGTCTTCTTCGCACGAATACAGATGAATGGAGCAGTATATGAAACAGATAAAACAGGACCATCACTACAAGCTTAACAACGGCGTCAGCATCCCGGCCGTCGGCTTCGGGACCTGGCAGACGCCTGACGGCTGTATGGCTGTCAGCGCCGTAAAGACCGCGCTGTGCGGCGGCTACAGCCATATCGATACGGCCGCTGTCTACGGAAACGAAGAAAGTGTCGGCAGAGGAGTCCGCGAATCACTGGCAGACCGTTCGGATCTGTTCGTCACCGGCAAGCTATGGAACACCGAACGGGGCTATGACAAAACGATCGCCGCGTTTGAGAAGACTTTACAGGATCTAGACACCGACTACCTGGATCTGTATCTGATCCACTGGCCGGCAGCTCCCCATCAGTATCCGAACTGGAGAGAGATCAACAGCGAAACCTGGCGGGCCCTGGAAACGCTGTACGATCAGGGAAAAGTCCGCGCCATCGGCGTCAGCAACTTCGGCGTATCGCACCTTGAGGCGCTGCTGGAGGACTGCAGGATCAGCCCGATGGTCAATCAGATCGAGGTCCACCCGGGTCAGAATCAGACGGAGATCGTCGAGTTCTGCAGGGATTACGACATCCTCGTCGAAGCATGGAGTCCCCTCGGAACCGGACGGATGCTTACGAATCCGGTACTCAACGAAATCGGCGAAGCTCACGACAAGAGCGCGGCTCAGG
>CALMRA010000198.1 GCA_937872065.1 uncultured Eubacteriaceae bacterium | reverse complement strand
TCTTCTGTTTATGTCGGGACTATCGTATCATAGTTTTCGAAAGAACGACACCAGATAATGAATGTATAAAATCCAGTAATACTACATTTGGTGTTGACTCTTTAAAGCTTAAAGTTTCTTAAAGCGTTGTCCACCCATCGGAATTCGTGGGTAAAATCAAAACAGCGGCGATACAGTATGTTAATAAAAAAGCATGGAAATCGTTTGACAGCTGTTTCTGCTAAGATATACTTAATATAGATTACATAAACTGAATATTAATTTACAGGGAAATCAGTGCAAATCTGATGCGATCCCGTCACTGTGAATAAAGCGTTCTTTTTCATACCACTGAAGCGATTCGGGAAGGGAAAAAGAACAATGCTTTTAAGCCAGGATACCTGAACAACGACTGCCTACGGAAGATAGGCGTTGCTTATTTCCCGGCACGCTTAACAGGCGTGTTTTTTTATTGCATACGTTCAAACACGCTTTTTTCTCAAATTTCGATTTTTACCGATTTTGATTCATCGGTTTCAATACATCAAGGTGTCGAAAGGAGCATTTTTGAACACAGATATTTTTAATTTCTCTCCCGGAACGAAAACGACAGGAGAGCTTGACGTCCCGGGTATCGACTGGAAGCTGCCCTATACGGCGGTTAGCGGCTGCAGACCCGGAAAGACCGTTCTTGTGACCGCCGGAATCCATAACGCGGAATACGTCGGGATACGAGCGGCGATGCGTCTCGCACAGTCGCTGTCTCCGGATGAGATCACAGGACAGGTCGTGATCCTGCCGCTTGTGAACCGCAGCGGCTTCGAACACCGGACGATGAGCGCGGTTTATGAGGACGGAAAGAATCTTAACCGCCTGTTTCCCGGGGATCCGGACGGAACAGCCAGCGACAGGCTGAGCTGGTTTATCAGCCAGACGCTGTTTCCGGGGGCCGATTACTACGTGGATCTTCACTGCGGCGACGGCTTCGAGAAGCTTTCAGAATATGTTTACTGTCAGGGCGCTGCGGAGCCTGAAGTCTGCGCCGATTCGGAGAGGATGGCCGCCGCGACCGATATGCCCTATACGGTCAGAAGCACGATCGGATCAGGCGGCGCCTTCAATCACGCAGGGAAAATGGGCGTGCCCGCCGTTCTCATCGAGCGCGGCAGCCAGGGATTATGGACTGAAGAAGAAGCGCAGAAAAGCGAGGAGGACGTCCGCAGAATCCTTAAAACCTTAGGCATACTGCAGGGCAAGGCGCCTGAACCGCGTCCCCATACGATTCTGACACATGCTCATTATATCGATGCCGGTCAGTCCGGCTGCTGGTATCCTGAACGTCATCCCGGCGACATCGTCGAAAAGGGCGAGCTTCTCGGAACGCTGCGCGACTATTTCGGCAGCGTGCTCGAGACTCACGAAGCGCAGGCCCGCGCTGTAATTCTGTTTCAGGCCTGCAGCCTGAGCACACCTGAAGGAACGCCGCTTATCGCATATGCTGAGTGGGAGAACAGAGAAAGAAAATGACAAGAAAATGACTGGATTGCATAAGGAGGCCGGCGGTATCACCCTG
>CALMRA010000197.1 GCA_937872065.1 uncultured Eubacteriaceae bacterium | reverse complement strand
ATTCCGCAACGGCGCTGTTCGTGACATTGAGCGCGTTAAAGATCATCGGGAAACCGACATAGGGCAGGCAGACGGTAAGCGCTCCGATAAGCGTTTCTTTCGTGTTGCCTGCGTTCAGATTGATCCGTACGTGGGTGCGCAGTTCTGATTCGCAGCAGCCCTTTGAAAACAGGAAGCAGTACGCGGCCAGCGCGCGAAGCTTCAGATCGAGTCCGCCGCGGGTATAGTAATTGCCGAACAGATCCTGAGCGAGCCACATATTGAAGTTTCTGCTGTCGTCGGAGACGCGTTCAATTTTGTCCTTCATATGCGGGCCGATCAGTTTTTCCTGGATGCTGATTCCCGCGGCCAGCGCCGTTTCGGAGCCGAGGTTATTTTCATTTTCCAGAGGGAGAGTCAGATTGTTCGCCCGGAAGATCTGATTCATCACTTCGAAAAACGGTGCGATGCGTCCGAATCCGAGATACGGGACCGCTTCGTATACGATCTCTCGAATCTGTACGGGCTTAAGTCCCCGTGCCAGCGCCGACTGGGCCGCGTTATGAAATTCGTCCGTTCCGGCGCAGCCGAGAAGCGAAGCGAGTATGGCCGTCATCTGGGTTTCGTCGTCCAGCCCGCTGGCAGGCGCCGTTTCCTGAAAAGCGAACTGCGTGAACATGGCCGTAAATTCGGGATCGGTTTCGATCAGAATATCATTTTTATCGTCCATAGCTGTCCTCCTGTAAGTGGTGTCTACATTATATCCAGATAAGCTTAAAGCTTCACATCTGCAGATCATGCAGCTGCAGTTCATTGTATTTCGCAGGTGTTTCTGTTTTTTCGCCGGAGGGGTAAATGGAATAAAAACGTTTACTGTTTTCTTTTTGAAACAAGTCTGCTTACTCGTTTGCAGGTCTTAACGGATGCGTTGACGTTTTAAGTTTTGAAACGTATAATATCTCATCGTATGAGAGAATTGGAGACAATATGGATTATAAAAGCTGTGCGAAAGAAAGCATTCCGTATCTGAAGTGGATGCGAAAATCGGCAGCCTTCAGAAATCTCGGAGATCTGGCAGAGGGAGAAGTCGCGGTTCTTCTGTATCTTTCATTTGAACGCGACGGGCTTTCGGCAGGAGAGCTGACAGAACTTTTCGGAGTCGCAAGTTCAAGAACTGCTGCGATACTGAACAGACTCGAGAAAAAAGGACTGGCGAAACGGGAAAGCGATCCCACGGACAGACGACGTATACGTGTGTTTGTAACACCGGACGGCAGAGGGGTCGCGAAAGAAAAATATGAGGACACGGTGGACAGCATGGCGGAGCTGCTCTCTTCTCTTGGAGAAGAAGATGCGAAGTCGTTTCTCCGGATAGTCAGAAAAGCCTCGGAAGCAGGCAGCCAGAAAAAATGACGATTTTCATATCAGTAGTAGGAAACAAATTATTAAAGGGTATAACATGAAAATACCGAACAAAGGCCCTTCTCCGGCTGATGATTCGGCGAGTAAAGAAACGAGAGTCTATCGTTCCTTTGCGGATGACTTTACGGAGAGCAGACGGCAGGATCAGAAGCTTCCGCCAGATTACAAGTGGATTCATACAAATATATTTTACAGAAGCGCTTCTGTCCTGCTCTACCTGATTCTGTCCGCCTTCGCCTGGCCCTTCAGCAGGCTGTGGCTTCATGTCAGAGTTGAAAATTCGGAGATTCTTAAAAAGTACGGAAAGGACGGGTGTTTTATCTACGGAAATCATACCCAGCCGATGGGGGACGCGTTTACGCCGCTTACCATCGTTCCGTCAATCAGGAAATATTACATCGCAAGTCCGTCAAACTTCGGTATTCCGATACTCGGACCGCTGCTGCCCTGCGCGGGCGCCCTTCCGATCCCGGACACCGTCGGGGGGATGAAGCAGTTTAACCGGGCGGTCCGCCGTAGAGTTACCGAAGGCCGGGCTGTCATGGTTTATCCGGAAGCCCATGTATGGCCCTGGTATACCGGAATCCGTCCGTTCCCGGATACATCCTTCGCCTATCCCGTGGACTGCGGAAAGCCGTCGTTCTGTCTGACGACCACCTACCATGAGCGTGGAAACAGCCGTAAACCCGGGATTACGATTTATGTGGACGGACCCTTTTATCCGGACAGCGCGCTTAATAAAAAGCAGCAGCGCGAAAAGCTGCGTGATGAAATCCGTAACCGGATGATCGACCGGAGCGCGGCCAGTACCTTTGAATACGTAAGATATATTAAGGAGAACTGCGATTGAATATTCTGTACTGCGGCGATAAAAATACGAAGGACGGACTGCTGATCTCGATTATGTCGCTGATGAAAAACGTTCGTGAGCCGCTCAACATTTACATACTGACCGCAGATATCACCCACGGCGGAAAGCATTACGAACCTCTCGGCGCCGAATATGCTGCCGCGCTGGACCGCCTCGTTAAAGAATCGGATGCTGACAGCAGTGTCCGCTGCATCGACGTATCCCGGCAGTTTATGGCGGACCTGCCTGAACCCAACATGGATACGCGCTTTACGCCGTGCTGCATGCTGCGGTTATATGCGGACGAGCTTCCGGAACTTCCGGGAAAGCTGCTGTATCTGGATACGGACATTGTCTGCAGGCGCAGCATCGACGAATTCTACAATCAGGATATTTCGGACTGTGAAATAGCCGGAATTCTTGACTATTACGGCAGATGGTTTTTCAGACAGCGCTTCTGGCGTTCGGACTACATCAATTCCGGCGTGCTGCTGATGAACCTGGACATGATGAGGCAGACAGGACTTCTGACCCGCTGCCGCGAAATGTGCCGTACGAAGAAAATGTTCATGCCGGACCAGTCGGCGCTGAACAAGCTGGCCGTAAAGAAGCGGATCCTTCCGAGACGCTACAACGATCAGCGCAAGCTTCACGATGACACGGTTATTCAGCACTTTTCAACGACCTTCCGGTTTTTTCCGTGGGTATATACGGTTACAGTCAAACCCTGGCAGATCGATGAAGTTCACGATACACTCAAGCTTCACGAATATGACGATTTACTGGAGGAATACAGCAGTCTGAAGGAAGAAATGCCTTCTGACGACTGATACAGGAGAATATATGAATCAGAATAACGATATAGTAATACCGGTTTTCTTTACTGTGGACGACGGATACGTCCCGTTTCTGAGCGTCGCGCTCGCCTCGATGATCGAAAACGCGTCGCCGCAGCGCCGCTATGAAGCTGTTATCATACATCAGGATATTTCCGAAAAAAGCATCGAAAGACTGGCGGCGCTCGGTACTGATCGTTTTCCGGTCCGTTTCGTCCCGATGACAAAAAGCCTTGAATCGATCACAGACAGAATGTCAAACCGTCTGCGCTGCGACTATTTTACGATGACCATTTATTACCGTCTGTTTATTGCGGCGATGTTCCCGGAATACGATAAGGGTATCTATATAGACAGCGATACTGTCATCCCGGGAGATATTTCGGAGCTGTACGATATCGATCTTGACGGAAAGCTGCTGGGCGCTGCCGTCGATCATTCGATTCAGAAGGTACCTGAACTCATTCATTATACCGATCAGGCAGTGGGCGTTGATGTTCGTGAATATATCAATTCAGGCGTGCTGCTGATGGATCTGAAGCAGATGCGCGAGGTCGGCATGGACGAACGCTTCCTCGATCTGCTGGACCGCTATCATTTCGACTGTATCGCACCGGATCAGGACTATATTAACGCGATGTGCTACGGCAGAATTCGTCATCTTCCGCCGGAATGGGACGCGATGCCGGTCAACTATGAAGGACCGATGGAAAATCCGAAGCTTATCCATTACAATCTGTTCGATAAGCCGTGGTGCTATGACAATATCATGTATGAAGATTATTTCTGGAAATACGCGGAAAAATCCGGGTTTTCGGATGAGATCCGCAAGTTTAAAGAGGCTTTTTCCGACGAAGCGAAGCAGTCGGACAGCGACTGCTTCGCTCTGATGGCGCAGAGGGCGATGTCAATTCCCGAGGCGGAGCCGACATTCAGGACCGTTTTTGGAAGCGGTCAGGAGGAACGTTTATGATACTCAGTGAGGGCCGCGATGCGGTAATCAGCAATATCAAAAGCGCTGCGGAAAGCGGTGAATATCACGCGAAGGTTGAGCTGGGAGATCCGACGCTGTCAAATACCGAACGCGATGCTGTTCTTGAAAAATATGCGGACGGTGTGAACGGGCTGTGGTACGGCATGAACAACTGGATCGCCCGCAAGATAACCGATACGTACAGCGCTTATACCAACAGGACGACACAGATCGAAGGACTTGAAAAGGTCGCGGGGCTTGAAGGCGGCGCGATCGTTACGAGCAATCATTTCAGTCCTGAAGACAATACGGTTGTCAGAAAATTTATCAAGAAGGCCGGAAAAAAACGCCTGTACATCGTCAGCCAGGATACAAATTTTGCGATGAACGGCTTTATCGGCTATCTGATGAATTATACGGATACCATTCCCCTGAGTCTGCAGCCTCATTATATGCTTACGTTTTTTGAACCGAATCTGAAAAGCCTGCTGGACAAGGGAAATTACGTTCTGATCTATCCGGAACAGGAAAT
>CALMRA010000196.1 GCA_937872065.1 uncultured Eubacteriaceae bacterium | reverse complement strand
TGTTACTTCTTCACACTGCTGCTAAGATCGTTATATGCGGTATGGAGCAGGCTTTCTGCAAGGTGGCTTCCAGGCTCGCCCAGAAAGTCTGCGTACAGCTTCTGTACCTCAGGATTTCCGTGAGACGTTCGACAGGCGCTGTTCTGATCTTTCTTATAGAGAGTTTCGATCCGGTTTTTCTTCACGTAAAATTCATCTTCTTCTCTCAGCAGAGGCTGGCCGCCACCGCCTATGCACCCGCCCCGGCAGTTCATGATTTCAATAAACTGATACTGACAGGTACCGTTTCTGACTGAGTCGAGAATCGGGAGTGCGCTGCTCATCTCATTGACCACTGCCGCATGAATCTCGACATCTCCGGCCTTTAACGTGATCTCTTTAAAATCGTTCATTCCGTGCAGCGGTTCGCAGACTTCTGCGTCAAGCTCCTGTCCCGTCAACGTATGATAGGCGGTGCGCAGTGCGGCTTCACAGACACCGCCGGTATTCCCGAAAATTGCGCCGGCTCCGGAGCCTGTTCCCATGAATGAATCAAATTCCTGCGGCTGCGGCTTTTCGAAGTCCATGTACGTTTTGATGTATGAAGAAAGCTCCTGGATTGTCAGAACGGCGTCTGTTCCCGTGATCTCAGGCCTTAGTATTTCGCCCTTTTTGGCGGTGCAGGGTGTGAGAGCCACCGTAAACACATCTTTACTATCCAGCTGTTTGAACTTCGTAAAGTAGCTGTCAATCAGCGCACCTTCCATTCCGATCGGACTCTTGCAGGTTGAAATGTTGTCCAGAAGATCCGGATAAAAGTATTCCGCATAGCTGATCCACGCCGGGCAGCAGCTCGTGAACATCGGAAGCGTTCCCTCACCGTTGATTCGCCTGATAAGCTCGTTCGCTTCTTCGATAATCGTGACATCCGCTGCGAAATTTACATCAAGCACATACTGAAAACCCATCGCACGAAGAGCAGAAACGAGTCTTCCTTCAACATTTGTCCCGGGCTTTTCTCCAAAATCATCGCCCAGCGCGACTCTGGTACCGGGAGCAGTATAGGCGATGCACGTTCTGCCGGACTGAAGCGCTTCCAGTACCTTATCCAGACTGTTCCTGGGATGAAGCACCTTGCCTTCACAAGTGTGGATACACTGACCGCATCCGAGACAGATCTGAAAATCGGGGTCCAGCAGTTTCTTTTCACGAGCTCTGCAGGTTTTAACGCAGGAGTGACAGTCGTCACAGCCTTCTTCCGCACGCTCGATACATGGATTATCAGCATTAATGACAACCCGTTTTACACCTGATTCGTCCGGGACCAGATCTTCGCTTTCATGGGTATCGCCGACCACATTTTCGGTTAAATCCATCGCATCGCTCGGACAATAATCGATGCAGATTCCGCAGTCAGTGCAGTATTTGTTGTTAACGACAGCCAGCGGACCTGCCATTCTGAGAGCATGGTGAGTGCATTTCGGAACGCATTTTCCGCAGCCTTCGCACAATTCCTCGTCAATTACGATGCCCATGGCCTGCCTCTTTTCTATTTTTCTGCAAGTTTTTCAGCATATGCCGCTGCATTTTTACCGGCGGTATATCCTGAATACACAGAACTGCCGTACGCGGTTCCATCCAGAGCACCTAATCCATGAGATCCGATAAAGCCGCTTACGCCGATACCCGCGGCATACAGTCCTGTGAACGGCTCGTTGGATTCATGCAGGACTTCCATTTTATTATTCACGCGAATTCCGCCGAATATGGAGTCGAGGAAGATTGTTTCGCTTTTGATAACATAATATGGAGCCTTTTTTACGGGGTAAATCCATTTTGAACTTTTCAGGAATTCTGCGTCATAATGATTGTCAGCGAAGGCGTTGATTCTATCCACCTGGGCTTTGAGATCCTCCGCATCGCAGCCGATAAACTCTGCCGCTTCCTCCAGGGTATCCGCTTTACATACCAGACCGCTTCCATTCGATGCGAATTCAGTCAGATTGTCTTCCAGCGTATCGAGCCATGCGCACGGATTGTTCGCATTCTGTCCGACAAGGTCCTGCGGATTTTCATCGCCGACTTTTTCATAGAAATCTTCATCAACCTGCTGACCGAACATCCCTTCAAAGTTGTTCAGTACCTCCTGATTTTCCACCATTGTATGCAGCGTATCCGAATCGATCAGACCATAACACAGGTGAAGCGGCTGTCTGTCGACAGCGCTGCCGAGCATCGAATGATCGTCGTTTGTGATAAACAGATCTTCATTGACAAATCGAAGTCCGAATTTATTTAACAGATAGGTATACGGACGGCTCAGGCACATCTGCATAAACATATGGTTTTCAACTGTCGGACCGATATACAGGCGGGTCATCAGCGGATCCTTCATCGCACCGGCATCCTGAGTCATCAGATATCCATCCCCTGAGATCCAGGGATAGCTGGCCGTAATTTCCGTATTTTCAAAGTTCGCTTCGGGATAGAATTTTTTTCGGAGTTCTTCGTTGCCTGTAATGGAGCCGGTGGCTACAATTACTGCTTTTGCGCCGATGCGCAGATCTTTTTTCCTCTGAGTGGCATAGACTCCGATGACATTCCGGTCGCTGTCTTTGATCAGGCTGCGAACTCTCGTTCCCATCAAAAATTCGACACCCTGTTTTTTGCATTCTCGTGCAAGACTGTCTGCAATTACACGGCCGGTTATCGGCATGATATTGTTTTCCGTAATCGACAGTGACGTCCGGTAGCGGGTGCCGGATGTTGCGCTGACGTTATTAAAGTGTATTCCGGGAACAGTTTCAAGCCATTCCGCTATTTTGCCTGATGAGTTAATAAAATCCCTAGCCATTCGAGCGTCGCATGCCCAGTGAGCCCGTTCCATATGCCTTTCGTAAACATCGTCATTAGTAATATGGACCCCGGCTCTTCTCTGGGCAGGGCTTTCCACCGCAAACATATGGCCGATAATAGCGCCGGTACCGCCGGCCACTTTTCTTCTGTCGATTACCATTACGTTTTCTGCGCCTGCCTGTTTAGCCGCCAGTGCAGCCGGAAGTCCCGAGCCGCCCGCTCCGATTACGATCACGTCGGTGGTCATATCAAATGTTTCTGCCATTGTCTTACTCCTTATTTTTTTTAACGGTCTGCATCCGTCGGTCATAAGTAATAGCACGCTATTGCTTTGGGCAAAAATTAAAACAGCGTGCTGTTTATTATTTTTTCCAGTATTTCTTTCAGTTCCTGAATCTCATCTTGACTGAGGTTTTCCGTAATCTTCTGTTCCATACTCCGGCTGTAGAAACGACTTTCCAGAAAGACCTGTTTTCCTTTTTCAGTCAGGGATGCCGTCTTGGCGCTGCTGTTGTCAGGGTGAGTCTGAAGGCTTATCAGTTCCTTGTTCACAAGTCTTCGGGTGATGCCGGCGACTGTCGGCTGCGTAATATGAAATTCAGCCTCAATGCTCTTCAGCGGAATATTTTCGCCTTTTTCATAAAGAAAACCCAGTACCTGAACCTGAGACAGAGTGATGTCGTGTTCCCTGAGCTGCCTGTTTGTCGTTTTTGAGATGTAGTCGGTGATCTGCTTCATTAAGAAGCCGCAGTTGCTGGATTCAGACATTTCATGCCTCCTGCTTAGTATTATAATGCCTGCATTTCAGAATGCAATAGCCTGCTATTACTTTTAGCTTCTTTTTATTTTCGGACGACAACCGTGAAATCGGCATTAAATACCCGTTATTGTAAACTATTATGGTCGGTGATACCATAGCATAAAGCGTTTACATTTTTACAATATACAAATTTTGAAATATTTTTATCATAGCGGAGATCCGGTCCTTCCCGAATCAGAACCGGTTCAGTTAAATTTCCGGAAAGCGGTTAATCAATGTTTACAGTAGAACAGATCAAAAGTTTAAACGAGCTCGAGATGCAGGTTTACCAGTACGTGATGCTTCACAGAGCCTCGGTACCATATATGCGTATTCGGGAGCTTGCGGCTGAAACCTTCGTTTCTCCCAGTACGATTATGCGCTTCTGTAAGAAAATGGGCTGTGACGGCTACACCGAATTTCGCTGGAAGCTCAAGGAAGAGGAAGGGCAGAATCGGGATCAGGTAAAACAGCTGCCAGAGGATTTTCGTGATATTCACCTGTTTTTCGATGAGCTGGAAGGCGGAAAGTATGAGGATAAGCTTGAAGAAGCCGCTTCGATGATCGCCAAATCAGAACATATTGTACTGGTCGGCATCGGCAACTCAGGAAGCATCGCCCAGTACGGCGCCTACTGTCTGTCCAATATGGGAAAGTTCAGCATGTTCGTATCGGATCCTTTTTATCCGACGCATCTTCTCAACAGCGCATCCCGTCTGGCAATCGTTATGTCTGTCTCCGGAGAAACCCCTGAAGTGATCGAATCGATTGATCGCTTCAGGAAAGCAGGATTCAAGATTATCAGCATCACGGATCATGACACCTGTACGGCCGCAAAGATGTCGGATCTGAATATCGCCTATAATATCACAATGCATCGGGGACCTTATCCGATGGATTTCTCCACCCAGGTCCCGGCTGTCTATCTCCTCGAGACCATCGGAAGGAAGGTCGGAA
>CALMRA010000195.1 GCA_937872065.1 uncultured Eubacteriaceae bacterium | reverse complement strand
AAATTATCGTCGACGAAAACAAACAGATCTTTCGCGGCGAAGCGCAGCGCCTTGAAATCATTTTTATCAATCGAAGTGCCGGCGTTAAAATAATAAACCTGAGGAATCCTGCGCCGGATCAGATCCTCCTTCAGCTCCTTCAGGAGGCGTTCGTAGCACGATAATCCCTTCTCATAGAAATTCTCACTGCTGGGAATTGCGTAAATTCTGCGGTCCTCGATGTATTCGAGGGTAATCGTACCGGGAGACGGCGAACAGCGGTAGCGCCGGATGCTCTCGACAGTCCGGTCAATTGCCATCTGCTGGAGTCTGAGCTTTTCGATCTGATCGTCCGTCTGCCTGCGCTTGCGGATCAGGATCTCTTCAATCAGATCTAGATCCTCC
Source organism: uncultured Eubacteriaceae bacterium (assembly GCA_937872065.1). Lineage (GTDB taxonomy): Bacteria > Bacillota > Clostridia > Eubacteriales > Eubacteriaceae > UBA7485. Next base: position 8,306 of record CALMRA010000195.1, on the reverse strand, counting down.
TTGTCGAGAAGTTCCCGGATCTCCTTCAGACTCATCCCAAGCTCTTTCATATACTGGATCATATCGAAACGGGCGCTCTGGCGGATCGTATAATAGCGGTATCCGCTGTCCGGATCAGTCTTAGCAGGATGCAGCAGTCCCTCCTGATCGTACAGTCGCAGCGTCGGCACCGACGTATGGTTTAACGCAGCCATTTTCCCGATTGAAAGCAGTTCGTCGTTCATCCTCAACTCCGTTCATCATATACTAACTCTCTATCCGTATAAGAGTATTCATATCATGTCGCACAAAAAAAACAAGATGCTTTTTAATAATTCTGACAGTAAATCAGAATAGATGTCCCGATAATAGTTATAATAAAAAGGAAACGATGAAAACGGAGACATTATAATGAGCACACAGACAAATGAAAAATACGAATACATCGTCCGCAGACGCAACTTCCACCGCGAAGACTTTGAAATCGAAGGACGACTCTATCTTCCCGTATCCGGTAAGGGTCCCTATCCCGCTGTGCTCATCGGACACGGCTTCGGCGCGAGCATGCTGGCTGTGGCCAATTACGCGCAGAATCTTGCGGAGCACGGCATCGCCGCGTGTATCATCGATTTCTGCGGAGGCGGTGCTTTCTGTGAAAGCGACGGCAGTCCCTACGATATGTCGGCGCTGACCGAGGCAGAAGATATGAAGGCTGTGGCGGAAGAGCTGCGCCTTGATTCTCATATTGACAGAAACAGCTTTTTCCTGATGGGCCAGAGCATGGGCGGTCTTGCGGCAGCGCTCGCAGCAGCCGATATTCCGGATATGATCCGCGGTCTGATTCTTCTCTACCCCGCATTCGTCATTCCGGATGATATGAAGCGTCTAAAAAAGCGTCTCGGTTCGACACCAGAGAAGACATCGATCATGGGCGTTCCGGTAGGAAAGAAATTCATCGACGAAGCCGTCAAGCTGAAGGTATTTGACAAAATCTCCGCGTACACCGGACCCGTTCTGATCTTCCACGGAACGAAAGACAGCCTCGTTCCCCTGTCCTATTCGAAGCAGGCGGACGAAGTATTCAAATCGTCTCAGCTCGTCGTAATTGAAGGTGCGGATCACGGCTTCAGCGAACGGCAGAATCTTCCCGTTTATGATGAGATCGTCCGGTTCATCAGAAAAAACGAGACGAAATCCAGTTAAATATTTTACAGGGCCCTCAGGGGTCCTTTTTCATGCGCATTTTCTTGATGAGAAGCCTGTTCTACGGTGTCCGAACCGTTACAGTCGAGATTCCCAAAGACTACGACGGCAGCCTGTCGATTGAAACGTCCAATGCGAAAATCGGCTGTTCAGATCTGAACGGTCTTACGAAAATCAGACTGAAGACATCCAATGCGAAAACCAGCGCAGTAAACCTTGCCTGTGCTGAATTCGAAGCCAGAACCAGCAATGCCCAGAGCTCGCTTCCGACCAGTCTGCCGGGCGGAGACGGCCGTACAATCGACGTGAAGACCAGCAACGCGCCGATCGATCTGAAGTTTGAAAGCCGCGATTAACAACCGGATCGTAAGCCGCCCAGAGCATAAAATACAAAAGCTGCCTGTCAGAAATCATATTCTGCAGGCAGCTTTTTTTTCGTCAATCTGTTAAATTTCTCTCGTAAATCCGTAAGAGTCGGGCTGTTCTTTCCTGGCCGGTTTCTTCGCGAATATGGCCGTCAGAAGCCCTGCCGCAAGCAGCGCGCCTCCGACGTACCAGTAAACTGTCACGAGAGACTGTGTCGTCCCGTAAATATCGAAGATTCCTCTCAGGCAGCTTCCGAGCCCCAGTGTCGCGATTCCGCAGTTCCACAGAGAAACCGCCGTTCCGGAAGGATATCTGAAAAACATCAGAATCAGGTTCGGAATGACGCCCCCGAGAAACGGGAACAGGAACAGCAGCGTCATGTACTCGGAGTAGACACCGTGACTGAAATATTCGTAGATCGTACTGAATATAAAACAGAACAGCGTGATCCCCAGATAGATGAGCGCGCCTTTTTTCGCGGCGTTTCTGTCCGCTCCGCCCGGGGAATTTTCAGGCCGCATCTCCGATCTTCTTTTCATTCGTTTATCCGATGTAGACAATATCGCTCACGCTCCTTTCCGATACCTTATCTCCGTTCGTTGTCGGATTATTGATGACGGTACCGTTAAAGACCATCGTCGACGATCCGCCGCCGTCAAGATTGTAGGCGGTCTGTACGCCGAGATCCTGCATGACCTGGGCGAGCTGGTACAGCGAAAGCCCTTCGCTTTCGTCGCTGCGTCCGTCTGATACGACCATTACGTAGTGATTCGCGTCGATTATGCCGATTGCCGTACGCGGATTGCTTGTCATCGCCTTGTCTACTTCATCGCTCGTGCTGACCGTGATCTGTCCGTTTTCGACGAGCGCGGGGCCGAAGGACAGTACCTGAACGGCGCCGTCGGCGAGCAGTTCCTCAGCTGTAACATCGCCTTCCGTGATGATCTCGAAGGAACCGTCCGCATAAATGACCAGGTCCTCCTGGGTCGAATCGCCCGAGGTGTTTCTGAGCAGCTCTCCGTTTCGGATCACGTATCCGCTGCGGGCGCTGTAGTAGTCGCCGTTAATCGCAAGGATCGCGTTGTTCGCTTCGGCAATCGTCGATGTCGCTTCCGTGATGTTTTTGCCGTATGTGTTGTCGGCCAGAGCCGTTTTCAGGTATGACGGATCGGAAACCTGAATGTCGGCGACATAAATATCCGTCGAATCCTGTCTGATCGTCGAGATCGTAATCGTAATGTTCTCGTCCGAATAGCTGGTATCCGTCACTGTCGCAGTGGATACAGAAGACGATGTCGTCTCTGTACTCGCAGAGGCAGATGGTGAAGCTGCCGCAGCGGTCGTAACGGTCCCGTAGCTCCTCGGTATGACAAAGGTGTCGAGAAGCACATATGTAGTAAAAAGCACCAGCACGACTGCGTACAGTATCGGCCAGCGTTTAGATGATTTCTTTATTTTGTTCACTCTTTCCAGGCGAAGGCGCAGTGTTTATCTTTTTTGACCGTTTGCGGAAGATCCAGCAGCGCTGGACGCTCCAGCTGATCGCAAAGAAAAATATTTCAGTTATAAGCTTCGCTCCGTAGGCGCCGATCGCGTTGATTTCGGCAAGATAGCTTACCATAAAGGTATTGCCGATAAGGATCGCGCAGGCCAGCAGAAAATACTGCGAAGCGGTTTTTAATGTGCGTTCGTCGCTGTGAAATACATAATTTCGGTTTAAATAATAATTGAGGCTCGCGCTGACAACACGCGCGCCGATGTTCGCTGCGGGAACGCTCACCGCAGTTCCAAACACTTCCAGAGCATTGACAAGCAGCGCATACAGACTGTAGTCTGTCGCGAAGCTGATCAGAGAAGACAGAGAAAACCTGAGCAGACTGCCGCAGATCTTCAGAGAATCACGCACGGGCGCGAAATGAGAACTCTTATTCCCTTCAATATAGATCGTTTCAATCGGAACTTCGACTATCGAAATTTTATCTCTGGCAGCGGTAGTCAGAACGTTCGTTTCATATTCGAAGCGGCTTCCGTCAATATCCATCATAAACGGAAGAAGGCCTGTTCCGAAAGCGCGAAGTCCTGTCTGAGTATCGCTGATTTTGACTCCCGTAATCATGCGGAAAATCATGCTTGAGAATCTGTTTCCGAAACGGCTTCTGAACGGCGCGCCTTTCGAAAAATCGCGGACACCGAGAACCAGAGCCTCCGGATAAGCCTGAGAGGTCTTTGCAATATGCACAGTATCGGCGACAGAATGCTGCCCGTCGCAGTCAAGTGTCACGACAGTTCCCGCCGCTCCCGCCAGAATCAGATGACGAAATGCGGTTTTAAGCGCTTCTCCTTTTCCTCTGTTTTCCGGATGGGTCAGCACAACGGCCATCGGCTCGATCTGATCAAAGATGCACCTGCATTCAGGCTTGCTGCCGTCGTTGACGACAAGAATCTCGAAGCCCTTTCTGTTAAGGTCACGAACGACTCTGATAAACGAGTCGGAGGGATCGCAGGCCGGAATAACTGCATAATTACGTTCCATATTACATTCCATGCTCCAGCCCCTTTCTAGGAATCTAAATGATTCGTCTCTTTTAGTGTGAGGCCTTGACATGAAACCAACTTAAGCTATATAAACTGGAAATACATCTTTTATTAACTTTTTATCTCATATTAACTGCTTTTTAAGCTAACTTCAAAACAAGCTTATTAGCGCTCCGTAACTTTGAGCGATCCTGCAGCCGAGATAAATTTTCTGGCGGCCGGAGTCGGATTCTTCGCGTACATCAGTCCGTACGGAAGTGTGTATTCTGTCTCAAGCGGAATCGTCGTCAGATTCGTATGGATGTCGGAATAGACGGGCTGTGTGATCAGCACGTACGGGTTCATTTCACACAGCGTAAACGTATCGACACCATAGTAATTCGAATCGATGATATGGACAGTCGGATATTTACCGGTTACTTCAGCACGAAACGCATCGAGCTCGGCGGAGACGTTCTGAATCGGCATGACCAGATACTCCCCGTTCAAATCCTTCATCGTAAGCTTCCGCTGTCCTGCCAGTCTGTGATTTTTCGAAACGGCGCAGCAGAGCGGCGTACGCATCAGCTCCATGAAACCGCACCGGTCTTTTTGACTGATCGAACAGAAAACACCCTCGCGAATATCGTATTTTTCCCCAAGGTCAGAGAGACCGTCCTCTCCGCTCTGCTTCTCCGGCATCGGCAGGATCTCGATTTTCAGCTCCGGTCTCACCGCGCTTATCCTTGACCAGATATCCGGCAGCATTCTGCACTTGAACAGCAGTGACGTACCGACCCGGACCGTCGTTTCGGACGATTCGGCCAGAGAACGTGCCTTTCTGACGGCTTCGTTCGACAGTCGGATTATCGTTTTTGAATCCTCGTACAGCGACTTCCCCGCCGCGGTCAGAACGACGCCGCGGTTCGAACGCTCGAACAGTCTGAACCCGACTCTGTCCTCAAGCAGATTGACCTGTTGAACCAGCGACGGCGTCGAGATATACAGCGCCTTTGCGGCTCTGCTGAAGCTGCCCAGGTCCGCGGTACGGACAAAAGCGTCCAGCTGATGATTGTACATGATCTATATTTCCCTTCGTGTAAGGTTTGAGCCTTATGTTACGATAGCATATCTGTAATTCCGAAACAAGACGAGGGGACTTATAATCGACGTAGAGGAAGCAGAACGACTGCAAAGGTCGGGACGGCTGCCTGCATTTACTTTTTAAAAATAATCATTACATTAAAGGAGATTCAAGTATGAAGAAACTCGGTTTCGGATGTATGAGACTGCCCCAGAAGGACAACAGAATCGACATGGATACATTTACTCAGATGGTGGATGATTTCATGAAGAAAGGCTTCACCTATTTTGACACGTCGTACGTTTATCATAACGGCGACAGCGAAAAGGCGCTCAGGGAAGTGCTTGTGAACCGCTATCCGCGGGATTCCTTTACGATCACAACGAAATCCCCGGTATTTATGATCGGAAGCCGGGAACAGTTCCGTGATATTTTCAACGAACAGCTTGAACGTCTGGGTACCGACTTTGTAGACTATTACTGGCTCCATGCCGTGAACCGGGACGGATACGAAAAGATTCAGAAGCTTGACCTCGTCTCCGCTCTGACGGAGCTGAAAAACGAAGGAAAAACGCGTCATATCGGGATCTCCTATCACGATTCGCCGGAGCTGCTGGATCAGATCCTGACGGATCATCCGGAGCTGGAATACGTACAGCTTCAGCTTAATTATTTCGACTGGGATTCTCCGTATGTCGCCTCAGGCGCCTGCTACGAGGTCTGCAAAAAACACGGAAAGCCTGTTGTCGTCATGGAACCGATAAAAGGCGGTGCGCTGATCAATCTTCCGGATAATCTGAAAACAGATCTTGAACAGGCCCGTCCCGACATGGATATGGCTGAGTGGGCGATCCGATATACGGCCAGTCCCGACTATGTCTTTATGGTGCTCTCCGGCATGTCCGATATGGCTCAGATGGAAGATAATACTTCCTTCATGAAAGATTTCAGGCCGCTGGACGATGAGGAATCCGCTCTGATCACAAAGACAGCCGCTTCTATGAGAAGCGATATGGCCTACGACCCGAAGGATTTTGTCGAAGCCGAAAAGGTCTGCCCGAAAAATATCGGCATCGTCAAGATTGTCGAAATGCTTGACGACCACAAGAAAATGAACGGATTTACGAATACCTGCGTCTATTACGATACCTTCCTCGGAGAAGCGGGAAAAGCGAAGGACTGCGACGCCTGCGGAAAATGTCTGCCGGTCGCAAACGGAAACGATGTCGTCTCAATCCTGAAGGAAGCGGACGATACGATCACGCATTTCTAAAAATATTAACTGAACAAAGGCTCAGTTTCATTACTGGACCGAGGAAGAATTTTCCTCGGGATTCAGAAAGATGCTTACCCTCGAACAGTACCGCAATCCTGACATGGGCCGTCTGTACGATCAGTATCTGGCGGGAGGGCCTGTCGGCTATATGAAAGATCTCTTCGCCGGGATGATTGAAAATCCGGAGGATGCGATGCAGCTGGCGCTGAGCTTCTACGGGCCTGTATTCATCCTGTACAGCATCTATGACGGGGGGGACAGATAAAGAGACGATCGATAAACTGCTTGACGAGCATATCGACAGGTTCGAGCAGGTAATGACTGATAAACTGAAGAAACCGGAGGCGGAATCGTGAATATTGTCGATCTGAAAGACTACGGTTTTGATCCGAAGCTTTATCCCTAAACTGATTATCCTGCCGATCTGTTCCCTGCGCGTATTATCGCCCAGAGCAGGAATCTGTATGGCGCTCAATCAGGATTTCAACCTGCCCAGACTCGAAAGATGTCTCGCCCTGACCTGGGAGAGCGGAGCTCAGCCGGTCGTAATCTTCACGAAATCCGACCTGCGCGAGAATCTTGATGAAAAGCTCGCACTCGCGGCACCGGTCACCCTCGGGGTAGAAACGCTCGTCATCTCTTCTATTAAAGGAGATACCTGGAAGTACGTCCGTGAGCTGATACGCCCCGGAATGACCGCTGCGATGATCGGATCCTCCGGAACCGGAAAATCGACCCTGCTGAACCGGCTTCTCGGCGGCGAAGCGATCCGGACAAACGGACTCCGCAGCGACGGAAAGGGACGCCACACGACGACCCGCCGGGAGCTGTACCGCCTGCCGGACGGCGGACTCATCGTCGATACGCCGGGGATGCGTGAATTCGGAATGTGGGACAGCTCGGAGGGTATTGACCGGAGATAAGGAATACGTTCTCCTTTATAATAAGAATAGAGATCAGATTAAATATTGTTTGAAGGAGCTGCGAATTGAGCTGGAAAGATAATATGTCCAGAGAGGCCTCAGAGACAGCCTCAAAGGCCGTGTCTAAAGCTGCTTCTGCCGCAACAGGAGCTGCCGGAAAGATTTCCGGGGTTTCCGATAAGATTTCTGAAGCTGCCGGAAAAATGGCGGAATCGGCGCAGGTATCTAAAGATAAGAAAAACGAGAAACGAAGTACGCCGTGCGTCCTCTGCGGAGTTCCGGTAGGAAGTAAAGCGCTCAAGTTAAATCTGGATGATCTGCTGATATGTCCGGAATGCTGGAAACGGGCTTCTGTTCTCGGTGTCGATTTAGCTGATATTACGTCTCAGGAGCTGTCAGGGCTGTCTGCCAGATTTAAAGCGAATCTGTTTCTTCCTGTGGGAGAAGCGCTTCCGGACCAGAGTGCGGACGGGATGTATGATTACTGCGCTCTGAACGGCTGCGGGACCGGCTTCAGTCGTAAATCGGCGCACAAGCATTTCAAGATCCTGCAGGATAACCTGCTGCCCGACGAAAAGGTGCTGATGGCTTTTATCGGAAAGAATGACTATGTTTCGGTGAGCGAGCACGGCGGGAATTTCGCCTACGCGATTACCGACAAACGTTTTATCGCGGGGCAGCATACGATGCTCGGACAGGCTTTTCAGAATGTCACTTTAAGACATATCAACGACGCCACATTTTCGATGGGTCTCGTAAACGGCATTATTGTCATCGATACGGATAAGGTTAAATATACGATCGGCATCGATAAAGAATCGGCGCTGAATGTCAATAACAGGATCCACGCGATCTTCGACGCAACTGAAAGCGAACCGGAAACCCGTCCGGATCATCAATCTGCTTCCGTCACCCCCTCTTCGATGTCCGCAGCCGATGAAATCCTGAAATACAAGCAGCT
>CALMRA010000194.1 GCA_937872065.1 uncultured Eubacteriaceae bacterium | reverse complement strand
CGCTGTACGAGATTTACCTGCCGGCGTTCAGAGCGGCCCTTGAGGAAGGCGGCGCTCTCACGCTGATGGGATCCTACAACCTGTACCGGGGCCAGCATCTGTGCGAGAGCAGAAATCTGACGGAAAAAGTCGTCAGAAACGAATGGAACTGGGACGGCCTGATCGTCTCGGACTGGGGCGGAACGCATCATGCCGTTCCGGCAGGTCTGGGCCCCCTTGATGTCGATATGTCGGTTATGCCGGACTTTGACGATTACCCGATGGCAGAGCCGCTAAAGGCTGCGGTAAAAGCCGGGGAGGTTCCCGAAAGCGCGGTGGACCTGAAGATCTCCCATATCCTGAAGCTGATGCTCAGGCTCGGAAAGATCGCCCTTGACAGTAATGAAGACGGTGAAACCACCGTCGCGAAAGGACTGCGGCCCGCAGGCTCGCTCAATACGCCGCAGCACCAGATGCTGTTACTTGAAGCTGCCAGAGAAGCCGTCGTCCTTCTGAAAAACGAAGACAGTATCCTTCCCGTCTTGCCGGGCTCCTGCGAACGAATTCTCGTCGTCGGCGCCGGCGCGGACCGGACCCATTCAAACGGAGGAGGCAGCGCCGAAGTTGCGGCGCTGTATGAAATCACTCCTCTGGACGGCCTCAGAAATATTCTCGGCGGCGCCTGTCAGGTGGACTGGCTGCCCGGCTGTGAAGCCGGCGCCGGCGAAGCGCAGGATGCATCCTGGCAGGAAAAAAGCCTTGAAACCTCTGAAGGCAGAGACAGGTCGGTGGACGAAGCGACGAAGCTTCGCAGAAAAGAACTCCGCGAAGCCGCGGCGGCAGCAGCGGCAGACTACGACCGGGTCATCTTCATCGGCGGTCTCGATCACGATTACGATCTTGAAGGTCAGGACCGTGATTCCATCGAGCTTCCGTACGGTCAGGACGAGCTGATATGCGCGCTTCTCGACGCGAACCCGAATACGGCGGTGATTCTCGTCAGCGGCAGTCCCGTTTCGATGGAAGCCTGGGCGGACCGGGCGAAAGCGGTCGTCTGGTGCAGCTACGCAGGGATGGAAGGCGGAAACGCGCTGGCAGAGGTTCTGACCGGCGAGGTCGATCCGTCAGGAAAGCTTCCGGAGACATTCCCGAGGTCGCTGGAGGAAACGCCGGCGGCCGTGTTCGGAGATTTTCCCGGCCGACCGCTCACCGACGCGGAGCATGCGCGTATGGACGCGCATCTGACACAGACCTACAGAGAAGGCATTTTCGTCGGCTACCGGTATTACGACCGCTTCGACGCACCCGTCCGTTTTCCCTTCGGTCACGGTCTGAGCTATACGGATTTCGAATATCTCGAAGCCTCGACGATGACCGGTCCGGACGGGCTGCCGACAAGCCTGCGCGTCACCGTTAAAAATACGGGGAAAAGACCGGGAACGGAAATCGTCCAGGTCTACGCCGGCAAGGCCTCGCCCGATGAGGAGGATCCTGTCAGAGAACTGGCGGCCTTCGGCCGCATCGAGTTATATCCCGGTGAAACGGGAAGCATCACCCTTAAGATTCCTGCTGCAGCGTTTATGCAGTTCGATCCGAAGGCGCACGCATTTGTCCGGACGGTTCCGGACCATATTTTAAGCATAGGCTCTTCAAGCCGCGACATCCGGCTCTCAATTCCGGTCAGCGCAGAAGCAGATAAAATTCATAATACGAACGGAGAAGAAAATGTCTGAAGTACAGCTGAAAAATATCACAAAAGAGTA
>CALMRA010000193.1 GCA_937872065.1 uncultured Eubacteriaceae bacterium | reverse complement strand
GATCATATTCTGGTCGGGATTCTCCAGAACACCCGATTCTTCCATCCAGCTGAAGTGGGCAGCATGAAAAATTTCGTGGGACAGAACGTTTATGCCAAGCTCATCGATGCTCAGATCGTTTTCTTGCGCCGCCTGTTCGATCGCTTCGTAATACAGTGCGATGTCTCCCGTATCCGGGAAGTATTTTCCGAGCGGAATCGTCTCATACTGCAGCCTGCTTATTTCGTCCGAAAGTCTGTCAAGCTCGTCTTTGACGGCCTGTTCGTCGGGAGAAAGTCTTTTGCTGATTTCATGAATGACCGATTCGCAGGTTATGCTTTTTTCTCTGATCATATTCTGAATCAGATAATTGTACACAGAACTGGAATCTCCGGGCAGTCCGTAAAAATAATTAAGGATCGCCTTGAGCTTTGTAAACAGATCGAGAATTTCGCTGCTGTCGGTTTTTCGGGACAGCTTATCGATAGATTCGATAAGCCCGTTAAAATTCCGGCGTATCGCGGCGTTCTCTTCAATTGCTTCCGTATCTTTATCCAGAATATAGATATTATTCTGAAAACTGTAATCAATCCCGAAACGCTGCTTTAAAAAACGTTCAACGATATAGATGCTGCTGTCTATCGCTCGTATAAAGGAAGACGGAACCTTCGGCATTTTGGAGACCACTTGAGATCTATAGAACATTTTTTCCCTCTGAAATGAAATTTATTATTTAATTATATAACTTAATATTGATTTTACCTATACCGTCCGGCGATTAATATTAACCGTGCTTTTGATTTAAACCATAAAAACAGATCGTCTGGAGTAGACAGATGATAAAAACCTGTTATAATAAAACTGCTATGGATCATTAGCTCAGCTGGGAGAGCGTCTGGGTCACAACCAGAAGGTCATGGGTTCGAGCCCCTTATGATCCACCATTTGTTTAAAATACGCACAGCCTTTGTCCGTCCGGATAGAGGCTTTTTTATTTTCAGCGGTGGCCCCGGGTTACAGCTTCTCGTCCTCAACAGGGAAGAAAGCCTTCTGGCATGCGTCCATCACTCCGATAAATGATAGAACCTTCCCGTCCAGACATTCAGATTCCTCGATTCCTTATAAACTCGATTCTTATACTGATTACTGCTGTGTTTACCCGTTCGTTTATGACATGAACTATCTTAAAATGTCGCAT
>CALMRA010000192.1 GCA_937872065.1 uncultured Eubacteriaceae bacterium | reverse complement strand
GAAAAAAGGGCCGCTGCACTGTCAATAAAAATTGACTAATGCAACAGCCCCTTTTGATTTTTTGCAAAGAAAAAAGGGCAGCCGCACTGATTGCTTCATGCAGCAGCCCCGTTCTATGTCCTGCAGATATTTGATTAGCGCTGGTAGGTCATGTTGAAGAACTTGAGCCAGTCGGTGTTGAGTTCGTTCAGTGCGTCTTCCGCGATCCGGAAGCTCCAGTTGTTTCCGACGCTCGCCGGAAGGTTCATCCGGCTGTCGGAGCCGTAGCCCATCAGATCCTGCAGCTGGACGATAACCAGATTGGAGGAGCTTTCCCACAGGGTTCTGAGGAAAGCGTGAGTGACGCCGCTGTTCGGTCCGTATTCGTCCCAATTATCGTCTTTGCCGTCAAAGTTGACGTACTGGAGCGCGTAGACGCGCTGGGGTTCCGTCAGATCCTCGTGAAGGTAGCCCAGCAGCGTATTGTTGTCGTGGGTGCCCAGGTAGGCGACGCTGTTGGCGATGTAGTTGAAGGGCAGGTGCGGATTGTCGCCGTAGGAGACGAAGGCCATTTCCATGACGCGCATTCCGGGGATCCCGGTCGCGCGGATCAGTTCCTTGACCTCCGGCGCCGATTCGCCGCCGAGATCCTCGGCGATGATTTCCGGCTTTTCAAAGGCTTTATCCAGCGTGTTGAAGAAATCGATGCCCGGTCCCTTGATCCAGGTTCCGTTCATCGCGGTATCGTCCTTCGCAGGAATCGAATAGTAGCTTGCGAACGCCCGGAAATGATCGATGCGGAGAATGTCGTATATTTTAAGGGCGTGGCCGATACGGTCCATCCACCAGCCGTATCCCGTCTGCGCCAGATGCTCCCAGTCGTAGAGGGGATTTCCCCAGAGCTGACCGGTCTTCGAGAAGAAATCAGGGGGAACTCCTGCGACCGCTTCCGGCTTGCCGTCTTTACCAAGGGCAAAATCCTCCTGGTTCGCCCAGACATCGGCCGACTCGTAGGATACGTAAAACGGCATGTCGCCGATCACCTTGATGCCGAGGCTGTTGATATAATCCTTATCCGATTTCCACTGCTTGAAGAAGACATACTGGAGGAACGCGTGGTACAGGATCTGCTCCGCGTACTGCTCCCGGGCCTCTTCAAGGGCTTTTTCATCGCGGCTGCGCAGCGCTTCGGGCCAGGTCTGCCAGTCGTAGCCGTAGGGTTCGGTAAGCGCCATAAAAAGCGCGTAGTCGTCGACCCAGGCGTGAGCAGCGGCGAATTCGAGCATTTCCGTTTCAGTCCTGTCGTTGATCCGCGAGAACGCCAGCGGGAATACACGGTTCCGGTCCGCGATGACGCGTTCGAAATCGATACCCCATCCGTTGTCCACACGGCACGAGTCGAGCTCTTCCTGTGTCAGATAGCCTTCGTCGTGAAGCTGTTCGAGGTCGATAAACATCGGATTGCCGGCGAAGCTGGACACCGATTTGTACGGAGACTGAACGCTGTCCGGAGGACAGAAGGGCAGAACCTGCCATGCCTTTGCGCCGGACTTTTCAAGCAGATCCGCGAAGTGGCGGGCCTGTTTTCCGAAGGATCCGATCCCGTATCTGCTGGGCAGAGAGGTGATATGCATCAGAACGCCGTTGGAACGGGTCTGAAGCAGCGGTTTAGCCGCTTCAGTCGTCAGCGCCTGTGTTTCTTCACTCGTCTGTGGGGCAGCTTCTGACGAATTTTCCGGCTGCACGGAAGAAGCGGCCTGTTCCGCGCTCTGAGGTTCCGCTGCGGGAACGGCCTGTTCTAACGGCTGGTTTTCTTCCTGCTGGTTTTCTTCGGTTTCCGTGTTTTCCTGCGGTTCAGAATTGATCGAGATCATTCTGAACAGTCTGCTCATGATAGATTCCTGCTTCATCAATGCTCCTTACGTTTCTGTATAGATTGATAATTATTACAGCGTACCGCTGTGTTGTATCCCGCTGCTGCGGGTAAATATCGCTTAATTAAGATTTATAGGGTTTATTCGTACAGAACCTTCAGCTCCGGAACCGAATCGACCGTCAGTACCGACGGGAAAGCCTTCCGTTCTTCTTCGGTGGTCAGTCCGAAGCCGTACAGCGCCTGAATAAAGTCGATGCCCGCTTCGGCGGCGCCTTCCGCATCGACGCTGGTGTCTCCGATAAGAACGGCGGTGCTGCGCGGTTCGCCGATACGTTCGAGACCGCGGTCGATGAGCTCCGCCTTGCTCAGCGAGTCGATGTCGCTGTTGCCGAACACCGCGTCGAAGCAGCCGAGAAGACCCGTCGCTTCGAGGCATTTGAACGCCATATCCTCACGCTTCATCGTCGCGACAACGAGACGGTAGTCGCGTTTTCTCAGCTCGTCCAGCAGTTCAAGTATACCCGGATACGGGGAAGCTTCGCGGTAGCCCTGTTTTCCGTAATATTCGCGGTAGGTGGACGCGGCTTCCCTGAGGGCTTCGCCCGTAAGGCCGAAATACTGTTCGTATTTCTGCGCTACCGGCGGACCGATAAAGGTAGGCTTGACGTCATCCGGTACTCTCGGCATTCCGAGCTTGTCCGTCATATAATCTGTTCCGTTATAGATACCTTCCGATGTGTCGAGCAGCGTGCCGTCAAGATCGAAAAGAATGGTTTTATAATCTTTCACAATGATATCCTTTATTTATTCTGATATAATAATTTATTACGGATGTCTATAATCTATCCGTTTTTCAATAATTTATTTAAGGTAATCTGCAGGAATAACGTGTTTTGAATCGAATCATTCCACTAAAATATACCACAAGCAGGGCCTGCTGTGAAAAAACAGCAAAAAGACGGCGTTTGCAGATATTCTGTTCCGGGATCGGTACCGAGGTGTTTATCCGGTCCCGGGCCGCAGTGAAAAACGCCCGGAGAATGAATAATGAATGACAGTAACAATGGGAATGCAATAAACGAAATAATAAAAATAAACGAAACGGCAGAAACGGAATGTTCAGAAGACCGGACAGACAGGCAGACGCCGCAGGAGGATTCAGCTCCCGAAGCACCGGAAGATCTGTCACCGGCGCTGTTCGACAGGGCCCGGCTCAAGGATATGCCCGACAAGCCGGGAATCTACATCATGAAGAACGCGGCCGGTGATATCATCTACGTCGGCAAGGCGGTGAATCTGAAAAACAGGGTCCGCTCATATTTTCAGAGCTCGAAGAATCTGACTGTCAAGACGAGAGCGCTGGTCTCCCATGTCTGTACCATCGAGAACATCGTCGTAGAGAGCGAGCTTGAAGCGCTGATCCTCGAATGCAACCTGATTAAGAAGAACCGGCCCAAGTACAACATCTGTCTGAAGGACGGGAAGACCTATCCGTACATCGCGGTCACCCTCGGGGAGAGCTATCCCCGTGTTCTGTTCACCCGGGACAAGAAGAAGGACGGGACCCGCTATTTCGGACCCTTTACCAGCGCCTTCGCCGTCAAGAAGACTATCGAGGCCATCGGACGGCTGTATCCTGTGCGTCAGTGCAACAGGAAGACGGAGCCCGGGACGGTCTGCGGGCGGCCGTGTCTGAATTACCATATCGGACGCTGCTGCGCGCCGTGTACGGGCAGGGTGGACCCGGAGATCTACCGGGGATACGTCGACGAAATCATCGAGATCCTCGAAGGAAATGCAGAAGGGCTGCTGGAGCGCCTCGAGTCGCGCATGCGGGAAGCCGCGGCGATTCAGGATTTTGAGACGGCGGCGGAGCTGCGCGATCAGTATCAGGGCGTCAGCCACATCGTCGAAAAGCAGAAGATCATCTCAGAAGGACGCCACGATCAGGATCTGATCGCGGTCTACAAGGACAGGGATCTCGCCTGCGTGCAGATCCTGAACATCCGGGGAGGCCAGCTTATCGGACGGGATCATATCTTTACGGACGACGTTCTCGAGGAATCGGAGCAGGACATCCTGACGGCCTTCGCGATGCAGTATTATGTGAACAGGGCGTTTATTCCCTCCGAGATCATCTTTAACGAACGTCTCGAGGAACGCGAGATCGAGCCGATCCGTCAGTGGCTGTCGGAGCTTCGCGAAGGGAAGGTCACGCTGACGTTCCCGCAGCGCGGAGCGAAAACCCGTCTGGCCGCGATGGCGGAAGAGAACGCGAAGCTTACGCTGGAGCAGTACGAGGCGCAGCGGATGCGAAGGGCGGACAAGGAGAGCGGACGGACAAAGGCGCTCAGGGAATTCCTGAATATGGAGCGTGATCCGGAAAATATAGAAGCCTACGATATTTCGAACATATCGGGTACGAACAACGTGGGCGGGATGGTCGTTTTCCGCGGGACGAAGCCCGATAAAAAGTCCTACCGGCGTTTTAAAATCGAGAGCGTCGACGGTCAGGACGACTACGCGAGCATGCAGGAAATGATCTTCCGGCGCATCGAAAGAGGGGTCAAGGAGCAGGAAAACGGGACAACGAAGTCAAGTTTTCTGCCCTTCCCCGATATAATGGCCATCGACGGGGGAAAAACCCACGTAGATGCGGTAAAATCGATACTTGAGATGTACCCGCAGCTTAACATCGAAGTGGTCGGACTGGTCAAGGACGATCATCATAAGATCCGAGGACTGATCTACGAGGACGAGGAATATCCGCTGAAGTTCGCGACCCCCCTCTGCAGCTATATGTCGGAGATTTCAGAAGAAGTCCACCGGTACGCGCTGTCCTACCATCAGAGCCTGAGACGTAAAAACATGCTTGAATCCCGTCTCGAGGAAATTCCGGGGATCGGAAAGAAACGGCGGGAAACGCTGATGCGTCACTTCGGAAATCTGAAGAACATCCGGGAAGCCGGCGAGGATGAAATCGCCGCTCTTCCGGGAATGAGCGCGAAAACGGCGGCGGCGGTACACGATTATTTCAGTCAGGAGAATGAATGAACGAAAAAAAACATATCATCGACGTCGAAGATTTCTGCGACGAGCTGAACCTCCAGCGGCTTCACTGCGACGTCAGTGAATTTACGCTGCTCGATACCGGGATCAACCGCCCGGGTCTTCAGTTTCACGGCTATTACGAATACTTCGATGAAAAACGCATTCAGATCGTCGGCAAGGTCGAAATCTCATACCTGATGAGCCTGCCGGCGGACGTACGCGCAAAACGCATCGACGAGTTTTTCAGATGCGACTTCCCGTGCCTCATCGTGTGCTGGGATCTTTCGGATGCGGACCTGTTCCTTGAAGCGGCCGTCAAATACAACCGGATCCTGCTTCGCGCGAAGGAAAAGACATCGACGTTTATCTATCATCTGATGGACTACATCGACCTCGTGACGGCTCCGAGCACGACGATGCACGGCGTCCTCGTCGAGGTTCACGGCGTGGGCGTTCTGATTACGGGAGCCTCCGGGATCGGCAAGAGCGAAACCGCCATCGAGCTGATCCAGCGGGGCAGCAACCTGATCGCGGACGACATGGTGGATATCGCCTGCTACCACGGCCGTACGCTGATCGGCACGGCGCCCGAAATGCTCCGGTATTACATGGAGGTCCGGGGTATCGGGATTATCGACGTGAGCACGCTGTACGGCGCGAAATCCGTCAAGCAGGCTGTCGAGATCGATCTGATGATCAAGCTCGAGAACTGGAACGACAAGTCGCCCTACGACCGTCTCGGTCTCGACGAAGAAACCACCGATATCCTCGGTGTTCAGATTCCGCTGGTCACCGTTCCGGTATCGTCGGGTCGCAACCTCGCGATCATTATCGAAACGGCCGCGATTAACGCCCGCATGAAGGCTCTGGGAATCCGTTCGGCGGAAATCTTCTGCGATTCCGTCACGCGCAACAATCAGGAGCTTTACGAACAGGCGGAACAGAAAAAACAGAAAACGGAACAGGAGCAGATCACTCGGAAGGAACGCGAGCACGAGGAAGAGCTGGCGGACCGGGCGGAAACGCTGGCGCAGTCCGAGGAGTTCAATGATCAGGAAACAGAAAAAAAACAGTAAATATAAAAATATGCGCGCCGAGCGTCTGGCTCAGGCACGACGGGATGAAACGAAGGTCCCCTCCGGGAGGCGCTACGTTCTCGACGGCCATACCCATACGCTGGGCTGCGGTCACGCGTACTGTACGGTAATGGAGCTGGCCGCGGAAGCGGCGGATGCGGGACTGGAGATGTTCTGTCTGACCGAACACGGACCGGAAATGCCGGGCTCGATCACAGATATGTTCTTTCACAACATGCTGTCCATTCCGCCGGAGCTCTTCGGCGTGAAGATCATCAAGGGGATGGAAGCGAATATCCTCGACGCCGACGGATCCATCGACGCGAGTCCGGCGATCCTGCCTTCGCTTGAGATATTATCGGCCTCGCTCCACACGCCGTGCTTTCCGCCGGATACCGTCGAGCGCAACACCTCCGCTCTGCTCGGAGCGATCGAAAAAGCGAACGTCGATTTCCTGTGCCATCTCGGAAATCCCCAGTATCCCTTCGATGTCGAAGCCGTGCTTCAGGCCGCAAAACGCCACGACACGATGATCGAGATCAACAACGGCTCGTTCTATATCCGTCAGGGGAGCAGAGACCGCTGCGTCGATATCGCCAGACGCTGCCGGGACCTTGAGATCCCCGTGATCCTCGGCACCGATACCCACTGGGCGGAGGACATCGGACGCTTTCCGTGGGCAGACCGCGCTTTGACCGAGGCGGACTTTCCGGACGAGCTTATCATCAACCTGGATACGAAGCGGCTTACCGACCGCCTCGAAGCGAAGGGGAGAAAGCTCGGCGTCGTCAAGAAGGACAGAGCGGTCGGTCTGTTTGACTTTTAAAAACAAGTTAAATTAACTTAAACCATTTCTTCATTATAAATGTCCATTTTAGACACCCGAATCAATCTGGGTATATATCAGCAGAAACACGCGTGGTATAATTAGCGGCAGGCGGCGGACTGTCCGCCGCGACTGTTTAGAAAGTTGGAATCTTATAATGAATATAAAAATAATTACTGACTCTGCGGCTGATCTGCCGGAAGAGGAAGTCCGAAAGCTTGAGATCCGGGTTATCCCGCTGTCAGTCGTCCAGGGCGAAACGATCCTGAAAGACGGCGTCGACATCCATCCGGATGAGATCTACGCGCGTCAGCGTCAGGGCGAGTCGTTCACGACGTCCCAGATCTCCTATACGGAATTCACGGAAGTGTTCGAAGGCTACGCGAAGGAAGGACGTCCGTTCCTGTACATTTCCTTCTCCAGCGGAATCTCCGGAACGTACCAGACCTCGTGTCTGGCATTGTCGGACCTGAAGGAAAAGTATCCCGAGATGGTCGGCGAATGCATCGACTCGAAATCGGTCCTGGGCGGTCTCGGAATGGTACTGGAAAAGGTCGCACCGATTGCGCTGGAAGGCGCGAACATGGCGCAGCTTACGGAAGCCGTCGAAAAGTATTCGAAGGCGGTCCGCCACATCTTCACGGTGACTGATCTGAACTACCTGTACAAGGGCGGACGCCTGTCAAAGAGCAGCGCCGTTATGGGAAACATGCTCAAGATCAATCCGGTGCTCATCGTCAATGCCGACGGCGGACTCGAGGTTCTTGCGAAAGCGAGAGGCGAGCGCAAGGTGATCCAGCGCATGATCGACTATGTGAAGGAAAACGGCGGGGACACGGCCGGCGAAGAATTCGTCATCACAACCTGCGACAATCCTGAGTACGCGGAAAAGCTCAAAGAGACGGTCGAAAAGAAATTCGATCCGAAGAACGTCACGATCCTGCCGGCCGCGCCCATTATCGGAACCCATCTCGGACCCGGCGCCATCACGCTTCACTTCTTTAACCAGGATCAGCTCAAGGACTGATTTTATAATCAGCTTGATAAATAACTGAGGTAACATGCTCGAAAAACTTGATTTTCTGACAGATAAATACGAAGAACTCAACAATCAGATCTCCGATCCGGAGATTATCGCGGATCAGCCGCGATGGAAAAAGCTTATGATGGAGCACGCGCATATCGAGCCCATCATCGAGCATTACAGAGAGTACCAGAAGGCCTGCAGCGGCGTCGACGAGAACGAAGAGCTGCTCCAGGACAAGAGCCTGGATCCCGATCTCAAGGAACTGGCCGAGGAAGAGCTGGCCGAAAACAAAGCGGACAAGGAACGTCTCGAGGAAGAGCTTAAGGTTCTGCTCATTCCGAAGGATCCCAACGACGACCGCGGCGTTATCGTCGAAATCAGAGGCGGCGCAGGCGGAGACGAAGCCGCGCTGTTCGCAGCCGATCTGTTCAGAATGTTCACCCGCTACGCGGAACGCAAGGGCTGGAAGACGGAAATTCTGAACTCGAATATCCTCGATCTCGGCGGGATCAAGGAAATTACGTTCTCCATCGAAGGCGCAGGCGCCTACTCGCGTCTGAAGTTCGAATCCGGCGTCCACAGAGTCCAGCGAATCCCGTCCACCGAATCCGGCGGACGTATCCACACATCCACCGCGACGGTGGCGGTGCTTCCGGAAGCAGAGGATGTCGAAATCGAGATCGATCCCAACGATCTGAGAATCGACGTATACCGTTCGTCGGGCAACGGCGGACAGAGCGTCAACACGACGGACTCCGCCGTGCGCATCACTCACGAGCCCACCGGGATCGTCATCACCTGTCAGGATGAAAAATCCCAGCTCAAGAACAAGGAAAAGGCGCTTAAAGTCCTGAAGGCGCGTCTGTACGAGATCGAGGAGAACAAGCGTCAGAGCGAGATCGCCTCGGAACGCCGCTCTCAGGTCGGTACCGGCGACCGCTCCGAACGGATCCGTACGTACAACTTTCCCCAGGGACGCGTCACCGATCACCGGATCGGCATGACGGTCCATCAGCTCGACAGTTTCCTCGACGGAGACATCGACGAAATGGTGGACGCGCTCAATACCAGCGACCAGGCGGAAAAGCTTAAGAATATGTAAGCGGCCGGAGTGAGTCCGGAAGTTTGACTGTCTATATAAAAAGACCCGAATCGTGATATCACGGTTTCGGGTCTTTTTGTTGTGCGCCGGCTGCCGGAACACAGGGAAAAATAAAACCGGCATCGAATGCCGGTTAAATCGGTTTTACAGTACGGGTGCCAGCAGTCTCGACAGCGATTCCTTCATTTTCTGTACGGAGCTGCGTCCGAGGTAGTCATTGAGGGAATAATGCCGCGACAGTGTCGTATCGTGCTCGAAATCGCTGATTAGCTGGGCCGTGATGTCCCTGCTGTACAGGAACGCCGAGCACTCGAAATTAAGCGAGAACGAGCGGATATCGAAGTTGCAGGAGCCGACGACCGACAGCTCGTCGTCGATACACATGAGCTTCGCGTGAACGAAGCCGTTCTGGTACGTATAGACCTTCGCGCCGTAGGTGATAAGCTGGCCCGCGTAGGAGAGCGTCGTCGGATAGATAAACGGGTGGTCCGGCTTGTCCGGGATGATGATCTCGACCTCGACGCCGGAGAGCAGCGCGATGCGCAGCGCCTCGTTGATGCTCTCGTCAAGGACGAAGTACGGAGACGTGATGTAGATATGATGCTTCGCATCGTTGATCATCTTGATGTAGCCCTGCTTGATATTCTGATTGACTGTATCTGGACCGCTGGCGACGATCTGGATGCCGACGTCTCCGGTTCCCTGAACCATGGGAAGGAGCATGTCGAGATTTTTCTTGATCGGTTCGTTGGCGATTTCCGAGTTGTTCGTGGTCCAGTCGGACAGGAACCGAAGCTGGAGCTCGGTCGCGGCAGGTCCGGTGATCCGGATATGAGTGTCTCGCCAGTAGCCGAACTTTTTATCGAGTCCGAGGTATTCGTCGCCGACATTGTATCCGCCGATGTAGCCGATTTTGCCGTCAATGACGGCGATTTTCCGGTGATCCCGGTAGTTGAGACGCAGCGTGAAGAATTTGCTGATGGTGACCAGCTTCGACGGCAGGAAGGGACCTTCTGCGGCGCCTGCTTCGCGCAGCAGCTTTCTGGCCTTTCTCGGAAGCTTGCGGCTCCCGAGCTCATCGTACAATACCCGGACCTGAACGCCCTCCCGGGCTTTCTGGGCGAGGGTGTCGATAAACTCCTTGCCGATCCCGTCGTATTTCAGAATATAGAATTCTACGTTGATGCTCGTCTCCGCGGCCCGGAAGTCGTCGAGCATTTTCATGAACAGCGCCTTGCCGTCGGTGAAGATCTCGACGGAATTGTCCGGCGTGAACAGCGAGTGGCTCACGTTGTTCTGAAATTCGATGTTGTCCTTGTATCTCCTGAAGGGATACAGCGGCGAATCCTTAGAAAGCGGCTCCCGCAGCTCCTCGGCCTGGGCCGTGACTTCCTCTTTGACTTCTCTGATCTGCTGGGCGCGGAACTTGTAGATCCTGCGGCTTGAGAATTTCTGTGAGAACATAATGTAAAACAGGAAGCCGATGATCGGGAATATCCACAGAAACATCAGCCACGCGTAGGTGGACGAGGGCTGCTTGCGTTCCATGAAGATGGTAATAAATGTCAGAATCAGGTTTCCGTAGAAAGTAACGACGGAAACCGGATCGCCGTTGTAAAAACTGTAATCATAAATCATATTTCACTGGCTCCGATTCGGTAATATTCGATCTGATCCTCTTCAGATCTCCGGCGGTCAGATCGGTATTGTTAAGCAGATACGCGTCGATCCCGCCGGCGCTGCGGATAAAATCAAGCTGGATGTTGAGCCATTCCGGTTTGACGCCGAAAAAATCTCTGAGTCTGTCACGGGTCACGCCGGCTTCTTCTCCGAAATTTTCAGCCATGATCGTGCCCAGCGTTTTGAACGCCTCGTCGAACGTCAGGTTTGTAAGGGTGTAGTCGGAGATGATCGTCTCTTCAGGGACGCCGGCGAGCAGCAGGAGCAGCGCGGCCATAAATCCCGTCCTGTCCTTGCCGTTGGTGCAGTGGAACATGATCTTCGCGTCCGGTTCGTCCGCCAGGATATGGAGGATCCTCGCAAACGCCTGGGCGGTGCTTCGCACCTGATAGTCGTAGAGATTTCTCATATAGCCGTCTATCGCGTCGGGATCGTCGTAATCAAGCGTCTTATAGTTTCCCTTGATGCCTTTGAGTATCGGGATATTTTCATAGACTGCGCCTTCGGGAATGAAGTCGGGAAGATTCGCGGCCTTTTTTTCATCGCGAAAATCGAAGATATAGTCGATCCCGAGATCGGACAGCTGGTCCTGGTCGAAGCGGCTCAGGTGAGCGAGCTCTTCACTGCGGTACAGCTTATTCCATTTTGTCTTTCTGCCGTCTGTTCCTGTATAGCCCCCCAGGTCGCGCATATTGATCGCCGACTCCAGCGGCAGAAGCCTCCGGTTCAGATTGCTCTCGGGACAGTAAATCAGATGATCGCGGTCCTGGAAATCGGTCTGTCCCTCGGGGACGCGCCGTTCGTTCATTTCAGGGACAGAGTTTCTGCGGCGGGTTCCGAGAAATAAAGCGGCCGCTCCGGCAAGTCCGGCCGCGGCGGCCAGCAGACAGCTGAGCTTCTTCCGGCTGCTCCCGGCTTTTTTTGAATTGTCCATCGAGACAGATTCCGGCGCATCGCCGCATCTGTCTGAATCAGTCAGATGTGTTCTTTCGATTTCTTTGATATGATTTTTTTTATTCATTGATAGTGTTTTAGTACCCATATGAGGATCAAATTTAAATGAAAACAGAATTTATGATCAGACCAGCCCGGTGCGCCTATGTGCACATTCCGTTCTGCAGATCCAAATGCGCTTACTGCGCCTTTCGTTCGTTTCCGGCAGAAGTCGATATTAAAGAAAAGTATATCACACGACTTGAAAAGGAAATCCGAAGCGCGGGGAGGAATCACAGCGTTCCGTTAAAAAGCCTTTATCTCGGCGGCGGAACCCCCAGCGAACTGGATACGAGTCAGATCGGGAGAATCTATGCCGCCGTTGACGAGACCTTCGGTTTTCTGCCGGAGGCCGAGCGGACCATCGAGGTCAATCCGTTTTCCGGAAGCCGGCAGAAGCTCGAGGCGCTCAGATCCCTCGGCTTTAACCGGCTCAGTGTCGGAGTGCAGAGCCTCTCCGATCCTCTGCTGAGAACCCTGGGACGGCCTCACAGCGCGCGGCAGGCCCTTGAGACACTGGAGGCGGCGCGGAACGCGGGTTTTTCAAACATCTCCGCCGATCTGATGTTCGGACTGCCGGGACAGACACCGGAGGATCTGACAGATTCCATTGACCGGCTTGTATCACTACCTCAGATCACCCACATTTCCGCCTATTCGCTGAGCGTGGAACCGGGGACCCGGTTCGGGCGTCTTCAGAAAGAGGGAAAGCTCGTTCTGCCCGATGAGGATACGGAACGGCATATGCAGTATCTGCTAAACGACCGCCTGGCGCAGGCCGGCTTTGTCCAGTATGAAATATCAAATTACGCCCGTCCGGGATTTGAAGCCGTCCACAACGGCGCCTACTGGGATCTGACTGGCTACTACGGCTTCGGACTGTCTGCTTCGTCATTTACGGACGGGGTAAGAAAAACGAACACCTTCGATATGACGGAGTACCTCGATTCGCCGGCGGATGCGGCGGTTCCGGGCGAGAGCCACAGCCTGGACTTCGATGAAGCGGCGGGGGATTTTATGTTTCTGGGTCTGAGGCGGTGCGCCGGTGTCGACGACAGGCAGTTTCAGAAAATGTTCGGCAGCTCGTTTTTTGAACGATGGCCGGATCAGATCGATTCTCTCAGAGACCGGGGGCTGCTTGTCCGGGAAGGTACGGTTCTGAAACTCACGGAGCTGGGGAAGGACCTCGCGAATCAGGTTTTTGTAGAATTTGTCTAAAATTATGCATTAAAACGTAATTTTCATTGCTAAAATGCTTAAAAAGATAATAAAATGATATATTAAACAAGTACAGCGTTTGCATAATCGATGATTCAGGTGATAAGCTTGGAAATTGGGTATTAATTTATTAGAAATAGCGAACGTAAACTATTAAACTGTTGATTAATTTGGTAGTATTGTAATACTGTTTATTAAGAAGAAAAGCGGGTGATCGAATGAGTGATGAATTAAAGACCGAACAGGGAACGGGTCAGCCGGAAGAACCGCAGGATCCGAAAGACCAGGCCAGAGAAGAACAGATACAGACGGAAGAAGCCGGCGGCGCCATCGAAGAAGAAATCGATAAAGCGGCGGCTCAGGAAGCCAGACTCACCGAACAGATGATGCGTCTCCAGGCGGATTTTGAAAACTACAAGAAGCGCTCTCTCAGGGAAAAGCAGGATATCGCGCAGTATACGATGGAAAGCTTCCTGAAAAAGCTGCTTCCGATTCTCGACAATCTGGACCGTGCGCAGCAGAGCGCGGATACCGGCAATATGGATGCCTATAAACAGGGTGTCGATATGGTGTTCAAGCAGCTGCTCCAGGTCCTGCAGGACGAGGGGCTCCAGACCGTTCAGGCGGAAGGCGCGCAGTTTGATCCGAACTTCCATCATGCCGTCATGGCTGAAAGCAGCGACGATCATCAGGAAGACGAAGTCATCGGTGAACTCCAGAAGGGCTATCAGTATAAAGATAAAGTGATCCGCCCGGCCATGGTCAAAGTTTGCAAGAAATAAAACTGGGTAAAATTTTTAAAGAGGGCAGAGGATTTATTCCGCACTCTTCTTTATTAATTTGAATTCGTAATTCTACAGAGACCTCTTTTACAGAGATCAAAAATCAGGTTATGAAAGATACAGGAGGAACAGAGCTGTTATGGGAAAAGAAAAAGTAATCGGTATTGACCTCGGTACCACAAATTCGTGCGTAGCCGTACTTGAAGGCGGCGAACCGACTGTTATTCCGAATGCTGAAGGCAACCGGACTACCCCGTCTGTTGTCGCATTTACAAAAGACGGCGAACGTCTGGTAGGCCAGGTCGCGAAGCGTCAGGCTGTCACCAACCCGGACAACACGATCGTATCCATTAAACGACTGATGGGTTCGGATCAGACGGTCAACGTTAACGGTGAAGTATACACGCCGCAGGAAATTTCCGCGATGATTCTTCAGAAGCTGAAGAAGGATGCGGAAAGCTATCTCGGCGAAGAAATCACAAAAGCCGTCATCACCGTACCGGCGTACTTCACGGACGCTCAGCGTCAGGCAACGAAGGACGCAGGCGTTATCGCAGGTCTCGACGTTATGAGAATCATCAACGAACCGACGGCGGCGGCGCTGGCATACGGTCTTGAAAAGGGCGACCAGGATCAGAAGATCATGGTATACGACCTTGGCGGCGGTACGTTCGATGTCTCGATCCTCGAAATCGGCGGCGGCGTATTCGAAGTTCTGGCAACCAACGGGAACAACCATCTCGGCGGCGACGACTTCGACGAACGTGTCATGAACTGGATGGCGGACGAATTCCAGAAGAACAACGGCATCGACCTGAAGAAAGACAAGATGGCGATGCAGCGTCTGAAGGAAGCTGCTGAAAAGGCGAAGATCGAACTTTCGACAGTTATGAAGAGCGACATCAACCTGCCGTTCATCACGGCGAACGAAAACGGTCCGCTTCATCTCGAACTTTCACTGACAAGAGCGAAATTTGACGACCTGACAAAGGATCTCGTTGAAGAAACGAAGGAACCTGTCAAGAAGGCGATGAAGGACGCAGGCGTCGGCAAGAGCGATCTGAACAAGGAAATCCTCGTCGGCGGCTCGACCCGTATCCCGGCTGTACAGGATCTGGTCAAGGATCTGGCAGGCGACGAACCGTACAAGGGCATCAACCCGGATGAATGTGTCGCTATCGGCGCGGCTATCCAGGGCGGCGTCCTCGCGGGCGAAGTCAAGGATGTCCTGCTTCTCGACGTCACACCGCTTTCACTGGGTATTGAAACCCTGGGCGGCGTATTCACGAAGCTCATTGACCGTAATACGACCATCCCGACCAAGAAGAGCCAGACCTTCTCGACTGCGGCGGATAATCAGACAGCCGTCGACGTACACGTCCTCCAGGGCGAACGTGAAATGGCCAGAGACAACAAGACTCTCGGCCGCTTCCAGCTGACAGGCATTCCGGCAAGCAAGAGAGGCATCCCGCAGATCGAAGTTACCTTCGATATCGATGCCAACGGCATCGTCAACGTATCCGCGAAGGACCTCGGAACAGGCAAGGAACAGAATATCGTCATCAAGTCTTCGACGAATATGTCCGAAGATGATATCCAGAAGGCTGTCAAGGACGCAGAAAAATTCGCGAAGGAAGACCAGAAGCTCAGAGAACTTACCGAAGCGACAAACAATGCGGACTCCACCGTCTATCAGGCGGAACAGAGCCTGAAGGATATGGGCGACAAGATCACGGCGGACGAAAAGACCGGAGTCGAAAAGAAGATCGAAGAAGTCAGAAAAGCGATCGAAGACAAAGACACCGACAAGATCCGCAAGAAGATGGAAGAACTCAACGAAGCTCTTTATCCGCTCGCACAGAAGATGTATCAGGATACTGAAAAGACAGCACCGCTTCATGAAGAAGAACAGGCTCAGGCAGGCGACGACGATGTAGTCGACGCTGAAGTCGAAGAAATCAACGACGACGAATGATCCCGAGAGCATCCGGACGGCAGCCCACCGGCTGCCGTCTTTCATAGGCTTTCTTTGGCCGTGTATCGGGATTAGTGTTATAATACCGGTACATGCGCGGGAAGTGAGGTGTTAATCTGCATGAGTGATAAACGAGACTATTATGACGTTCTCGGCGTCAGTAAAACGGCGGACAAGGACGAAATCAAAAAGGCCTACCGCAAACTCGCGCTCAAGTACCACCCGGATAAAAATCCGGATGACAAAGAGGCTGAAGATAAATTCAAGGAAGTCAACGAAGCCTATGAAGTCCTGAGCGACGAAGACAAGAGACAGAAATACGACCAGTTCGGCTTTGCCGGCGTCGACCCGAATTATCAGGGCGGCTACGGCGGAGGCGGCTACGGCGGCAGCGGATTCGGAGGCGGCTATACCGGCGGCGGATTCAGCGGCGGAAGCGGCGGCTTCGAGGACATCTTCTCCGATCTGTTCGGAGGAGGTTTCAGCAGCGGCGGTTCAGGCTTCGGCGGCTTCGGCGGAGGCGGAAGACAGACCTATCACGGACCTGTTCAGGGTTCGGATCTTAAGGTGCGCCTGACGCTTACCTTCAAGGAAGCCTGTTTCGGAGCTGAAAAACGGATCAAGATCAAACGGATGGAACCCTGCGAACATTGCAGCGGTACCGGTGCGGAACCCGGATCGAAGGTGGAAACCTGCTCGACCTGCGGCGGCCACGGTACGGTTCACGTGCAGCAGAAGACTCCGTTCGGGACGTTTACCCAGGAATCCGAATGTCCGGACTGCCACGGCACCGGGGAACATATCTCCGAAGAATGCAGCGTCTGCCACGGAAAGGGTCTTGCGAAGAAAGAACGCACGATCAAGATCAAGATCCCGGCGGGCGTCAACAACGATTCGATCCTTCCGCTTCGAGGCGAAGGCAACGCCGGTGAAAACGGCGGCCCGAAGGGCGATCTGCTTATCTACATCCGCGTGACCGAAGATCCGGTCTTCAAGCGTGACGGCGACAATATCAACTACACGCTGCCCATTACCTATGCCCAGGCTGCGCTCGGTGCTTCCGTAACCGCACCGACACTCAAGGGCAAGGTCAAGATGAAGATTCCGGCAGGCACGCAGAACGGCAAGATCTTCAAGCTCAAAGGCAAGGGCGTCAAGAACGTCAACGGCCACGGCAAGGGCGATATGTACATTACGATCAGGATCGAAGTACCGAAGGATATTTCGGCCAAGGCAAAGAGCCTGATCGAAGAACTGGAAACCGAACTCGGACCGGAAAACCATGCTGAAAACGAGGCTTTCTGGAAAAAGGTCGAACAGTCCTGATTAAAACAAAAGCCGCTTCCTCGGAAGCGGTTTTTTCAATTTCGGCTCCGATTGTTTAACAGGGGCTTTTTTTGATAAAATAAATAATGAAAAGGGATTGAATGACATAAAATAATAAATTATTTATTTTAGTCCTTAAATCTTAAAATAGTCTGAAAAATATCAAATAACGTTTGATTTTTATACGAAAAGCTTGTATAATAAATAACAAGATGGTGCAGTATTCTAGTCGAAACTGCTGATCACCAGGGCGGGCCTAAAAATCCGCCAAAGGGCATATCGATGAAGTCCCTTGTCAATGCTTTTGATGCCCAATCGAGGGTGTTGGCCGGGGGTTAAGGAAGATGGGGCAGTCTGCAATGGCATGCAGATGGCGACCCTGCTTCCGCGGAGACCTGTCAATGACAGGGAAAACCTGCGAATAAGCCGGATGGATCCGAAATCTGGATCCGATGGTTTTGAAACAGTGTAGCCTGCCTTGAGTGGCCTGGGTAGATGGACTGACAGTCTTTTGTTTTCACGGCCGGAAGATAAAAGATATTGCGTTCGAAACCCATGCTGCAAAAGAGGCTAAGGATCAGCCTGGATCGCCGAGGAAATCTCCTAGACTGTTCGCAAGAACTATGGCGGGGATTACAGTGCGCACTAAGTGGTAATTCAGTCCTGACGACGGTGACGCGTCAGAGGCCCGTATAAAGGGAAACCGCTTGGACGGTGACGTCCGAGCCACGGCTTGGGAAATCCTACTGAACCTATGTCGCAAAGTTAATTCGTTGTAGACCATCTTTTTCAAGTATATTCGAAGGGATCACGTTTGTGGTTCCTTTTTTTATTATCGCGCGTATCTGCGCGCAGGCTTCAGAATACAAAACGGAGAAATATGGCAGAAAAAAAGCCGCTTACAAAGAAAGAAAAAGAAGAGAGAAGACACCGAAGGTGGGTGGCGCTCGTCACTGTCGCCACCTTCTTTTCGACAATGGTCGTGACCTGGATCTCGGATACGCTGCTGTCGAATACGACGCTGCTGGTTTCGTTTATTATCCTTATCGTGATCATCGCGTTCGGGGTAGTCTCGGACGTTGTCGGCGTCGCGCTGACGGCGGTAAACGTGCAGCCCTTCAACGCGATGGCTGCAAAAAAGAAGCCCGGGGCGAAGACCGCAGTCCGTATGATCAAAAACGCGCCGCGTCTGTCCAATGTCTGCAACGATGTGATCGGCGATATCTGCGGGATCGTATCGGGCGCCACCGGAGTCGCGATCGCGGCCCAGCTGTACGCGATCTTTCCGGCAGTCCGCGCTTCTGTGATCAGCCTGATCATGAGCGGCTGCATCGCCGCGTTTACGGTGGGCGGCAAGGCGATCGGAAAGGATTTCGCAATGAAGAATTCCGTATCGATCGTATCGTCCTTTTCGAAGGCGGCCGCATCGCTTAAAGGTGTTTTCGGAGGTTCCGAATGAAAAAAGAACGACTGGACGCATTTCTGACGGAACACGGCTTTTTCAGCTCGAGGGAACAGGCGAAGAAGTCGATCCTCGCGGGTCTCGTCAGAATCGACGACGTTCCCCATACGAAGGCGGGGGAACAGATCGCTCCGGATATGGATCCGGACAGGATAACGGTCAAGGGACAGCTCTGTCCCTATGTGAGCAGGGGCGGATTCAAGCTTGAAAAGGGACTGAAGGTCTTCGACTTTCCGACAGAAGGGCTCATATTCGCGGATATCGGCGCATCGACCGGCGGTTTCACAGACTGTCTGCTTCAGAACGGCGCGGCGAGGGTGTACTCGGTGGACGTGGGCTACGGTCAGCTGGACTGGAAGCTGCGATCCGACGACCGGGTTGTCAACCTTGAGCGTACGAATTTCCGGAACCTTGAACCCGGAACGATACCGGAGGTTGACGGGACCGTCATGGACGTCTCGTTCATCTCGATCGCCAAGCTCTTTCCGAAGCTGCATGAGATCATGAAGGACGGGGCTCCGGGAATCTGGCTCATCAAGCCCCAGTTTGAGGCCGGACGGGAAAAAGTCGGCAAGCACGGTGTTGTCCGCGATCCGGCGGTCCACCGGGAGGTGCTGCGACGGATCGTCCGGCAGGCGACGGAGGCTGGCTTTACCGTACAGGGACTGGACAGGTCTCCGATCAAAGGACCTTCCGGCAATATCGAATTTCTGTGCTTCGTCAGGAACGAAGCGTGCTCCGAAGAGCCGGATTTCGAAGACAGGATCCGCGAGCTCACGGGTCCCGGAGCGGAGGAGGCCTGATGAACGAAGAATTCCGTGAAATCGGGCTGTACGCGAACACCGACAAGCCGGAAAGCGTCAAGCTTGCCAGAGAATGCGCGGTGGACCTGCAGAAGCGCGGGATCAGGACGTCGTTTCTGTCCCGTCAGGCGGACGAGTATTTCGTCGAGGGCTGCGAGCTGCTGCCGAAGGACGAGTTTTTTTCGAGGCCCGACTGCATCATCGTCCTCGGTGGAGACGGCACGCTTCTGGCGGTAGCCAGGCTCGCGTCACAGACCGGGATCCCGCTGTTCGGGATCAACACCGGAAAGCTGGGCTTCCTGACCGAGGGAGAGGGCAGAGATTTTCACCAGCTGCTTGACAGTCTCGTCTCGGGCGAGACCTGGGTGGATCCCAGGATGATGCTGGAATGTACGGCGGTACTCTCTGACGGGCGCACAGAAAGCTTTCAGGCGCTCAACGACGTCGTCGTACGAAACGGCTGCATGCGGATGATGGAATTCAACGTCAGGGCGGACGGCCAGGGGCTCGCGCAGTTCCGGGCGGACGGACTGATCGTATCGACTCCGACGGGCTCCACCGCCTACTCGCTGGCGGCCGGCGGTCCGATCATCCATCCGGCGGCGGACGTGATTACGATCACCCCGGTGGCGCCTCAGCATCTCCACGACAGACCCTTTGTGCTGCCCGCGTCGACGCTGATCAGCATGACGTTTCAGAAGAAGGAACACAGCGTGATTGTCAGCATGGACGGACAACGTCAGATCTATGTGAACGGTGAGGACGAGATCCTCATCAGAAAGAGCGACAGGACGGCGAATCTGATCCGTCTGAAGAACAGCAGCGTATATGACAGAATCCGAAAGAAACTATTCTACGAAGAATGATATGAAGATCGCACGACAGGCAAAAATCCTCGAAATTATCGAAAACTATCCGACTGAAACCCAGGAAGATCTTGCGGAACGTCTGACCCAGAGCGGCTGCAAGGCGACTCAGGCGACGATCTCCCGGGATATCAAGGAGCTCAAGCTCGTCAAGGTCACCGGTCCCGACGGACGGCAGATCTATTCCGCATACAAGGGGCTGGGAAATCTCTACGACGAACGTGTTCACAACGTCTTCCGCGAAGCGGTCCTGAGCATCGACCACGCGTACTTCATGATAATCCTGAAGACGCTGCCGGCAATGGCTCAGGGCGCGGCTCTGGCCGTCGATTCTCTCGAATGGCCGGAGATCGCGGGCTCCATCGCGGGCGACGATACGGTTTTTATCGCCGTTTATAAAGAAAAAGACATCGACCCGCTCATCACGCGTTTCAGAAAGCTCATGAAATAATGTTACGAAGCATCAGCATCTTAAACTACGCGCTGATCCGCTCGCTGACCGTAGATCTCGGCGAGGGACTCAACGTGATCACCGGCGAGACCGGCGCGGGGAAGTCGATCGTTATCGACGCGATCTCTCTGCTGCTGGGCGAACGGGGAAGCAAGGACAATCTGCGTATCGGCTCCGACCGGATGACGGTATCCGCATCCTTCGATACGCCGGAGCCCGGACGCGACGACGCGCTCATCGCGATTCTTGACGAAGCGGGCATAGACGCGTCGGAGGAGCTGATCGTTTCCCGGGAAATGGACAAGCGGGGACGATCGGTGTGCCGGATCAACGGCGTGATCGTACCGCTGGCGCTGCTGAAGAAAACGGGTCCGCAGCTTATCGACGTCCACGGACAGCACGAGCACGCCTCGCTGTTCAAGGCGGAGAACCACAGGATCCAGCTCGACGCGTATGCGGGAGAGGAAGCGGCGGCGATTCTGACTAAGCTGTCCGAGACGGCCGGGGAGCTTCGCGCATCGGCCAGGACCATCCGCGAGCTTGAATCCCGCGGACGGGAGGAACAGCGGCGCGAGGAATTCGACCGCTACGCTCTCGACGAGATCGACGGAGCCAGGCTCGAGACCCATGAGGAAGACAGTCTGAGGGACGAGAAGAACCTGCTGGCTCACGCGGAGCAGCTGTACAGCGAGTCCGCGGCGGCAAGGCAGCTGCTCTCGGCAGATGACGATCCGGACCGGCAGGCTCTGATCGACGAGATGTCGGAGCTGGCGGAGCGCATCGAGACACTCTCCCGCATCGACCCGTATTTCCAGCCCTTCTCTGAGACCGTTCAGGGAGCGCTGGCAGAGCTTGAGAATCTGGCTCACGAGCTCGGGATTTACGAGGAACAGATCGACTTTTCCCCGGGACGGCTCGAGGAGATCGAGAGCAGGCTCTCGATTATCGAAGATCTGAAGCGCAAGTACGGAGAGGACGTATCGTCTGTTCTCGCCTATGCCGAAGGACTCAGAGAAAAGCTCGACGGTCTTGAAAACGCTGACGAACGTCTCGACAAGCTGAAGGCGGAATACACGAAGAAGCGCGCGGAGTACAGTCGGGAAGCGGACAGGCTCCACGAGCTCAGGGAAAAGACCGGACAGACCTTCGCAAGAGAGCTCGAGGGAGAGCTTCGGGAGCTTGCGATGGAGAAGGCGAGGGTCGAGGTCAGGATCGACGAGGACGACAAGCTTATCTCCTCTCACGGCAAGGACAGCGTCGAATTTATGATCTCGGTGAATCCCGGCGTCCCGCCGCGGCCTCTGAGAAAGATCGCGTCGGGGGGCGAAATCTCGCGGATTATGCTCTCGCTCAAATGCATGTTCGGGGAGAAGGACAAGACCGGCACGATGATCTTCGACGAAATCGACACGGGGATCTCGGGACGGACCGCCCAGTCGGTCGCCGAGAAGATCCTGAAGCTGTCGGGAACCCATCAGATTATCTGCATCACCCATCTGCCCCAGATCGCGGCGACGGCGGACCGTCATTTTCTCGTTGAAAAGGCTTCTGATGACAGGACGGTCGAGGTGAGCTTCTCTCAGCTTGATTCTGAGCAGCGGACCGACGAGCTCGCGAGAATGCTGGGCGGAGCGGAGGTCACGGAGACGACGCGGTCTCACGCACGTGAAATGATCGAGCAGTCCGACAGGCTTAAAGCGGAACGTTCTGAATAATATTTAATGATTGATTAATATCTAACAGGATTTCGTGTTAACAGGATCTTGACTAACGGGTAAAATAGAGAACGGACACAAAAAAACAGACTAAAATTCTTTATAAAAGTACAAGGAGTTGTAATGATCAGACGAGTCCCGCTTGGTTTATCTAACAAACATATTCATCTTTCACAGGAAGACCTCGATTACCTCTTCGGAGAAGGCTACGAACTGACGCCTGTCAAGATGTTAAGACAGCCCGGTCAGTTTGCTTCCCAGGA
This sequence comes from uncultured Eubacteriaceae bacterium, assembly GCA_937872065.1. Taxonomy (GTDB): domain Bacteria; phylum Bacillota; class Clostridia; order Eubacteriales; family Eubacteriaceae; genus UBA7485. The sequence continues at coordinate 1,085 of CALMRA010000192.1, read as the reverse complement.
AAAGGTCACGATTGTCGGACCGAAGGGGAAGCTTGAAAATATCCGTATCCTCGGACCTGTCCGCAAGGAAACGCAGCTTGAAGTCAACATCGCGGACGGCTTTACGCTGGGCATCCGCCAGGTTCCGATCCGCAATTCCGGTCATCTTGACGGAACTCCGGGATTCATCATCGAAGGTCCCGACGGAAAGCGCCTCATCAAGGACAAGGGGATGATCGTCGCCGAACGTCATATCCACCTGTCTGCGGAAGAAGGAGAACGCTACAAGATCAGCGACAAGGACACTGTATCCGTACGCCTGAAGGGCCCCCGCGGTCTCGTCTTCAACAACGTGATCTGCAGAGTCGGCGACGGCAATCTGTCTGAAATGCATATCGACGTCGAAGAAGGCAACGCTGCAGGCGCGCGCAACAATCAGCTCGCGTGCATCATCGATCCGCTCACCTTCACGAAGGACGATATGCTCATTCACGACGAAGGCGAACCGACGATCATGGTCGGGGACCTGCCGGAAATGGAAGTCGAAGCCGCAGACGGTACCGGCGATTATGCTTCCGAAGTCGAACTGGAAAGCGAAAGCGCTCTGTAAACAACTGTAAAACTGAAAGCGTACGCAAGTACGCTTTTTCTTTTAGCTTGATTCTTTTTACTATCAGGAGGAACTATGCTTCCGATGCCTAATCCGATCGCGTTTACGCTGTTCGGACTCGAAATCCGCTGGTACGCGATACTTATGGCGTCTGCGATCCTTTGCGGGCTTATCATGCTGCTTCGCAGATCTCCGTCATGGGGACTGAGCAGGGACGATATGCTGGATTATTTTATCTGGCTTATCCCGTGCACGATTATCGGGGCGCGGCTGTATTACGTCGCCTTTGAATGGTCCTACTATTCCCAGCATCTGTCAGAGATTCTCGCGTTCAGAAACGGCGGGATGGCCATCCACGGCGGAATTATCGCCGGGGTGATCGTTACGATCGTCTTCTGCAGAAAACGGGGCATCGCCGTCCTGAAACTGCTGGATCTGGTGGTCCCGTCGCTCGCCCTCGGGCAGGCCATCGGCCGCTGGGGCAACTACTTCAACA
>CALMRA010000191.1 GCA_937872065.1 uncultured Eubacteriaceae bacterium | reverse complement strand
GTGCATGTTCAGTTCGTAGAGATCGCCCAGCTTCCCGGATTCGATCACCTTCTGGACAGTCAGAAAATCGCTGTCAAACCGTCGGTTCTGATAGCACTGGAGCATGAGCCCCTTTTCTTGTGCGAGACCGAACAGTTCCTTCGCCTGAGCGCTGTTTTCTGCGAAGGGTTTTTCAACCACGCAGTTTTTACCGGCCAGCAGGACCTCTTTCGCGAGCTCATAGTGGCTCTGAGACGGGGTCGTAATCACGACAAGCTGAATCTCGGGATCTGTCAGAAGCACGTCCAGATCCTGAGTGTAGCGTACTCCCTTTACAGGCGTCCATGCGTTTGATTCACGGCGCTGATAGATTGTCTTAACTCGAATTTTATCGGGACGAGTCAATATGTAGGGCAGATGATAGCGGTTGGCGCTCTTGCCGTTTCCGATCATGCCGATAGTCAGTTTATCTGTCATTTAATACTTCCTTTCTGTTCAAAGGCGTTGTACGATCCACGGAGCTGATGTTTTCATCAGATGAATCCGATAAGTTAAGATCAGGTTAATATCAAAAATAAAAAATTCAGCAGTTACAATATTCTATACAAATTATAAGAAGCTGTCTATCGATAGAAACATTGCATCTATGAATTGTTAAACGGCGGGTGTACAATAAAAAATACATAATGCTGTTAGGGATTTCTGCCATGTGGTCGTGAAGAGTTCGAAAGGAGGTTTGGACAAATTTCGGTAGTCTGCACATCAATGTGAGGAAACGATTATGTTTAAAAGTCAATACGGTTTGACCGTGACGGTCGTACTGGCTGTCGTCATGGGGCTTATGATGTCCTTCGTCGCAATCTGGATAGACAGTCTCGCGCTGAATATCTCAGTAGTCTTCAAGAACTGGTCCATGATAACCCTGGTCATTCTGCTTGTCAGCATGTTTGTTCCATACCAGAAATGGGGGGCGGGGTTCGCGTCGTTATTTCATCTGAAGGAAGGTTCGACAGCCTTTAAGATGACAGCAAATCTTGTTCCGACTCTGATTTTGAACACATTTATCGCAGTAATAGTTCCGGCAGCAAATATTCTTTACAATGAAGCTGTGCCCGCCCAGATGCAGTTGAGCGTACTGTGGGCAAGCGTTGTCCGAGACTGGCCGCTGATGCTGGTTATTTCATATTTTGTATCTTTTGTTGCTGAAGCAGCAGGAAAGGCTGTTGCCAGCCGGTATGTTGAAGCCTGAAGTAATCATTTCTAAAAAGAGGATTCCGTTTTATACGGAATCCTCTTTTTAGATGGTGGCTTATCAGTTATCTTTATTGATTCCGTCCTGGGTGATTGCGATACAAATCACGGTATTCTTTCGGAGAGCAGCCGTAACTGGTTTTGAATTTTTTGTAAAAGAAACTCATGTTTTCGTATCCGACGTTGTTCGCGATTTCGGTTACACTTCTGTCAGTATTCCGGAGAGTCTGCGCTGCAAGCTGAAGTCTCTGCTGCTGCACAAGATCTTTATAGGAATGTCCGGTTCTCTGCTTCAGAAGGGTCGTCAGGTAATTCGGATTCATATTGAATGAAGCGGCTGTAGACTCAAGGGAACAGTCTTTATAATTTCGCTCGATATAACGCAGAATAGGTCCGATTGAATTCTGATTGATGCCCAGTTCGGTTCTTTCCTGGTCCTCTTCATAAGAATTGATCAGCGAACACAGGATCAGAATGATCAGGCTTTGGATCATATCCTCGCTGTTAATGGACGGATCGAACATTTCACAGAGGAACTCATTGAAATATAAAGGAACCGTTCTGCTGTTTTCAGAGTGAAACAAAATGTAATTATCGTGCCGGGCATTCTCCTGCATCGAATTGATAAAGAAAGATGATATGATGCTGTCACATGACAGACGGTTGAAAAAATTTGAATTGAAATATTCTTTTTCAATCAGCATACTTACCATAATATCATCTTCTCCAAGTGCGGCTGTGGAATGCGGAATATCCGTATCGATCAGCATGACCTGTCCCTTGCGCAGAATGCAGGGAATGTCATTGATGATTTGCGGGCAGCATCCCGAATACATATAATTGATTTCGATCCAGTCATGTGCGTGCATTGGTATGGACTGATAACGCGACTGTTTCTTTACGTTAAGCAGATTATTACTGGTTGTATTAATTATTGAATCCACTACCATTAAACGAACAAGATTTTTTCCGCGTTTAACGAGCGGCAGTTTTTCATATGGATAAAAGCCCCGGCCAGTTTTATACTTTTTTTCACTTTGAGTTTCTTTTCTGAGGAATTTGTCTAATGTCAGCATATCCATGGTAATTCTCCCGGTACTTTTTATAGATGAAAGTATATTAAGCTCATCTGAAGTTTGGTCAATAAAGTCAAAAACTGCGGTCATTTTTTACGATGTAAACGGCTGATAGAATTAAATCATCCTAAAGAACAGATTAAGGGGGAACGGTAATGGCAAAAGATTTTTCAAAAACCGCAAATGACATCGTTAAAAATGTCGGAGGGAAGGACAATGTAAAAAGCGTTACGCACTGTGTAACCAGACTTCGACTGGTTCTCAAAGATCAGTCAAAAGCAGATGATGATGCAGTTAGAGATGTATTGAACGTAAAAGGATTAGCAAAGCAAGGCGGGCAGTATCAGATCATTATTGGAACAGATGTTGGAACCGCATATGATGAACTTTTAAAGGTTGTAGGTCCTGTTAAAGAAGAAGCTCCGATTGACGAGAATCTGGACGAAGAAAAGGACTCGCTGTTTAATCGTTTCTTTAAAACGATATCCGGCTGTATTTTCCCGATTCTGGGGCTGATGATTGCCTCCGGGATGATAAAAGGTATTCTGACACTTCTGGTAACACTTGGAATAACAGCTTCTGATGGGGGCATCTATCAAATTCTTTACGCAGGTGCGGACGGTTTGATGTATTTTATGCCAATTATTATCGGCTTTTCTGCTGGTAAATATTTCGGCGGCAACCCGTACTTGACAGCGGCATTAGGTGCAGCTCTTGTCTACCCAGATATTATTACTTTATATAATAATGGAACATCTCTATCGTTTGCAGGTATTCCTGTTGTTCTTGCAAGCTACGCCAATTCAGTTTTTCCAATTATACTGGCCTCATGGGCAGAATCAAAGGTGGAAAAATTCTGGAAGAAAGTGATCCCAGATGTTATATCGATGATGTTCGTTCCGTTTATGACATTGATAGTAATGGTGCCGGTTACCTTCCTGGTTATCGGACCGATTATGACAGCGGTTTCGAATCTTCTTGCTTCAGGTACTGAAGCGCTCTGGAGCTTAAGTCCGGTCATCGCCGGTGTTATACTCGGTGCGTTCTGGCAGGTTATCGTTATCTTCGGATTGCATTATGCGTTCGTTCCAATCCTGGTCAATAATATCGCGACAAACGGAGTTGATCCGATTAACGCAGTTTTAGGAATCTCAGTCATGGCTCTTGTCGGTGCGGGTGTCGGCTATGCTTTCAAACAGAAGAATCAGGAATTAAAGGCAGAAAGTCTTACCTGTTCATTAACCGCATTTCTCGGTGTAACAGAACCAATTATTTATTCGATAGCGCTTCCTAAGAAACGGCCTTTTGTAGCAGCTTTTGTCGGCGGCGGCATTGGCGGCGGTATTCTGGCTGCCAGTGGGGCAGCGATGCAGGGTTTCGGAAACGGCGGTATTTTTCAAACATTGATGATGATCTCTCCGACCGATTCGATGAATGTGGTCTGGTTTCTGATCTCTTCTGCAGTTGCCATTGTTATTTCGGGGATTGTCAGCTACATGATCTGTATCACGGAACCTCTATCTGACGCAAAAGCATCAGCGAATGAGACAGAGAATAAAGGCAAACAGATCATAGAATTAGATGCATAGGAGATAAAGGGATAAATGGATCGCATGCACGCATTGTTAAATGGGAAAGACAGCAATCATCTGCTGCCTTTCCTATGGATGCACGGAGAGGATGAAACGACTCTTCGTCATTATATAAAAAAAATCAATAACAGCGGTATTCGAGCCGTTTGTCTTGAAGCAAGACCTCATCCTGATTTTCTCGGCAGCGGCTGGTGGCGTGATTTAGATATTATTCTGGATGAAGCTGGAAAACTGGACATGAAGATCTGGATACTGGACGATGAACATTTTCCTACCGGATACGCCAACGGAGAAGTGGAACGAAATTACCCGCACCTGCGAAAGCGTCTCCTGAAATGTCATCAACTGGATTTCTGCGGACCGCGGCGTCACGCTCAGGCGATGATTTCCTACGCCTTTGAGGATTCTGATGATAAGCTGATCGGTGTCTGGCTTGCAAGAAAAACGGGCTTCAACAGTATCGATTTTGACTCAGTCGTTAATATTACAGATAAAGTGCATGACAACCGGCTGGTCAGTTTTAACCTTCCTGAGGGTGAATGGAAAATAATCACTCTCGTCAGCAGTTATAAGGGAGGAGAGAAAGAAACCGAAGGATATCTAAATCCTTTGCTGCCCGAGGCGACAGATGTTCTGATAAATACTGTATATGAACCTCATTATCAGCATTACGCCGGTGAATTCGGAAGAACAATTCTGGGCTTCTTTTCAGACGAACCGCGATTCGGAAATCTCCATGGAGCCAGTGCATCTATCGGAAGAGATCCGATGCCGCTCCCGTGGCGGGAGGATCTTCCGGAGCTTCTGGCCGAACGAAGTATTTCAGGAACGCAAGGAACAGAAGACATAAAAAATCTTCTGCCGCTGCTGTTTATCAATGCGGAAGAATCTGCAAATCTTATTCGTTATCATTACATGGACCTGGTCAGTGAATTATACAGTGTTAATTTTTCACAGCGTATCGCTGACTGGTGCAGCGCGCATCATATTGAGCATATCGGTCACGTGATCGAAGATAATAACGCCAGCGGAAGGCTGGGTTATGGGGCCGGCCATTTTTTCAGATCAATGAAGGGGCAGTCGATGGCAGGGCTCGATGTAGTTCTCCATCAGCTTCTGCCGGGAATGGATCATAGCTGCAATAAATCGATGACTGCAAAAGGCTGGGACGGAGAATTTTTTCATTACTGCCTTGGAAAGCTCGGAGGGTCTCTCGGAGATCTTGATCCGACAATGAACGGACGCGTCATGTGCGAAGTTTACGGCGCGTACGGATGGTCTGAAGGCAATCGCCTGATGAAGTGGATCAGTGATTATATGCTCGTCCGCGGAGTCAACGAGTTCTGTCCGCATGCCTTCGATCCGAAGGAGTATCCCGATGAAGACTGTCCGCCTCATTTTTACGCTCACGGGATCAATCCTCAGTACCGTGAATTTGAAAAGCTTATGCGCTATACGAACCGTATTGCGGAGCTTCTGAGCGGAGGCAGTCATATCGCGACAGCTGCCGTTCTCTATCACGCAGAAGCTGAATGGTCCGGGGAATACATGCCTATGCAGAAGGTCTGCGCAGAGTTGACGAGAAATCAGATCGATTTTGATATTGTCGCTGTAGATTATATCGATGAAGCGGATATTCGAACAGAGGAAATTCCCGAATTTAGAATCAACGGGCATGACTTCAAGTGCCTGATCATTCCGGCAGCTGAAGCCCTGCCGGAAGCGCTGATCAGAAAAGCAGCCGAAATGGCTGATTCCGGGATTCCGGTCTATTTTCTCGAACGACTGCCGGAGCGCAGCAGCGAACTGACCGATGTAAAGGAAGTTTTAAATAAACTGGTTCAGTCAGCCGTCATTCTGAAAATAGACGAGCTTATTCCCGAGATGCAGTCGAAAGGTCTGTACGAGATTACCGCGTCAACGTACGAACCATATCTGAGGGCTTACCAATACAAGCATGAAGACGGTGACGTCCTGATGCTGGTCAATGAAGCCCCTGCAGGAGTAATAAAAACAGAAATTTCGGTACCGTTTCAGAGAAGTGCTTATCGTTACGATGCTTTTGATAATCGACTGATAAAAGTTCCAAACCAGGAATTTTCAGACAGAAAAATCAATCTGGAGCTTAATGCCTATCAGTCGGCGGTATTCTGCTGGACTGATCATAATCTGGATAATCTCACTTCTGAAGAAAGAGCAGTTCCTTCTGTAGAAAATGAAATCACCGGTCCGTTTAAAGTCAGCTTCGCAGATTCATCAAATCTGGAGTTTTTCACTGGGGAAATGACGCTGGCCGAATTATTACCGATTAACGAGCTTGACGGAAGGGAAAACTTTTCAGGACTGATACGATATGATTTCGATGTTAATATAGATGATCCTGATCAGACAGTTTTCATCGAAATCAACGAGGTGAGTGAAAGTGCAGCGCTGACAGTTAACGGGTCTGAAGCCGGTGTAAAGATCTGTCCGCCGTATCTGTTCGATATCTCTGATTTAGTCGTAAAGGGGAAGAATCAACTGTCCGTGACAGCGTCAACGACGCTCGGAAGAACACAGCAGGACTGGCTTTCACAGTATCTTCTGATGGAGCCGGCAGGGATTACCGATTCGATCACTTTAAAAACTGAGAGATAAAGTTCGATGAAAGCAAAAATAAGCACAGCAAAAGTGGCCAGAATCGGATTATACAGCGCCGGACTCCATACTTACTGGGATCAGTTTCCAGGTCTTAAAGAATGCCTTCTAGGTTATAATCAGTTTCTTGCCGAACAATTAGCATCTTATGGCGAGGTCATCAATTTTGGATTAGTCGATTCAGAAGATTCGGGAAGAGATGCAGGCGAATTTTTTAATCGGCAAAATGTGGACATTATCTTTTCGCATGCTGCAACTTATTATACGAGTTCATGTGTACTGCCGATTCATCAAATCTGTAAAGCGCCCGTCGTAATTTTGAATCTGCAGCCTGCCCCTGCTATGAATTACGAAATAACGGGGACGGACAGGTGGCTGGCGCAGTGCGTAGGTTGTCCGATCCCTGAATTAGCTAATGCGTTTAACAGATCCGGTATCCCCATACGTATTGTGAACGGCCTTCTCGGACTTCCCGAAACACCGGAATTCGCAAAAGCAGAAGAGATGATTGAGGATCGGCCAGAGGCGGTCCATGCTTGGAAAGAAATTGAAGAATGGTGTTTTGCAGCTTCTGTTAAGCGGACTCTTGCACACGCACGGTTCGGTGTTTTAGGCAATTATTACAGCGGCATGCTGGATATGTACAGTGATTTTACAATGCTGCAGGCTGAGACCGGAATCGATATTCAAATTATCGAAATGAGTGATCTTGATGCTGCCTTGCGTCACTTAACTTCGGAAGAGAAAGAAAATCACAGACAAGAGATTAATCGGTTCTTTCAAATATCTGATGCTTCTCCGTCTGATCCAATAGCAATGAAACCTTCAGAGGAACAGCTTGAATGGGCGGCTACGGTTGCGGCAGCTCAGGAAAAACTCGTTTGCGAACGAGAATTAGATTCACTGAGTTATTATTATCATGGTCATGACGATAGACAGGAAGAACTGCAGAGCGGTTTTATTGTCGGTTTTTCGTTGCTGATTGCTAAAGGAATCGCGTGTGCCGGAGAAGGAGATATTAAAACTGCACTGGCGATGAAAATAGCTGACATATGTAATAAAGGTGGAAGCTTTTGCGAAATTATAGCTTCAGATTTTGACCGAAATACAATTATTCTCGGACATGACGGTCCCTTTCATATTGATCTTTCAAAAGAAAAACCGATCCTTCGCGGTATGGGCGTTTACCACGGTAAGAGGGGGAGCGGCGTATCTGTCGAGGCAAAAATATTTCCTGGACCGGTAACCACACTCGGAGTAACTCAGACTCACGACGGAAGGTTAAAATTTATTGTCAGTGAGGGAGAAGCGGTTAATGCACCGATTCTATTAAACGGAAATACTTCCACACATATTCGATTCAATGAAAAACCTGTCGAATATATGAATAAGTGGTTTGCGGAAGCGCCAACGCATCATCTTGCTCTAACAATAGGACATAATTCAGATTTGTTTAAAAAGACTGCAGATCTCCTTGATATTCCCTGTGTCATAATTTGAAAAAGACTGCTGCATATAGAATGCAGCTGTCTTTTTCATATAATATGTATTTAATTATTTTAATTATTTTTATTTAGCTCCTTAGAATAATACTGTGAGGTCAAATCTGTCGGCTTCATTCAGCAGAAATATAAATTTTTGAATTATGCTTTACATTTTTCTGCTTGAAAACCTGTAGGCCTCATCTCTCGGAACGACTTTACGATCAGTACCGCCGACAGCACCGTCGCTATCAGATCGCTCACCGGCTGTGCGTAGAAGATTCCGATGGTTCCGAAAATTCCAGGCAGAATGTAGATAAACGGTACCAGCGCGATGACCTGACGGATCAGCGTGATCAGACTTGAAGCGTTCGGCTTTCCGATGGACTGGAAGAAGGTCGTCGCCAGCATGACGAAGCCCAGCACCGGCGCGATAACAAAGTTGAACCGCAGCGCCGGTATGCCGATGCTCATCAGGTCCGGGCCGCCTCCGAACAGACTGATCAGCGCGGCGGGGAAGATTTCCGCGGCCGCCCAGATCACAGCCGTGACACCGACGGACAGCATCGTCGCCTTGACGAAGGTCTGTTTGACACGCTCGAAATTTTCGGCGCCGTAATTGAAGCCGAGGATCGGCTGGATGCCCTGGCTGATCCCGCTGGCCGGCATGATAATAAAGGTCATGACGCTGGATACGATCGCGTAAGCGCTGATCGCCACGTCGCCGCCGTATTTCCCGAGCTGTCCGTTGTAGACCAGTGCGATAAATCCCATCGCCATCTGAGCGATCCAGAACGCGAAGCCGCAGCTTGTGAGTTCCTTTCCAAGAGACCTGTCCGGACGAAACGTGTCTTTCCGGATTTTGACAGATGTCCGCCCGCCGAAGAGCATCCACGCACCGAACCCGGCGGAGACGATCTGGCCGATCACCGTCGCCGCCGCCGCTCCCTGAACGCCCCAGCTGAGCCCCGCGACGAACAGCGCATCGAGCGCGATGTTGGTGACTGCGCCTGCTCCGGTCACGCACATGCCCAGCACAGGTTTTCCGGAGACCCGGACAAAATCACAGAACAGCAGCGACAGACCCTGGAACAGACAGCCCAGCGCGACAATCCGGTAATACTCCAGAGCCGGTTCATAGGTCGTATCGGTCACTCCGAAAAGCTTCAGGAAAAAGTCGGGGAAGAGCAGCAGAACCGCCGTCAGCAGGATTTCAAAAAAGATCGTCAGAATAAAGGCGTTGCCGAAAACTCTGTCCGCCGTCCGGTCCTCCCGTCTGCCTCTGTACAGCGTGAAGACGGTCGATCCTCCCGCGCTGCACATCAGTCCGAAGGCGATCATCATAAAGGACAGGGGGAAGCAGATCGACAGGGCCGCAAGGGCGGTGTTTCCGCTGAAGTTTCCGATAAAAATCCGGTCCACAATATTGTAGATCGCGGAGATCAGCAGGGAGATCGATGCGGGAATCGAGAAGCGCAGGATCAGCGGGAACAGCTTCCCTTCCGCGTAGTCTGTTTTTCTGCTCATTCGGCGCCTCCCTCAGGCATGGCTTCCGCAAGTCTGCTGATCGTCCGGACAACGGCTTCCACATCCTCGTCGCTGATATCGTCAAGATTCTTTGCCCAGGCGGCGTGATACTGTTCTACGTACTTCTCTTCGTATTCTTTTCCGAGCTCCGTCAGCTTCAGCAGCGTGGCTCTTCCGTCGTCGGGACATTCATACTTGACGACAACGTTCTTTTTTTCCAGCTCGTTGATCAGCTTTGTGACACTCGGGGTTGTGATGTTCAGTCTGCGGCTCACATCGCTCACCCGCACTTCTTCTCCGCCGGCGCCGAGCCGTGAGACCGCGTCGATAATATGGATATGACGAGGCTTGAAGCCCTGCGGCAGCTCCTTCATCTCCTCGACAATTTTTTTTGCTGCAAAGCAGCTGTCCAGCAGTGTTCTTAATTGATCGTGATCCATAGTAAGCTCCCGATTTATTTAATTACTAATAGTAATTATCTAAGGTAAGTATATCTGTAAATCGGTAAATGATCAAGACAGGAATAAATTTATCAGCTGCTTATAAATTGGTCTGCGATAGACAGGAGCTCCGGAAACGAAATATTCATCAAACGGCGGAAGATTGAAGTGGTAAAAAATATAAAAAAGACCCGCATCGGCCGGATATAATTCTCTCCGGCGTGATGCGGGTCTTCTGAAGCTGTCTGCTACGCGACGGTTGACGGATAACCGGCGGCGGATACCGCGTCTGCCAGTGCCTGTGCGTCGGTTCCTGCCGCCGCCTGAACGGTAGCCCGGGCTTTTTCAAGGCTTACTTCTGCAGATTCGACACCCGGCTGTTCCTTCAGCGTGTTTTCGACACGTGCCTGGCAGTGCGCGCAGCTCATGTCCTTGACGTTAAGTACGATGGTCATTTCTCCTCCTGTTGATGCTGGTTTTTCCGCTTCGTTTTCCGGAGTGGTTTCGGATGCCGGTTCGAGCCGGTCTCCCTTTTCATCAAATACCGGGCATTCGACCGGTTTGATTCCTTCAATTTCATCCACCGTTTCAACCACGACAGGATCGTGGGTGACTGCGGCTTCAATATATTTAGCCTTGAAGCCTCTCAGGCTCAGCGCGTTCGTTACGACACACACCGAGCTCAGGCTCATGGCGCCTGCCGCGAACATCGCGTTAAGCTTGATCCCGAAGGGGATGTACAGGACGCCTGCCGCCAGCGGAATGCAGATCACATTGTAGAAGAACGCCCAGAAGAGGTTCATCTTGATGTTCTTGATGGTCGCTTTCGACAGCTGGATTGACGCGACGATCTGCATCAGATTGCTCTGCATCAGGATCACATCCGCCGATTCGATCGCGACATCCGTTCCCGAGCCGATTGCGACTCCCGTGTC
>CALMRA010000190.1 GCA_937872065.1 uncultured Eubacteriaceae bacterium | reverse complement strand
TTCGCCCAGATCTGCCAGCCGTTTTCCGCGACCTCGTCGTAGTTCCCGAACAGAACCCCGAAGGTCGAGACGACATTTTCCTTCGCGATGAGTCCCGTGACCGCCGCGACGGCGCCCTGCCAGTGACCCCATCCGAGAGGCGCGAATATCGGCGCGATGACGCGCCCGATGGCTGCGAGGATGCTTTCTTCCATGCCCACCATGCCGAAGACTCCGTTATCCCAGCCGTAATTGGACAGGAACCAGATCGAAATGGTCGCCAGCAGGATAATCGTTCCCGCTTTCTTAATGAAGCTCCAGCTGCGTTCCCAGGTCGAGCGGAGAAGCCCGGAGACCGTAGGCCAGTGATAAGCCGGCAGCTCCATGACGAAGGGAGCAGGATCGCCCGCGAACATCCGTGTTTTCTTCAGGATGATCCCCGAGACGATAACCGCCGCAATGCCGACGAAGTACGCGCTGGGCGCAACCCACCAGGCGCCGCCGAACAGCGCGCCCGCGATGAGCGCGATAACCGGGAGCTTGGCGCCGCAGGGAATAAAGGACGTGGTCATGATGGTCATCCGGCGGTCGCGGTCATTTTCAATGGTCCGGCTCGCCATGATGCCCGGAACCGAGCAGCCCGTCCCGATAAGCATCGGGATAAAGGATTTTCCGGAAAGCCCGAATTTTCTGAACAGTCTGTCCATGACGAACGCGACACGGGCCATGTAGCCGCAGGATTCCAGGAACGCCAGGAAGAAGAACAGGACGATCATCTGGGGGACAAATCCGAGAACCGCGCCGACACCGGCTACAATCCCGTTCAGGATCAGATCCGTAAGCCAGTCCGCCGCGCCGACAGCGCTGAGCCAGTCGCCCAGGAGAACCGGAACGCCCGGAACCCAGATGCCGTAATCCGCAGCGTCAGGTGCGGTAATCGCCGAATCTTTTTCATACAGCGCGTAATCCACCGGGAAGGATTCTTCGACCTCGCCGTCATCGTTGTAGATGTAGGCGGCAGCCGTCAGATCTTTCGCTTCCGAGGGAGCGACGCCGGCTTCTTCGGCAGCTGTTTCGAACGCCGTGATCGCAGCGGAGGGTTCGGCATAGTCCTCCTGTGCCTGGGCGTACTCCGCGGAGCCGATCCCGAACAGGTGGAAGCCGTCTCCGAAGACGCCGTCATTGGCCCAGTCGGTCGCCCAGCTGCCCACCGTCGTTACCGCGACGAAATAGACGACGAACATAACCGCAGCGAAGATCGGAAGCGCCGCCCAGCGGTTCGTGACCACCCGGTCGATCTTGTCGGAGACAGTCATTGCCCCCGGCTTCTTCTTTCTGCAGCTGCTCTTCATGATGTCCGCGATCCGGACATAACGTTCGTTCGTGATGATGCTTTCCGCATCGTCGTCGCATTCCTCTTCCGCCGCCGCGATATCCTGCTCGATATGAGCGGAAATCTTCGGATCCAGGGCGAGCTGTTCGAGAACCTTGTCGTCCCGTTCGAATATTTTAACGGCGTACCATCTCTGGCGTTCTGCCGGCATATCGTGAAGCGCCGCTTCCTCGATATGAGCGAGTGCGTGTTCCACAGGACCTGAGAACTCATGTCTGGGGGCGGCTTCTTTCGAATGCGCAGCCTGAATCGCGGCCTGCGCCGCATCAGCGATACCGGTGCCCTTCAGCGCGGAAATCGGAACGACCTTGCAGCCGAGCTGTCTTGAAAGCTCATCGTAGTCGATCTTGTCGCCGGTCTTCTCCAGGACGTCGCCCATGTTCACCGCGATGACGATCGGGATCCCGAGCTCCGCCAGCTGCGTCGTCAGGTACAGGTTGCGTTCGAGGTTGGTACCGTCCACGATGTTGAGGATGGCATCCGGCTTCTCGCCGATAAGCACGTTTCTCGCGACGACCTCTTCCAGGGTGTACGGTGAAAGCGAGTAAATCCCCGGCAGGTCCGTAATTGTGACCTCCGGATGCTTCTTGAGCTTCCCTTCCTTCTTTTCGACTGTAACACCCGGCCAGTTGCCCACATACTGATTGGAACCTGTCAGGGCGTTAAACAGCGTCGTCTTGCCGCTGTTCGGGTTTCCGGCCAGCGCGATTCTGATATCCATTCCTTATCCTTTCTCAAACACGGATTCATATCGACCGGCAGCTTATGCCTGTCGATCAGCCGATCAGCCCGATCTGCCGATTTGAAACTGCCGCTCCATATGAATCCAGAGGTACTTTCCGTATAAATAATTCTGTTGATCAGCCGATTAGCATCCGCTAACCTCTGTACTTAAAAAAACAGGGACATTCCCCGATCCGTCTCCGCCCGATTTCTCTCGAAATCCGCCTCGTTATTCGACCTCGATCATATCGGCGTCGGCTTTTCGCAGCGACAGCTCGTATCCCCGTACGTTTACTTCGACCGGATCACCCAGCGGCGCCACCTTGCGCACGTGAATTTCAGTTCCGCGCGTGATGCCCATATCCATGATCCGGCGTTTGACCGCACCCTGACCATGAAGCTTTACGACCGTCACCGTTTCTCCGACCTTGATTCCTTTTAATGTGTTCATGTACAGCCCTTCATATGAATTAAGAGTATAAATAAAATAACGAATTAAACCATGATCTTCCGGGCCATCTCGCGGCTCACCGCGACCCTCGAATCCTTCACGTTGACAATGACATTCCCGCCGATCTCAGACAGAACGGTCACGCGTCCTCCGGGTACGAACCCGAGGTGCTCCAGATGCTTCCTGACCTCCGGCTTCCCGCCGATCTTCAATATAGTGTTTTCCTGTCCGACGTCTGCAAAAATAAGCGGCATCATATGGCTTCCTTTCCGGCAGGGCGATTAGCCTTGTCTAACTCTGAATACAGTATATTTGTTTGTTCAAACTATGTCAAGGCAATCTAACAATTTTGGCATTATTCTTCCATTTTTAAGAACGGTTCTTATTTTTATATAATCCTAACCTTGATTGTTATGTTTAAATGCAATACTCCGGTACTGGTATCTGGCATCTTGTCTCATTTGAATAGATATACCGTTCATGCACGAAAAGAGACTGATCAGGCAGATCCTCTTTAATAAACCTCATATTCTGATATTCTTTTAGTAATATTAAATATAAAGAAACTGGAAGAGATATGAAATGAAGAATGTACGAAAAAAGTCTGCGGTCTGTATCACGACACTGTTTCTGATCACAGTGCTGCTTTCCGGATGCGGTAAAAGTTCCCCGGTCGTCGGCTGGTGGAAAGTCACCGACCCGGAAACCATGAACATAGGTTCAGAAGACGAAAGATACTATAACTTCGACAATGACGGTAACTTCTCAATCCACGGTGTAGACCGGTCTTCCGACAGTAATGACGTGGACTATATATACCAGGCAGGGACCTATACGTATGAAGACGGTGTACTCACAACCAATACCAAAATCGCGTGCGGCGTGAAACAAAGGGACAGCTCATGGCGCGGCAGGAAGATAAGCGGCGATGAGTACGCTGGTAGTTTCCATGTGAAAATGAACGGCAATTCAATGACTATTGTGGATGAAAGTACGGAGAATTACTTGAGTGTCGAAACTTGCGAAGAGCCTGAAATCTATCAGTCAAAAGAACTTCTCGTAGTACTGGCAAAGCTGGAAAGCGAATAAAACCCGTTAAGAATTTGATCTCTTACGCGGCCGGCAGACTCACCGCGATCTGTTCGATGGGGCAGCCGTCCTTCCACTGGCAGCGGCACTGTCTGTCGCAGCGCTCGAAGGCCTCGAAGCGGCGGAGGGCCTCCTGCTCGTCGCCGTATACCTTCCAGCAGCCGACGCGCTTGCAGGCTTTTCCGCCGTGTTCGATAAACGCCGCGACATCCTCGGGCGGATAGCTCAGGAACAGTCCGATCTCATGGGGAAATTCCAGGTCCGGATCGAGCTTCTTACGAAGATCCGTCAGACACTCTCCGTAGGAGGAACATCTGTATCCCGCCCTCTCCAGAAGACTCACCGCTTCAGGGCGGGACAGCTCCCGTACAAGCAGCGCCGGGCGGAACAGGTACAGCAGCATCCGTTCGTCGTTCCTGCTCAGCGGGACGATTTTAAGACCCTTCGGACTGAGCTTGCGGTTCAGCTCCCGCAGATCGTTCAGATCGTCCTCCCACGTTCCGATTTTACAGGTGAACAGGCTGCCTGCCTTCAGCCCCTTTAATGTCGGCGATCCGAGACGGATCAGCAGTTCTTCGGACATAGCGTGTCCTTTCCAGCAGTGTATTCCTCGAGAATACTCCTGAGCGCGCTCATCGAAGCGGACCTCGAATAGGCCGCCGCGATTCTGGTTAGCTTTAGCTAACTCTTTGACTGAAAAAAAGAACGTCTCCGTTCGTTATTAAATTAATTATACAGGATCTCGGTATTCCGGTCAACCGGCGGGACCTGCACATGCTAAAATACAATTAACATAACCTAAGGAGTTTGCTATGGCGCTGCACGAATCCGGAGAAATGTATCTGGAAACAATACTGATCCTGTCACATAAGGGACCGGTCCACGCGATCGACGTCGGGGACTATATGGGCTTTTCGAAACCGAGCGTAAGCCGGGCAGTCGGCCTTCTGAAAAAAGGTGAATTTGTTACTACAGACACGGACGGCTCGCTGCTTCTGACTGAAACCGGCCGCGCGACCGCGGAGAAAATATACGAACGACACGTCATGCTCACCCGCTTCCTGACGGCCCTCGGCGTCGATGAGAAGACAGCTGCGGAAGACGCCTGTAAAATCGAGCATGACATCAGCGACGCTTCATTCGAAGCGATCAAGAAACACGTCGCCTCCCGAAAGCTTCAGTAAACACGGATCTTAAGCGGCGAGGGATGACGACAGCCGCAAAAAATCATGCCGTTTTCAGGTGCAATTCGCCGTCAAATTTACAGCATTTTCGTTTAAACGGGTATATTAAAGCTGACAATAGATTAATAGATCGGAGGTGATCTTATGCCGAACATCAAGCCTGTTTCAGATTTACGGAATTATACATCAGTTCTAACGGAAGTTCGCAGGGGATCCCCGGTATATCTGACTAAAAACGGACGGGGATGCTACGCGATCGTTGAAATCAGCGAGCTGGAGGATTTCGAGAAGGCCCGGGCGCAGCTCCAGCTGATGCGCGACCTGAATATCGACCGGCGCGCCCGCGACGACGACGGCTGGGTCAATTCCGAAGGACATCAGAGGCATTTTGAACATAAGGAACCGTAACAAAAAAGGACCCGCGAGGGTCCCTTTTTTGTTATAGGTAGATGCTAGAAGGAATACTTGTTACCATGACATCAATACCTGCTAATATTCCAGAGAAATCATTCTCTAGATAAAAATATATTGTCGAGTAACTCTGCTAATTCATCTATGCTCGCCGAAATTTTTAGATTTTTTACATCCGGTGGATTTTCACGAAAATCTTCCAGAAAACTTTTTATATCAGTTTGAATCGATTTAGAGAGAACTAAATTTTCATTGCCAGTTAATAACATTGTTAATCTGGCAATATCATTCTTGTGTTTCTGAATATCCCGGCGGTCTATATGATCTCCACGAGCTTTTCTGTCTCTTAAATCAAGATATGCTCTTGCTTTAAAAAGTATGAGGTAAAGCGTGTCTAAAACAATCACTCCGTCTAATTCCGTTCTACCTTTAAGAAGAAGCTGATAATAATCTTTATTAAGCAAAATAGCTGATACACTGGAGAGATCCTCCCCCAGATGAATCGGTACACAAAAACTGGTTGATTTCTCCTCCCATGCAGCAGAATTAGAAAATAACTCAAGCATAACAGGGAAATCCTTTGTCTGCGGTTTATCAAACCGATAATATTGAGGCTTCCCATCACTTCGATATCTGTTTTCATACCGCCCGTCTTTAATAAACTGCCAGAAAGCTGCTCCAAATTCTGAAGTTAAAGAATCAGCAACAAGGACGATATCCAGATCTTTTGTTCTTCTAAAAGACAGATCTGCTTCTGTCAGCAGGAGATCACAGGCTGATCCCCCAATCAGCACATACTGATCTTTGTACTTGTCAAAATAGAACCTGAATTTTTCTATTCCTTTAATCATTGAATATTTCCTTCAATAAAAAATCCAGCTCTTTCTGAATTCTTGGATCTTCACGATCATCATTGCCGAGTGAAAGGATTACACTCAGTGGGTCTAAATTATCTGGTCTCTTGATTTCATAACTCCAAACCTGAATAACCGCCTCCGGCTCCTCACCATCTGCAGTAGATAGAATCTCAACATCACGTATCTGGGAAGTAGTAATGGCATACGCAGGACAGTGATTGTCCTCAAGCATAGTCATTTGACTCAAGGCGGTCAGTCCAGCAGGACGTTTCTTTACACTGTCCGGAATAGCTTTAATACTGAATACTCTCTTTACCGGATTCTGTAGATATGGTAATAGGAGCTGCCATAACTCTTCGGTACTTTCCTGCCAGAAAAACAGTCTGCTGCGCCCATCCCGTTTGATTACCGGAAGATCAAGTCCCGTCAGTTCGTTGTAAATTCGTGTAACACTCATTTTTGATATGCCAAGATTTTCCGCCGCTTCCGTAACCGACATATTTGACCATTTCTCGTAAATAGCAGTTATCAGCAATTTCTGCGTTATTGAAGATACTTTCACCGGAGTATTTAGAATCTCTGATTTTTCTTCTTTCAATGACAAGGCTAGGGACGGCAGATAAATTTGGGAATCCTTTACAACAAAAGACATTTTCTCCGCAATTAATCTATCTTTCGTATAGCTGTTAAGCTTATTGAAAAAGAAAACAATTTCATCCTGGCTGTACTTCCCGAACATTTTATAATGTTTTCTCAATGTTGTCAGATTCATTTTTTCATTAGGCTCAACAAACAAAAATTTCTTCCCGCTTATCCATACTTCTTTTAATTCGTATTTACTTTTTAAGATTAAAGGAAATGATAAATGATGATCAGAGTTCTCTATCCGAACTGTAGTATGTAATGTTTTTTCCAGATATTTCTTCATATCGCACCTTGTAACACTTTTTTTATATTGTAACATGTTTATGTTATGGACAAAATTTTAAGTTACAAATCCCGTTTCATCGTTTTTTTGAACATCAGATCTTCAAAAAAGCAAAAAGGACCCGCAAGGGTCCCTTTTTTGACGCAAATTGGAGTCTGGAAATATAGTGCATCGATACGCTATGCCAGAACTTCAGTCCCGCTTCCGATCTCATTCTCCGGTATCTCTTTCACCTCGATAATCTCCGCTTCCGCTGTCATCGGTTCATACGCGGCTCTTCCGCAGCTTTTCACCGCTTCCTCCGCCGTTATTTCTTCTAAGCCGTCTTCTTCCTCAGTCCCCTTATCGTCCTTCAGGATAATCAGGTTCAGAACAATTGCGAATACGGACGCGATAACGACCGAGGATTCACCGAAGATGGTCATCGCCCAGTCCGGCAGAAACGCAAGCGAACCGTCCACCTGCAGGATCCCGATCCCCATCGCGACGGAAAGACCGGCGATGGTCAGGTTTCTCGGCGAGAATCCCGCCTTGGCGATCAGCCGCATGCCGGTCATCGCGATCATCGCGAATACGGAGACCGTCGCGCCGCCGATGACGCTGCCCGGGATTGTGGTCAGAATCGCCGAGAATTTCGGGCTCAGCCCCGCGATCAGGATAAACACGCCGGCAAGGCCCAGGACGTTGCGGTTGACGACCTTCGTCATCGAGACGATCCCGACATTCTGGCTGAAGGTAGCCGTAGGCAGCCCGCCGAAAAAGGACCCGATGATGCTGGCGATGCCGTTTCCGATAATGCCGCCGCTGATCTCCGCATCCTCAGGCTCCCGGTCCAGTCCCCCGGTGACGGTGGCCGTCAGATCGCCGATAGCCTCGATGGAGGTGACGATATACATGATGGACATCGACAGGATTGCGCTGAGCTCGAACTTCATCCCGAAGTGCATCGGCATCGTGAACTGCATCCAGCTGGCGGTCCCGACCGAATCAAAGCTTACCATTCCCATGCACAGCGAGACGATATAGCCCGCGATCATCCCGAGGAGAATCGAAGCCAGCTGCATGGTCCCCTTCGTGAAGTAATTGAAGTACAGTACGGCCCCGAGGGTGATCATCGCGATGATCCAGTTCTGGGCGCCTCCGAAATCGACCGCGCCGGAGCCCCCCGCCATATAGGTGACGGCCGTCGGATACAGCGACAGGCCGATGGTCAGAACCACGGTGCCTGTGACGATGGGCGTGAAGATGTGGGTGAGCTTCTTGTAGAACACGCCCACGAGGATGGCGACGAAGCCTCCGACCAGCTGCGCGCCGAATACGGTGGCGAGGTCGAAGCGGCTGCCCAGGGAAATGAGCAGCGGGACATAGGCGAAGCTTGCGCCCATAATGACCGGAAGACCGGAGCCGATGTACTTGCGCACCGGAAACAGCTGGATAAACGTCGCGACTGCCGAGATGAGCAGCGCAGACTGGATCAGGATAATCCGGTCCGCTTCCGCCAGACCCGCGACTCCCGAAACGATGATGGCAGGCGTGACGCAGCCGACGATCATCGCGACGACATGCTGGAGTGAAAGCGGGATGGCCTGCGCGAGGCTGGGCATACCCGTGAGTTCTGTTACTTTACCGTGTTCTTTTTTCATCTTGCTTTCCTTGCTGGTAATGCCGGGCTCTCCGGCTCATGCAGTTCGATTTCCAATGAGTGTTCGCATTGCATATTGTATGGCTGCAGACGGACCTGCTCCGTCCGTCAGATCATGCCGATATTTCTTTGTCCGTATCGTCGTCTTTATCAGAAATGAGATACCTGTTTACTTCTTCCCCTGCTTCCGCGATCAGACGATCCTCGTCTACCTTCGTAAGCCTTCCGTCTTCGACGACGATCTCGCCGTTTACGACGGTCACCGCGACGTTCCCCTTATAGCCGACTGTCGAGAGCAGCGATTTCGGATCGGACAGCGTTCCGACGAGGGAGATCTCGTCCGTGTCGATCATAAAGAAATCCGCAGCCGCGCCGACTTCGATCCGGCCGATGTCATCCCGTCCGAGAAGCGCCGCGCTTCCGCGGGTCGCCATCTTCAGGAACTCGTAGCCGTCGGGCGCGCTGACGCTGCCGTTTAACCTGTGCAGCAGATACGCGACGCGCATCTCCTCCAGCAGATTCGAACCGTCGTTGCTGGCCGATCCGTCTACCGCCAGACCCACCGGAACGCCCAGTCTGAGCATTTCCGGGATCCTGGCGATCCCCGATGAGAGCTTCATGTTGGAGACCGGGCAGTGCGCGACGCCGGTTCCGGTCCTCGCCAGCTCCCTGAGCTCTTCATCGTTGAAATGGATGCCGTGGGCGTACCAGACGTCGTCTCCGAGCCAGCCCAGGCTGTCCATGTATTCCAGCGGACGCATGCCGAAACGGCTCAGGGTGAAGTTCTCTTCATCTCTCGTCTCCGCCAGATGGGTATGGAGCCGCACCCCGTAGGATCTCGCCAGCACCGCCGATTCCCTGAGGAGATCCTCCGAGACGGAGAAGGGCGAGCAGGGCGCGAGAGCGACCCGGTGCATCGCGCAGCGGGCGGGATCTTGATACCTGGAGATGAGACGTTCGCTGTCCGCAAGGATCGTATCGATGTCCTGAACGACGCTGTCTGGAGGCAGTCCCCCGTCCTTGACGGACAGATCCATACTTCCGCGGGTCGCGTGAAAGCGCATGCCGAGAGTATCCGCGGCTCTGAACTGCGTGTCTATTAGGTTGTCTGTATTTTCGGGAAAAACATAGTGATGGTCGAGACAGGTTGTGCAGCCTGTCTTCAGGAGCTCTCCCATTCCTGTGAGGGAGCTGTGCCAGATGGTGTTTTCGTCGAGATTTTTCCAGATCTCGTATAAGGTTTTCAGCCACGGAAAGAGTTCCATTTTCTGCACCTGGGGCAGGTTGCGGCTGAAGGTCTGGTACAGATGATGATGGGTGTTGACCAGGCCCGGGAAGAGGATTCGGCGGGAACCGTCGATCACTCTGTCTGCTGTTCGTTGTTCGTTTCCGATATAAACAATAACGCCGTCTTCCGCATAGAGATTTACATCCGCAAGCAGCCGGTCGCCGTCATCGCATGTGACAAGAAACGCAACATTCCTGACAAAAAGGGTCTTCATTCTAACCTCGTTTTCCGGTAATTTGTGTTCTGACATATGACTATGACTGGTATACGGCTGTCTTCCTGTAACGATTACACTACGCTTAGACGGCTATGTTTTAAACAGCAATAGAGATATGAATTTGTGAAAGATCTTTACAATCTTATTCTAACAAGTTTTTCTTAAAACACAAGAATATTTTACTAATTTAACGAATAATTTATCGACTTATTCTGTTATTCAATACATTGTGTGTTTCTTCAAATCTGATAATTACCGTTCGGACTGGAAAAATGACAGTTCGCGCAGAATGATTGAAATCGTTTTGCATTCCAGTTAAGATTAAAATTAGTTAATAAATACTTAACGTTAGAAGGACAGTAAAATGAAAAAAAGACTTCTTCCGGTTCTGATTTCGCTGTTTCTCGTATTCTCTCTCTGCGGCTGTTCCTCGGGAGGTATCACGGGTGTCTGGCTGTTTGAGGATCCGGCATACGAATCGTTATACGGAATCGATCCGGTTCAGATGTATATGCAGCTGAATAAAGACGGAACGATCATTATGATCTCGGTATCGAAATCTGATTATTATGACACGACCTCATACGAGTATATAAAAGGAACCTATGTCGAAAAAGAAGACGGAGTACTGACCTGTGCTTTAAATGATTGTTACATGTACCTGGACTCTTCAGGCTACGGATGGTCCAGTATGGGCGGTCTGGGAACCGAAGAGATCAGCTACGTTCTTGACGGAAACAAGCTTACGGTGGGCGACGAAATGGAATTTAAGCGTACGAACAGTCTTCCCAGTCTGCCGGACCAGGATGAGCTGAATCAAATGCTGAGCAACAGCTGACAGCAGCTCTGATAGTCGGAACAAACTAAAAACAGCGGAGGAATACGGACACAAAAGTCCGTTTCCTCCGCTGTTTTTCAGCTCCGTTTATCCGTTCGATATAATCTGATTATTCTGTCCGTCCAGATCCATGCTTCCGAAATAATTGCTGTATCCGCTGTCCAGAATACTGGTTGTGGAAAGTCTGTAATAAAGCTTCCCTCCCGCGACGCAGGGGTAGTTGACAGTGACATATTGGATACTCGAATTGTCCAGACTCCCAATCAGATCTGACGGCAGAAAAGACGCGAGCGTGCCGGCATTCTGACCGTCCAGACTGTACGTCTCGATCTGAACGGTATTGTCTGAGCTGCTCATCATACTCTGTCTACGGGCCATATAGATCGTATCGTCGTAAATATTAAAACGAGTGTAGTAATAAACCTTCTGACCGATCCTTTCAAGATCCGAGCCGTCTTTATTGATTCTGTTCAACTCGTAGCCGTCTCCGCTCCGATAGCTTGAGGCGAAATAGAGCTTGTCCTGATAGGCGATAATCAAGCTGGCGCCTCTCGAGGCTGTCACGAGATTCTGATTTCCCTGGGAATCGATGCTGTAAATAGACTGGTCTGTCCCTGAATACAGATATTTTCCGTCAGAGTTCAGACTTTCGTACATGCCTTCGAAAACCGTGCTCATGTCCCCGCTGTTTGTGTCGACCTTGTATATGCCTTTATCGTAGGACAGCAGATACAGCTGGCCGTTCCACAGGACCATATTCGAATAATAGAAATCGTTGGTCGGTGTCAGCAGATGCACCGCGTCTCCGCCGTCGGCAGGAACCCGGTAGATCCCGTTCTTCGCGAGACTCTCCGCTCCGATATCGTTATTCAGACTCCAGACACTGAAATAAACATAGTCACCGTCTACGCTGATATTCTGCACGATTTTCTTGTCGTCGCCGAGATCGAAAATCATTTTTTCATTACTGCCGTCTATTTTCGTCAGACATCCCGGGCGCGGCGTATTCGCGACGTAGACGCTGTCTCCGTATGAAGCCGCAAGGCCGGCGTTGGCATAGTTTCCGGAGGTGTTGCCCATTCCCGCGCTCTCGCTCATTCTCTGGTACTTGCTGTCGCCCGTTATCGAGACAAGCTTGTCGTAGGTCGAACGCGCCGTATCGATATCCCCTGATTTCACGGCCGCCGCCGCTTTTCCCAGATAGGCGTCAATACGGTTGTCGTCAATTTTAATTGCGTTGTCGTAGGCAAGGATCGCGTCTTCGATTTTTCCGTCGTCCATCGCCTTGACCGCCAGATCCAGCTCCTTCTGATACTGGCTGCTCCGGTAATACTTCCACCCGAAATATCCGCCTCCGGCTATGAGAAGTACGGCCGCGACGATTAGTGCGGTTTTCTTCACCGTCATTCCCCGCCCGTTTCGCTTCTCCGGAGGATTGTTCTTCTTTTTTCCCCGGGAACGTTTTTCTTTCAGCTTCGAGTCGAGCAGCTCCTCGGTTTTTTCTTCAGTTTCCATTATATTTCTGCGATTTTTCAATCATACGTCTGACGAGCATATCGTCGAAGCTTACGTCAAGCTCTGTGGAGCCGACTTTAAGCCGATCGCCGTCCTGAAGAATAAAATAGCTCCCCGGATCCAGCTTTTCATCATTAAGCCAGGTTCCAGTCGTCGAGTCGAGTTCGTTAATGACGATATTTCCTTCATATTCTAAAATCCGGCATTGTCTGCCGCCTTGAGACTCATCACCGACGACAAGATTATTCATGCCTGTATCCCGACTGATCACAGCCGGAAGCTCATATAACGCGAGCGTCCGGTCTCCGTTTTTTAAGGTGACAGGCGGATTAAAACTGTCGATCGACTCGTTCCGGTCAGACACATATTCTGAAGCGTCGTACTCATGGGCTTCTGCTTCATCTGCTGCGGCCTCCATCTCCTGTTCTGTAACTGTTTCTTTCTCCTGCTCTGGTACTGTCTCCTGAACCGGAGCCGCCTCCTGAATTGGGCCCGTTTTCGGAACCGGGGCTCCTATCGTTTCAGTCGCCTTGTCATTCCCGCTGTCTGTCGCTGCCTCAGCGAATTCAGGCGCCGCCTCTTTTCCTCGTCCCGAAGCTCTTTGTGCCGCAAGCTGATATACTATTGCGACCGTCGAGATTATCAGAATGAGCCAGTATCCTAAGCCCAGAGGATTTTCTCTGGCATAATCATCGTATAACGAAGGATAACCGCCGATATGACTCGAAATATAAACCATACGTACGAGTGCGTAAAGCGCCGCTGTAATCAGCGATGCGTAAAGTCCGTATTTTGAGAAACGTATAAATCCATCCTGTCTCTTCAAAACATAAAGCTGAACCAGCGCGATGCAGATCAAAACAGGAATGACATAGAAGGACAGCGAATATAAAGCAAATCTGCTCAGTACTGTGCTGGTATAAATGGCACTGCCGAAGGGAGTAAAGCCCCAGTCATAGTGGAAAATAAGATAAAACAGCTGAAATGGAATAAGCGCTGCGCTTCCGCTGAATATGTAATAGCCGGATTTCATTATGCTTCCCCACTCTCCCACAAAAAACAATAGCAGGATCAGACAGTTAAGAATCAGATATACTTTATTTCGCTTTTCCGTACCTTTTATCATTGCACTCCGCCTATACGTTCATTACCGTAAATTCATAATTGTAGAAGCTGACCCTGACGCCGGGTTTGAGCCTGTGCACGTTCTGATCCGTTATCAGCTTTCCGTTGAGCGATGTCCCGTTTGTCGAATCGTTATCACGGATATAAAAGACACCGTCCGAATGTCTCGTAATGCAGGCATGGTCTCTGCTGACTCCCCTCTTCTCCAGCCGGTAGTCTGCTTCTTCCGACTTCCCGATCCAGAACGGCGTTCTGGTTACGTGAATAGCCGCGCTGTCCGGGTCCGCCGGCTCCAGAACACAGTCGAAGGTCTCATCCTCGTGCGTCTCTGCAGTATCTTCTGTTTTGACCGCCTTTTTTTCAGCAGCTCCCGGTCTCACGGAATCTCTGCTTTCATATACGAACTCCGATACAGGTTCTTTATCTACAGGAATCGCAATACGCCTGCTTTTCAGTCTGTCCGCCGGGCGTTCCGCCCCTTGAGTTCTTTTTTCGGGCTCCGGTTCCGGAACCGAAGTATACTGCGAGCCCGCCGCTTCCGGTTCTGCCGCCTGAGTATACTGCCAGC